>JAIQFU010000343.1 GCA_020073115.1 Terriglobia bacterium
GCAGTACCGGCACCCGATGCACCAGTCGTAATCGATCACCACGATGCCGTCGGGTTCCGTCCAGGTCGCCCCCGTGGGGCACACCTTCGTGCAGGGCGAATTGCGGCACTGCTGGCAGGATACGGGCACGTAGAAATGCCCCTCCTGCGGAACTTCGGAAGGCTGGTAGTACGGGTCCGCATGGGAAAAGTCGATGCCCCGCTCCTTTTCCATGGAGTTCACCCGGATCCACTGAAGCTGCGGGTCGCGCGACTGGTTGTTTTCCGCCACGCAGGCGTAGACGCAGCGGCGGCAGCCGATGCAGCGCGACAGGTCCAGCGCGTAGGCGAACTGCACCCCCGGCATGGCCGGGGCGTCGGAGACCGTCACGGGTTCGCCGTACTTCGCGCTGTACTTCGCTTCCATTTCTTCGATGGCTTTGCGGATCCCGGCGCGCGGCATCTCATGCAGGCGCTTGGGGCCGCAGGCCGTGAGAATCCAGCCCGCGGCAGCGGCGGCGGCTGTGGAAGCGAACCCCCGCCGGGTAAGGCTCTGGTCTTTGTTCTCGGGCTCCATGGGATTCGCTCCTTACCTCGGCGGCGCCGGCCGCAACGGGGCCGGCTTCGGCGCCAGCGCTTTGAACCGCGGCTGGTGCGGGTTGTGGCAGTGGGCGCAAAGCAGGTAGCCCTTGGTTCCGTTCCAGGCGCCGGTGCGCCGGCCGTGCACGCCCGCCCGCCAGTCGCGCAGTTTCTCCCCGTGGCATTGTCCGCACAGCAGGTACGATTCTTCGAAGGAGACGGGCTCGCCGCTCGCCAGGTGCAGGCGGTCGCGGTTCTCCGCGTCGTGACAGTCGAGACACCAGCGATGCGCTTCATCGTGCTTCAGCACGATGTCCGTGTGCATATCCTTGAGCACCCGGCGCGTGCGGTTCACGGGCATTCCGGAATGGCAGTTCGAGCACGGAAACAACCCCTCCGTGAAAGGCGGCGGAGGGACCTCCAGCCGTTCGTGCGGCGCGCTCCCGCGCCCTTCGTCGGCCGGGGCAGGATACGGCCCTGCCCCGCCGGCGACCCCTATCCCCAGGACAGCCAGCATTACCCATCTCATCGAGGCCCCCGTCACGCGCAGCGCAACTCCACCATGCGCTCCATCTCGCGCAGCCACATCGCCTGGAATAACTGCAGCCGTTCCCCCACCACCGCGGCCAGGTTCATCGCGATGGTATAGCCGACCTTGGGAGAAGCGGCGAAGTGCTCCCGCAGCGCGTCGCGGGAAATCGCCAGCACCTCCGACTGCACCATGGCGGTGGCCGCCAAAGTGAACCGGTAGGGCGGAATCAGCGCGGACCAGCCTACAATCTGCCCCGCCGTCCGCTCTTCCACCAGAATGTTCCGCTCCAGCCCGCGCACCTGCATGGGGAGCGTCAGCTTGATGCGTCCCCGCGTGACGACGTAGAGCCTGTCTGCTTCCGTCCCCAACGTGAACAGTTCCGCCCCGCTAGTCAGGGTGATGCGCGCGGCCAGCCCGCGCACCTGCTCGGCCTCTTCCGGCGTGAGGCCTCTCAGAAGTTCCGATTGTCCGTCGATCATGCCTGTCCGCCTTTCAATTCACCAGGGGAGAGATAGTCCGGCTGTGCAGCAGGGCCGGCGTCGGAGACTCCAGAAACGATTCCGCCGCCGCCTGCTCCAGCCGGACGTGACTCTCGATCTGCAGCAAAAGCGCCTCGATCGAAACGCGCGCCTGCGCCCCGGCCGGAAGCGCCACCGGATCCACGAAGAACCGCGTTTTGGCCGCCGCCTGGGCCGCCGCGGGCTGAGGCTGCGCCGCCACCGGGCTCTGCTCGTCCGTGCGGGTGGCCGCGCCGAACGCCAGGCACGCCACTGCCAGTCCGAACATGCTCAGGCAGACGCCCATCAACAACATCTCCATATCGCTCCTCCGGCGCATTGCCTACGCACGCCCATGGCCACAGAAAAACGCCTGAAAATACTGCATTTCCACCCTGCCCCCCGCCCCCGCCCTGCCAGCTTGTCCTGACATTCCGGCAGGCGCCACTCCTCTCTCCCGACTCCTGCCTCCTCTCTCCCAACTCCTGACTCCGTCTCCCGTCTCCTGATCCCTTTCCGCTATTGACTATCTTCGGGTCCCTATGGCATCATTCCCCCATTCAGAGGGCCGCCCCGTGAAACTGCCGTTCGCCAGCATGACCTTCGGGCTGGCCGTGGGTGTTACCGCGGCCGTCGTCATGGCTTGCGCCGGCGGGGCCTATCTCTATTCGCAGCACCACATGCGCTCCCTCCTGGCCACCGCGCGATCCACCGCCCTGGCGGAAGGCGACCTGATCCGCGTCGCCCTGGAACACCAGATGATCGAGAACGACCGCACGCTCATCGCCCGCATGATCGCCAGTTTCCGCAAGCAGGCTGGGGTGCAGCGCCTGGTGCTCCTGGACCATACCGGAACGGAACGCTACCCCGCTGGGACGCACGAGCCCGCGGACGATCTCCGCATCGGTTCGCCGACCTGCCAGGCCTGTCACCAATACGCGCCCAACGTGCGCGGGTCCAGCCGCGTCGTCGAAACCCGCGGCGGAACCATCCTGCGCACCGTAGTCCCCATCCGCAATCGCGAAGAGTGCTTCCGCTGCCACGACGCCAGCCACAAGATCAACGGCATCCTGATCCTCGACTACGACGCGGAAGAACTGCGGGCGGAGATGACCCGCGACCTGCGCTGGCTGGTGGCCGGCACGGCGGCCATCACCCTTCTGCTGGTGGGGGCCATCGGAATCATCATCCGGCTCGCCGTGCTGCGCCGGCTGCAGCGCTTTGAAACCGCCGCGCGCCAGATCGCCGCGGGCGACCTCGGCCGGCGCGTCCCCGCCGAAGGCTCCGACACGCTTTCCTGGCTGGGCCGCGAGTTCAACGCCATGGCCGATTCCGTCACCGGCCTGGTCGGCGAGGTGCGCCATCAGCGCGAGCGGCTCGAAAACATCATCAACAGCATCGACGATGGCATCGTGGTGCTGGATGCCGGGCGTCATATCATCGCCGCCAACGATTCCTTCCTGCTGCGCACCGAACACTCGCGCGAAGAGGCCCTGGGCTGCTGCTGCCGCGACCTGAGCGTGGGCGGCTGCGCCGTGGAGGACTGTCCCACCGCGGCCTGCCTCCACTCCGGCGCGCGCCAGATCCGCATCTGCGAGCGCCCCAGGGCCGATGGTTCCGTGGCCTGGGAGGAGGTCCACGCCTCGCCCGTTCTGGACGCCTCCGGGCAGCGGACCCATGTGGTGGAGGTGTGGCGCGATATCTCCGACCGCCGCGCGGCGGAAGCCCGGCTCGCCGAATCGCACCGCCTCGCTTCCATCGGCACCCTCGCCTCCGGCTTCTCGCACGAGCTGAACACGCCCCTGGCCACCGTCCTCACGTGCGTGGAAGGGATCCTGAAAGATGCGCCCCCGGGCGAACGCACGCGCGAGAATGCCCAGATCGCCCGCGAGCAGATCCTGCGCTGCCGCAGCATCACCCAGCACTTCCTGCGGATGGCGCGCGGCCAGCGCTCGCAGGGCGACATCGTGGACCTCCCCTCCACCATCGCCGCCGTCGGCCGGTTGATCGAGCCCACGGCGCGCGCGCATTCGGTCCGCATCGATATCCCGCCGGTTCCCCCAGGGCTGCACATCCGCGCGGATGAAGCGGAATTGCAGCACGCCCTCATCAATCTCCTGCTGAACGCCATCCAGGCCTGTCCGCCGGGTGGCCATGCGGCCGTGCGGGTCGAAGCGGACGAGGCGATTCGCATTCGCGTGGCGGACAACGGCTGCGGCATCTCCCCGGAGAACCGCCAGCGTATCTTCGAGCCCTTCTTCAGCGGGCGCCAGGGCGGGACGGGCCTGGGCCTCTTTCTGTCGTTGAATTTCGTGCGCCGCTGGGGCGGCGACATCCGCGTGGAGAGCGCCGTGGGAGAGGGTTCCACATTCGAGGTAGTGCTGCCCACCATGGCCGCGGAGGCGGGAGCATGATGGGTGGAGTGGGCCTCCGGCCTGCCATGCCGGCTTTCGTGCCGGCATCCGCTTCCGAGGCGCACTCCACGCCGCCCCGGATTCTGGGGATTCCCCACACCCCATGACCCCCACCGCCTCCATCCTGCTGGTGGATGACGACGCCGCCTTCCGCCACGTCATGGCCGGGGAACTCCGCCGTCTCGGCCACGAGGTCGCCGCTGCCGCTTCCGGCGAGGAAGCCATTACCAAGGCCGCCGAACTCGATCCCGCCATCATCCTCCTGGACCTGCGCCTGCCGGGGATGGATGGCCTCGAAACCCTGAAAACCCTTCGCGCCCGCGCGCCCGCCGCCGAAATCGTCATGCTCACGGGGCACGGGACTATCGACACGGCCATCGAGTCCATCCGCGCCGGCGCTTTCGATTACGTGGTCAAGCCCTGCCCGCTGGACGAATTGCAGATCCGCATCGAAAGGGCCCTGGAAAGACGGTCGCTGCGGCAACGCGCCAACCTCCTGGAACGCGGGCTGACCCCGCCGGACCTCGCCGGTTCCTTCGTCGGCGACAGCCCCGAGTTCCGCCGCCTTCTGCACATGATCGAACGCGTGGCGCCCGCCGATTCCACCGTGCTCATCACCGGCGAGACCGGCTCCGGCAAGGAACGCGTCGCCAAGCTGATTCATGCCCGCAGCCGCCGCAAGGCGCGGCCCTTCGTCACCGTCGATTGCGCCGCCCTCCAGGAGAGCCTTCTGCAGAGCGAGTTGTTCGGGCACGAGCGCGGCGCCTTCACCGGCGCCGAGCGCGCCAAGCCGGGCCTTTTCGAAGTGGCCCACGGCGGGACCATCTTCCTCGACGAAATCGGCGAGGTCAGCCGCGGCGATATCGACCTGCTGGCCAACCACTTCGTCTCTACCCTGAACGAGCGCTTCGCCTCCTCCCAGCGCCTGAGCGAGGCGGCCCTGGCGCTCCTGCGAGGGCACGACTGGCCCGGGAACATCCGCGAACTGCAGCACGCCATCGAAGCCGCCATGGTGGTGTGCGAAGACCAGGAGATCCTGCCCGCGCACCTTCCACCCGCGGTGGGCGGCGCGCCTCGTCCCGCCCCGCGGGGCGATTCCACCCTGCCCACCCTCGATGAGTTGGAGCGGACGCACATCCGGGCCGCCCTGGAAGCTAGCGGCGGCCGCCGCGGACAGGCCGCCCGCATCCTCGGCATCAGCGAACGGAACCTCTACCGCAAGCTCCACGAACTAGGCCTGGGGTAGTGGGGCGGGGCTTCCGCCCCGCAGCCGGGCTTCTGCCCGGCTCAACGCCGCGCCGGGTGGAAGCCCCGCCCCACGGGTTCAACCAACCCCCCGTGATATCTTGAAACCAATGCCTCTGGAGAATCCTTTCCAGGATCCCCTGCGGTTCGACCGGCGTGCCCCCGAATGCGCGGTCGTCATCTTCGGCGCCACGGGGGACCTGACCAAACGCAAACTCATGCCGGCGCTGTATCGCCTGGCATATGATCGGCGGCTCGCGGCGGGCTTCGCCGTGCTCGGCGTATCGCGCTCGCCCCTGAGCGACGGCGAGTTTCGCGCGCGCATGCTCGAAGCCGTCAAACAGTTCTCGGACGGCGCCGGCTTCGACGAAGACGTGTGGAACGCCTTCGCCCAGGGCCTCTATTACACCGGCGGCGATATCAACGACCCCGCGCTCTACCCCTGCCTGCGCGACAAGCTGGCCGAAGTCGAGCAGGCCCGGCATACCGGCGGCAACGTGTTGTTCTATCTCTCGACCCAGCCCAGCCAGTACGCCCGCGCGGCCCTGGGGATCGGCGCCGCCGGGCTCAACAAGGGCGAAGGCTGGCGGCGGCTGATCGTCGAGAAGCCGTTCGGCCACGACCTGGCCAGCGCGCGCGAGCTCAGCCGCCAGTTGCACCAGGTGTTCGACGAAGCCGAGGTCTACCGCATCGATCACTACCTCGGCAAGGAGACCGTGCAGAACATCCTGGCCTTCCGCTTCGGAAACGGCATCTTCGAGCCGCTGTGGAACCGCCGCTACGTCAACCACGTGCAGATCACGGCGGCGGAGTCCATCGGGGTGGAAGGCCGCGGCGGTTACTACCAGGAGGCGGGCGCCCTGGCGGACATGATTCAGAACCATCTGCTCCAGGTGATGGCCACCATCGCCATGGAGCCCAGCGCCAGCTTCCGGGCCAACTCCGTGCGCGACGAACGCTCCAAGCTGCTGCGCTCCATCCACGCCATGACGCCCGATGAGATCCGCGGGAACGCCGTTCCGGGACAGTACGGGCCGGCGCGCATCGGGAGCGAGGACGTCCCGGGGTTCCGGCAGGAGCCGGGTGTCAATCCGCAATCGCCGACCGAAACCTACGCGGCCGTGGCATTCTGCGTCGAAAACTGGCGCTGGGCGGGCGTGCCGTTCTACGTCCGGACGGGCAAGCGGCTCCCCAAGCGCGTGACCGAGATCGCCATCCAGTTCAATCCCGCGCCCCTGGCCATCTTCGGCGGCGAAGGCGGGGAGCTCTCGCCCAACCTCCTGATCCTGCGCATCCAGCCGGAAGAGGGGATTTCGCTGAAGTTCCTTTCCAAGCGGCCCGGCGCAGGCATGCAGCTCCGCCCGGTATCGATGGATTTCAACTACGGCGCCAGCTTCGGCGAGCGATCCCCCTCGGCCTACGAGACGCTTCTGCTCGACGCCATCATCGGGGACGCCACGCTCTACACGCGGCAGGACATGGTGGAAGCAAGCTGGGCGGTCGTCGAGCCCATCCAGAACGTGTGGCGGCAGACGAAATTCGACTTCCCCAACTACCCCGCGGGAACGTGGGGGCCGGCGGCTGCGGACGAAATGCTCGCGCGGCGCGGCCACGCTTGGAGGAAACCGTGAGCGCCCGCGTTTCTCCCGAAGACATCCTCCGCCAGCTATCCGATCTGTGGGTGCAGACCGGCAAGGACCATTCCGAGAGCGGCGCCGGCGTCCTGCGCGCCTGCACCATGACGTTAATCGTCCTGGCCGAGGAAACCGAAGACCCGGCCGGGCTCGGAGAAACAATCGCCGCCCTCATGCCCGAACATCCCGCCCGCACCATTCTGGTCCGCCTGCGGCGCGGCCGCGAGCAGGTCCTGGCGGAGCGCGTCTACGCGCAGTGCTGGATGCCCTTCGGCGAGCGCCGCCAGATCTGCTGCGAGCGCATCGAGATCACCGCCTCCGACGCTTCCCTCGCCGACCTGCCTTCGGTTCTGGAGCCGCTCGTCGCGCCCGACCTGCCCGTGATCCTGTGGTCGCGCAGCGGGCGTCTCTTCGCGGCCCCGGAGTTCGCTCGTCTTTCGGCCATCGCCTCCAAGGTGATCGTAGACAGCATGGATCTCCCGGAGGCGGGCCGCGCGCTCGCGGGCATCTCCGCCCTGGCCGGCGGCGCGGCGCTGCTGGGCGACCTCTCCTGGACCCAACTCACCCGCTGGCGGGAAATGCTGTCCCGCCTCTTCGAAAACCGTGAATACCTGGCGCGCCTGCCGGAGATCTCCAGCGTCCGGGTGTGCTTTGCCGGCGATCGTGCGCCCGTGTTCGCCTGGTACATGGGGGCCTGGGTGGTGAATGCCCTGGCCGGCGCCGGAATCCGGGCGGAGCTCAAGCTGCAGCCCGACCCGGCGCTCTCCGGACGGGGGCTTCGCGTGCAACTGGACGGCGGCGGCTTCCGCGTGCTTCTCGAGCGCATGGAGGACCGGCTCTCGATCCAGGTCGGCGAAATTTCGCAGTGCACCAACCTGCCGCATCCCACGGACTATGTCTTGCTGCGCGAGGAGCTCGCCATTACGCGCCGCGACGCGGTTTTCGACCGGACCCTGGCATCCGCCGCCCGCCTGGCGGCCTCCTCATCGCCATGAGCGCGAACCGCAACGTACTCCCCGATGCCGCGTCCGCGGCCGAGGCCTGCGCGCGCCACATTCTGCGGCTGCTGGCGGACGCCCTCGGGGAGCGGGACGCAACCCTTGCCATCTCCGGCGGATCCACGCCCAACCTGCTATTCGACCGCCTGGCGGCTTCCGGCTTCCGCTGGGACCGCGTCCACTTGTTCTGGGTGGACGAACGCTGCGTGCCGCCCACCGATGACGCCAGCAACTATAAGCTCGCCCGCGAACACCTCATCGAGCCGGCGGGCATCCCCGCAGCGAACGTGCATCGAATCCTCGGCGAGCTCGAACCCCACGAAGCCGCGTCGCGCTACGGGGAAGAGGTGGGGCGGGTCTTCCGGCCTGCTTCGACGCCCCGCTTCGATGTGGTGCACCTCGGCATGGGCCCGGACGGCCACACCGCCAGCCTCTTTCCCGGCAGTCCCCTGCTCGAAGACCGCGAGGGCGTCGCCGCGGCCGTTTACGCGCCCCAATTCAACCAGTGGCGCGTCACCCTCCTCCCCGGCGTTCTGATGGCCGCCCGGAACATTGTCTTCCTGGTGGCCGGAGCCGACAAGGCGCAGACGCTGCGCTCGGCTCTGGAAGGCGAGTACGACCCCAGGAAGATTCCCGCCCGGATCGTCGCCCGCCAGGCAACTTGGTTTTTGGATCGGGCGGCGGCGGGTTAAAATGGGCGCGTGCTCCAGAAGGCCCCTAAAGAAGAGTACTCGCGGGCAGATGTTCGGCGGCAGTTCAGCCTGACCGAACGCCAACTTCGGAGCTGGGAACGGCAGGAGCTGATTCCGCGCACCGACGCCTACTCCTTCTCCGACCTCATCGCCATCAAAACGCTGCTCAAACTCCGCGAAAAACGCATTCGGCCGCGGGAGATCGGGCTTGCGCTCCATTCCCTGCGCCAGAAGCTGACCGGCGTCAAACAGCCGCTGTCGGAGCTCCGCATCGTCTCCGACGGCCGCCGCATCGCGGTTCACGTCGCCGGGCAGAAGATGGAGGCCATCAGCGGCCAGATCCTGTTCGATTTCGATGCCGCCGAACTCGCCGACGTCAAAACATTCCCCGACCGGAAGCCCGCCCAAAACCTGCTGCGCGAAGCCGAGGACTGGTTTCAGAAAGGGTTGGAGTTGGAAGAAACCGGCGCGCCGGTCCACCAGGCGCTGGAAGCGTACGGCAAGGTCTTGGAGTTGAACCCGGGCGCGGCCGGAGCCTTGGTCAATGTCGGCACCATCTATTACCGCCAGCGAAAGTTCGCCGAAGCCGAGAAGTATTACACCCTCGCCATCATCTCCGATCCGGCTTATACCCTCGCGGAGTTCAACCTCGGCAATCTGTATGACGAGCAGGGAAAATTGAGCGAGGCCATGGCCCACTACCGGCGCGCGCTGGAACTGAACCCCGCCTACGCCGATGCCCATTTCAACCTGGCGCTGGTCTGCGAGCGCACGGGCGATCCCCTGAAAGCGGTCTTCCACTGGAAGACCTACCTGAAACTCGACCGCGCCGGCCAGTGGGCGGACATCGCGCGCCGCCAGTTGGACCGCCTCAAACAGGCCACCGTCATCCAGGTCAGGTAGCGCTGTACCGTATATTAAGAACAGCCCGATGGCCAAGAGAATCATGATCGCGGTGGTAGGCGCCGGGATCGGCTCCCTGGCCGGCCTGTTGGCCTCTTTCCTGGGCGCCGGGAATGTGGCATTGATCGTCGGCGCCGCGATCGGCGCCGCCATCCCGTTGCTGGCGCTGGGACCTCCCGGAAAATAGGGCCTCGGTACCGCCGGTGGTCGGTCTGCGCCACCGGTTGTTTTTGCTTCGCGCAAAGCTCGTACTCCCAGCAGGTTGGTCCCGGTAGTACCGGGTATAGTTGCGGAACGCGCCTCGCGCGGTTAGAGTTTATGGGGGAGGGTTATACCTATGGCTTTTTGCGCGACTTGCGGTTCCCAGGTGGAGGGCCGCTTCTGCGCCAAGTGCGGAACACCGGTAGCGGCCGCGCCGGCGGTAGGGGTTGGCTCCACGCCCCAGCCGGGCCCGGTCCCGCCCGTGGGGGCCGCTCCCTACGCGCCGGCGGCGGCCGGCATGAGCGATGCCGCCGCGTCCGGCCTGGCCTACCTGGTCGGGTTCATCACCGGGATTCTGTTCCTGGTTCTGGAGCCCTACAACCGGAACCGGACCGTGCGCTTCCACGCGTTTCAGTCCATTTTCCTCAACATTGCCTGGTTTGCGGTCTGGATTGCCCTCAGCATTGTCATGAGCATCCTCGGCGCCGTGCTCGGCGTCTTCAGCTTCTTCTTCCTCACGCCGCTGATCGGATTGGCGTTCTTCGTCGTCTGGCTGTGGGTCATGATTTCCGCCTTCCAGGGCAAGGCCGTGGTGCTTCCCATCATCGGTCCGCTGGCCCAGAAGCAGGCATAGAACCGTCTACTCGTTGAGGTACGCGATCAGCGCGGCGGGGTCATCGGTGATGATCGCCCGAACGCCCGCCTGGATCAGCTTCCGCCATTGCCGCGGACGATTGGGGGTCCAGGTGATCACGTCGATCCCCGCCGCGCGGGCCGCCGCCACCCGCCGCGCGGTGATGAGGTGGAACTCGGGAGAGACGATCCGCACGCCCGTGCGCCGGGCAATGGAGACGAAGTCTTCCTTGCGAAGGGCGAACAAAGCCGCCCTGGGCATTTCCGGAGCGAGCGCCTCCAGCGCTTTCAGCACGCGGAAATCGAACGACTGCACCAG
>JAIQFU010000344.1 GCA_020073115.1 Terriglobia bacterium
TGGCCGGGACGTGGAAAGACCTCACCGAATCGGTGAACTCCATGGCCAGCAACCTCACCAACCAGGTGCGCAACATCGCCGCGGTGACTACCGCGGTGGCTAATGGAGACCTGTCGCGCAAGATCACGGTGGATGTGCGCGGAGAAATCCTGGAGCTGAAGAACACGATCAACACCATGGTGGACCAGCTCAACTCCTTCGCCAGCGAAGTAACGCGCGTGGCGCGCGAGGTGGGCACGGAGGGGATCCTCGGCGGCCAGGCCCAAGTCCGCGGCGTGGCCGGGGTCTGGAAAGACCTCACGGACAACGTCAATTTCATGGCCGCCAACCTCACCACCCAGGTGCGCGGCATCGCCAAGGTGGTGACGGCGGTGGCGAACGGCGACCTGAAGCGCAAGCTGGCGCTCGAAACCAAGGGTGAGATCGCCGAGCTCGCCGACACCATCAACGGCATGATCGACACCCTGGCCGTCTTCGCCGACCAGGTGACCAGCGTGGCCCGCGAGGTGGGCATCGAAGGACGTTTGGGAGGCCAGGCGCGGGTGCCCGGCGCGGCCGGCATCTGGCGCGACCTCACCAACAACGTCAACCAGTTGGCGGCCAACCTCACCACCCAGGTGCGCGCCATCGCGGAGGTGGCGACGGCGGTCACGAAAGGCGACCTCACGCGCTCCATCGCCCTCGACGCGCAGGGCGAAATGGCGGCCTTGAAGGACACGATCAATGAAATGATCAGCAACCTCAAGGAGACCACCAGCAAGAATACCGAGCAGGACTGGCTCAAAACCAACGTCGCCCGCTTCACCAGCATGGTGCAGGGCCAGCGCGACCTGCTCACGGTCTGCAAACTGGTGCTCTCCGAGTTGGCCCCGCTGGTGAACGCGCAACAGGGCATCTTCTACATCAACGACGCCCAGGACCCCGAGCTTCCGGTGATGAAACTGTTCGCCAGCTACGCCTACCGCGAGCGGAAGACCGTGGCCAACACCTTCCGCGCGGGCGAGGGGCTGGTGGGGCAATGCGCCCTGGAGAAAGATCGCTTCGTCCTGACGCAAGTGCCGCAGGACTACATCAAGATCAGCTCCGGGCTGGGCGAGGCCTCGCCAATGCTTGGCGGCCTCGGTTCTGCCGGTGCTGTTCGAAGGCCGCGTGAAAGCGGTGATCGAGCTGGCTTCGTTCCACCAGTTCAGCGAAATCCACCTCGCGTTCCTGGACCAGCTCACCGAATCGATGGGGATCGTGCTCAATACCATCGCGGCCACAATGCGCACCGAAGAGCTGCTGAAGCAGTCGCAGGCGCTGGCCGAGGAGCTGCAGAGCCAGCAGGAAGAGCTGACCAAGACCAACAAGCGGCTGGAGCAGCAGGCCAACACCCTGCAGGCTTCCGAGGAGCTGCTGAAGAACCAGCAGGAGCAGTTGCAGCGCACCAACGCCGAGCTGCAGGAAAAGGCGCGCCTGCTGGCCGAGCAGAAGACGGAGGTGGAGCGCAAGAACCGCGAGGTGGAACAGGCCAAGCAGGCGCTGGAGGAGAAGGCCGAGCAGTTGGCCCTTACCTCCAAATACAAGTCGGAGTTCCTGGCCAACATGTCGCACGAGCTGCGCACGCCGCTCAACAACCTCCTGATCCTGGCTAAGATGCTGGCCGAAAACGCGGACGGCAACCTGCTGGCCAAGCAGGTGAAGTTCGCGGAGACCATCTGCTCTTCCGGGGCCGATCTGCTGTCTCTGATCAACGACATTCTGGACCTCTCCAAGATCGAATCGGGCGCCGTGGCGGTGGAGGCGAGCGAGGTGCGGCTCACGGACCTTCGCGATTACGTCAACCGCAACTTCCGGCACGTGGCCGACGGCAAGGGCCTGGAGTTCGCATCGAGCGAGCGGCCCTGCTTGCGGAAACCCCACTGGAATTGGTACAGGCTGCGTTGCTCGGTGATCGCCTTCTCCGTGGAGGATACCGGCATAGGGATTTCGGCGGACAAGCAGCGCATCATCTTTGAGGCATTCCAACAGGCGGACGGCACCACCAGCCGCAAATACGGCGGGACGGGGTTGGGGCTCTCGATCAGCCGGGACCTGGCGGACCTGCTGGGCGGCGAGATCCGGCTGCTCAGCGCGCCCGGCATTGGCAGCACTTTCACCTTGTATCTGCCGGAAACGTACCTGGCGGTAGGGCAATACCGGAGCGACTCCCGGACGGCGCCGCGGATCTCATTCAGCGAGCACTTGATCTCCTCGCGGATGAAGCCGCTGCTGCCCGCTCCCGACCAGGACGACGACCGCGACGATCTCCATCCCGGCGACCGTGTGGTCCTGATTGTGGAAGACGACGTCACGTACTCGCGGATCCTGCTGGATGCGGCGCACGCGAACGGGTACAAGGCCGTCATCGCCGGCCGCGGCGACATGGGGCTGGCCATGGCGCGCAAGTTCCGTCCCTGCGCCGCCCTGCTGGATATCGGCCTCCCGGATACCAGCGGCTGGGCGGTCATCGACCAGTTGCAGCACGATCCGGAGCTGCGACACGTCCCCATCCATGTCCTCTCGATTTATGAGGACCGCCGGCGCGGGCTTTCCCTGGGGGCCACATCGTTCTACCGGAAAGCCGAAGGCAAAGACGTCGTGGAAGACGTGTTCCGCCGCATCGGCGCGTTGGCCGCGAAGGGCTCCCGCGAAGTTCTGGTGATCCGCGCCGCCGAGGCGGCTCGCCAGGAAATCGAGGACGTGCTGGAGATCGAGGGCGTCCGCGCGGACTATGTCTCCCCGGCAGCCGCCGTGGAGCAACTCAAGCAGCGGGCCTACGATTGCCTGGTCGTGACGGGCGATCCTGCGGAGGTTCCTGTCGCGGAGTTGCTGGAAGCGGCGGCGGAACGCGACACAGCCGTCGTAATTTATAGCCCCGACGGGCAGGCCGGGGACCTGCGCCCCGAGGTTCGGGCGGCCCGATCCGCGCCGCAGTTGCTCGGCGAGATGGTTCGCGTCCTCCATATACCCGAATCCGCGCTCTCCGAGTACCAGCGGCTCAAGCTGGAGAAGCTCCGGCAGACGGACCACGAGCTGGCCGGCAGCCGCGTGCTCATCGTGGACGACGATGTGCGCAACATCTTCGCGCTGACCAGCGTTCTGGAGCGGCACGAAATCGAAGTTCTGCACGCGGAGAACGGGCGCGCGGGCATTGAGACCCTGGCCGCCGACCCGCGCATCGACCTCGTCCTGATGGACATCATGATGCCGGGGATGGACGGCTACGAGACCATCCGCGCCATCCGTCAGGTGGAAGCGCTCCGCGATCTTCCCATCATCGCGGTTACGGCGAAAGCCATGAAAGGCGACCGCGAGAAGTGCATCGAATCCGGCGCCGCGGATTACATTCCCAAACCGGTGGACCTCGACCAGCTCCTTTCCCTGATGAGGGTCTGGATTCAGAATCGCCGGCAAAACGTCTCCCGGGCGGGAAGCGCAAAATGACCCGCGCTGTTTCATGGCCGGACCGCGCGGACGCGGGGGAGGGGCGGGAAGGCCCCGTCGAGCCGGTCAAGATTCTCCTGGTGGACGACCAGCCGGAGAACCTGCTTTCGGCCGAAGCCGTTCTCGAAAGCCTGGGGGAGGAGATCGTCAAGGCCGAGTCGGGCCGCGAAGCTCTCCTCCAGGTGCTCGATTCCGATTTCGCCGTGATTATCCTGGACATCATGATGCCGGATATGGACGGGCTGGAGACCGCGGCCCTGATCCGGCGCCGGGAGCGCTCGCGCCTCACGCCCATCATCTTCCTCACCGCCCTCGGCCGCAGCGAGGATCACGTGCGGCGGGGTTACGCCCTGGGGGCGGTGGATTAGATGACCAAGCCCTTCATCCCGGAGATCCTGCGCTCCAAGGTGAGCGTCTTCGTCGAGCTGCACCGCAAGTCGGCGCTCCTGGCGCGGCAATCGGACCTCCTGGAGAAACGCAATGCGGAACTGCGCGCCGAGATGGCGCGCAGGCGGATGGCCGAAGACGAGGTCAAGGCGCTGAACCAGCACCTCGAACGCCAACTCCGGGAACTGGCCGAAGTGAACCGCGAGCTGGAAGCCTTCAGCTACTCGGTTTCCCACGATCTGCGGGGGCCCCTCAGCCGCATGGCGGGTTTCAGCAGCGCGCTGCTGGAGTTCCACGCCGGCCAACTCGATGCGGAAGGGCGCGTCTTCCTGGAACGGATCGACAAGTCGGCGCGCCGGATGTGCGACCTGGTGGAGGATCTGCTGAATTTCTCCCGCGTGACGCGCGCGCCCATGAATGAGGGGAAAGTCGATCTCAGCGCGATGGTCCGCGGGATCGCGGCGGAGTTGTCGGCGCGCGACCCGGGGCGCAATGCCGGGTTCGCCATCGCCGATGGCCTCGAAGCCTGGGGGGACGCCAAGCTGCTCGAGACGGCGCTGCGCAACCTCATGGAGAACGCCTGGAAGTTCACCCGCAAGCGCTCTTCGGCGCATATCGAATTCGGAGCGCGGGAGCTGGAGGCCGCCGGTCCGGTCTATTTTCTGCGGGACGACGGCGCGGGTTTCGACATGTCCGACGCCGGCCGCCTTTTCAGTCCCTTTCAGCGGCTCCACAGGGATTCGGATTTTGAAGGCACGGGAATCGGGTTGGCCATGGTGGACCGGATCATCCGCCGGCACGGCGGGCGCATCTGGGCGGAGGGGGCGGTGGATAGCGGGGCGGCGTTTTTTTTCACCCTGCGTAGGGAGGGGGCGGTATGAGCGGAACTGCGCCGGTCATAGAGCTGGCGAAACTGAACGTACTCATCGTAGAGGATTCGGAGGAAGACGCCGACCTCATCGTCCTGGAGCTCAAGCGCGGCGGGTACAATCCCACGTATCGCCGGGTGGACAGCGCCGCGGGGATGGTGGACGCGCTGGACGAGCGCGAGTGGGACCTGGTGCTATCCGACTTCTCCATGCCGCACTTCTCGCTTCCCGAAGCCATGCGCCTGCTGCAGGAGCGCGGCATGGACGTACCGTTCGTCATCGTTTCGGCGACCATTGGCGAGGAAGCCGCGGTGGAAGCCATGAAGGCGGGCGCCCACGATTACATCCTGAAACACCGGCTGGCCCGGCTCGCTCCAGCGGTGCGGCGCGAACTGCGGGAATCTTCCATGCGGCGCGAGCGGCGGCGGCTGGAGGAGCAGTTGCGCCACGCGCAGAAGCTGGAGAGCCTGGGCCTGCTGGCCGGAGGCGTGGCGCACGATTTCAATAACCTGCTCACGGGCATCCTGGGCAACGCCAGCCTGGTCCTGGAAGCCATCCAGCCCGACCCCCCCACGCGCATGATGCTGGAGGATATCATCCAGGCCGCGGAGCGCGCGGCGGACCTCACCCGGCAGTTGCTGGCGTACGCGGGCAAGGGCAAGTTCGTGATCGAGCCGGTGGACGCCTCCGCGCTGGTGCGCGACATCAGTGGCCTGATCCGCACCTCCGTCCCCCGCACCGTGGACCTGGTGCTGGACCTGGATCGCGCTTTGCCCGACATCGAAGGCGACGCCAGCCAGATCCAGCAGCTTGTGATGAACCTGATCCTGAACGCCGTGGAGGCCACGGGCGCGCGGCCGGGCGTGGTGAGGGTCGCCACCGGGGCGCGTGAAATCCGGGCCGGCGACGCCATCGATACCCTGCGCCCCGAGCCGCCCGCGCCCGGCTCCTACGTTTCCATCGAGGTGAAGGACACCGGTTGCGGGATGAGCCCGGAGGTGAAGGCCCACATTTTCGATCCCTTCTTTACAACGAAATTCACCGGGAGGGGCCTGGGGCTTTCCGCCGCGCTGGGCATTGTCCGGGGGCACGGGGGCGCCATCGGGGTCGAGAGCCGGGAGCGGGAAGGCTCCACGTTTACCGTCCTGCTGCCGGCCCTGGGCCAACCGGCGGTCCGCAAGCCGTCTCCCGCCGCGTTGGAAGCGCCGGCCCTGGGGACCACCGCCGGCGTCGTTCTGATCATCGATGACGAGGAAGTGGTGCGCCGCGCCGCGCGCGCCTCGCTGGAGCACTACGGGTTCACGGTCTTCGAAGCGGCCGACGGCCACGACGGGGCGGACCTCTTCAGCCGCCTCCACGACCGCCTCTCGGCGGTGCTGCTCGACCTCACCATGCCGCGCATGGACGGGTACGAAGTCTGGCGCTACATCCGCCGCCTGCGCCCCGACATGAAAATCGTGATCTCCAGCGGCTTCGAGGAATCCGACGCCATGACGCGTTTCAGCAGCGAGCCGGAGCTGTACTTCATCAAGAAGCCGTACACAGCGGCGTCGCTGGTGCGGAAGATCCAGAAAGTGGTGAAACCAGCGTAGCTCGTGGAGTGGCCTTTTAGCCTGCCACGCCGGCGTTCGGAACGGCGGCTGGAAAAGCCGAATCCGAGTCACACCACAAACAACTTTTTTCTCCCCCGCTTTTTCAATCACTTGCGCGCCCCCGGCCCGCAACTCCCCTCCGCTCGTCCGCTACCCTGTGATGCTATGGCAACCGCAGCTCAAATCGCCGCCAACCGCCTGAACGCGCAGCGTTCCACCGGCCCCCGCTCGGCAGAGGGTAAGGCCGCTTCCCGCTTCAACGCTCTCAAACACGGCATCGACGCCCGCGCTTTCGTCATTCCCGGCGAAGATCCCGCCGAACTCGAAGCCCTCGCGGCCGACTACCGCGAGCAGTTCCGTCCCGTCGGCCCTTTGGAGAATTTCCTCGTCGAGACCCTGGTCCATTCGGATTGGAACCGGCGCCGCCTCACCCGCGCGCAGGCTCAGCTCCTCAGCGCTTTTCTCACGGCGGAAGGCGCGCCGTCCGAATCGCCGCTCGCTTTCGTGCTGGCGGAGGACGCCACCGGCCCCAACATACTCGACCGGCTCGCCCGCCAGCTTGCCGGATGCCAGCGCCATTACTTCCGCGCCCTCGCGGAGTTGCGCCGCGCCCAGCGCGAACGCCAGGCCGAAAAACAGGATGCGGAGCCTTCTGCGGCCGGCCTCGCGGCGTGCGCGTCGCAGCCGCTTGCTCCGCCGCCGGCCCGGCCGGCCGCAGCCGCCTCCTTGCCCGGCGCCCTCTTCACAGCGCAAATCGGCTTCGTTCCGCCAGATCCCGCGTCCACTCGCGCGGCGTGCCCCACGGGGGACATCTGCCGCATAATCAAATAGGACATCAATCTATGAAACTCCGCTCGTTATCTCTGGCGCTGCTGGCGGCCCCGCTGGTCCTTAACGCGGCCCCCGACCCGTCCATCCTGGTCTCAGGCGATTGGCTGGCGGGCCACCTGAAAGACGAATCCCTTGTGATTCTCCACGTCGGCTCGCAGAAGGACTACGACGCCGGCCACATCCCCGGAGCGCGGCTGGTCACGCTCGGCGAGATCTCAATCACCAACGAGCGCGGCGTGCGGCTGGAACTGCCGCCGGTCAGCGCGCTGGAACACGCGTTCGGGCGGCTCGGCGTGTCGGACGCCGGCCGCATCGTGGTCTACGCGGGCGCGGAATCCGTCCCGCCGGCGACCCGCGTCTGGTTCACCCTCGACTATCTCGGGCTGGGCGGCCGGGCGGCGCTCCTCGATGGCGGCATCGCCGCCTGGCGGGCGGAAGGCCGGCCGTTGAGCACGGAGGCGCCGGCCGTTCAGCCGGCCACCTTCACAGCGCATCCGGCGCCGGAGCGGGTAGTCGACGCCGCCTGGGTCCGCGGCCGCCTCGGCGATCGCGGAGTACAGTTGCTGGATACCAGG
>JAIQFU010000345.1 GCA_020073115.1 Terriglobia bacterium
GTTGCGGCTGCTGGCGGAAAAGGCGCGTGAGCGAGGAGGAGCACCCGCGGTGCACGGCGGACCACGCCTCGGCTTCAATGGCGCGCGCGGAGAAGACCGTTTCCAGGCAGCCGCGGTTCCCGCAGAAGCAGCGCGCGCCGTCGGGATCCACGGTGATATGCCCCAGCAGGCCCGCCATGCCCGAGTGGCCGCGCAACAGCCGTCCTTCGGCCACGACCGCGCCGCCGACCCCGTTGCCGAGGGTCACCATCACCACATTTTGACGGCCGCGCGCGCCGCCCCAGACCATCTCGCCCGCCAACGCGACGCGGGCGTCGTTGTCCGCGAAAACCGGCACGTCCATCGGCAGCCCGATCAGGTCGCTGAGCCGCAGGCCTTCCAGGTAATGGAGCGAGCCGGGCAGCAATTCGATCCGCGTCGTATCCGGGTCGATCAGGCCTTTGCAGCCCACCCCCACGCCCGCGGGAAGCGCCGTCGCCTCCAGCAGCCAGCGGATGGCATCGTGCAAATCGGGCTGAAAACGGTCCAGGTCGGATGGTGTGGGGAGGGTGCGCGAGGCCGCGATCGCGCCCGTCTCGTCCACCATCCCCGCTTTGATCTGCGCGCCGCCGATGTCGATTCCCAGTACGAGCATGAAGTCCCCCGGTCTTCGGCTGCTTCTTACTGATGAATTCGCCCGGTTCCGGATTCAGAGTACCGTGTTTGGTACCGCCGGTGGTCGGTTATTGCCACCGGTTTTTTTGTCCGGTCTAAAGAAACCGGCGCCGGCAACCGACCGCTGGAGGTGTAGGTTGACTACACAGCCCGAAAGGCCAGCGCAGCGCGAGTCCTTTTTCACAAGTGGTTCCCTCGCTACGGAATTTTTCGTTGCATTACGTTTTTATTCGTAGTCGCGTGGACTCAGATGACTTCTCCCCGCCGCAACCGACCGCCCGTTGCTCTTCCAACCGCTGCCGAGCTCGACATTCTTGCTGTTCTCTGGAGGTTGGGTATGGCGACCATCCGGGAAGTCCATGACGAACTCGGCAAAGACAACCGTTACACCACGACGCAGAAGACGATCCAGTTGATGACCGAAAAGGGCCTGCTCACCCGCAGCGAGCGCTTCGGATCGCACGTCTACGAGGCTAGCGTCCCGAAGGAGCAAACGCAGCGGCAGATCGCGGGCGACCTCCTGAAAAGGGCCTTCGGCGGTTCTGCCCGAAGCCTGGTGATGGGCGCCCTGACGGCGCAGCCGGCCACGCGCGACGAACTGGACGAAATCCGCGGCATGTTGGACTCCTTTGCCAGAGAGAAAGGAAGCCCGTCATGAATAACATGCAACTGCTGGTCTCACAGCCATGGGTGGAACGCCTCGGGATGACACTGCTCCACTTCCTCTGGCAGGGCTTATTCATTGCGATTCTATACGCAGCCGCACGGCGAAGTGTGGCACGCACGTCGAGCCTGCAGACGCGATACTTGCTCGCCTGTGGGGCGCTGGCAGCGATGATGGCGGCTCCGCTCGTGACCTGGGAGCTGATGGCGCCCTCGGACGCAAGTCCGGAAGCCATCTATCGCATCCGAAGCACTCCCCAGGCCGCCTCCTCCACCGGCATCGCCACTACCACCACGTTGCCCGATTCCGTCCGCGCAGCGGTGTCCAGCGCGCCGTCGGAACGGTTCCTGTTTTGGGTCGTAATGGTATGGCTCGCCGGCGCAATGGTGTTCTGGGTTCGCCTGGCGGGAGGTTGGGTGGTTGCCGCGCGCATGCGGTCGATGCTGGTCCGGCGCGCGCCGCCGGAATGGCAGGAGACTCTAAGGAAACTCGGAGCACAGATTGGTCTCTCTCGTCCCGTGCGGTTGCTCGTCTCCGCGCTGGTGCAGGCGCCGGCGGTGGTCGGCTGGCTGCGTCCGGTGGTGTTGGTTCCAGTAGGGGCGCTCGGCGGTCTGCCTGCTGAGCATCTGGAGGCGCTGCTGTTGCATGAGCTGGCGCACATCCGGCGGCACGATTATCTGATTAACATTTTGCAGAGCGTGGCCGAATCCCTGCTGTTCTACCACCCCGCGGTCTGGTGGGTGTCGGGGCACATTCGCGCCGAGCGCGAACAGTGTTGCGACGATGTGGCCGTGTCGATCAGCGGCGATGCGATAACGTATGCGCGCGCGCTGGCGCAGTTGGAGTCGTACCGCCCAGCGCACCTGGGCGCCCTAGTCGCCGCCAACGGCGGATCTCTGGCCAACCGCATCGCCAGGCTGCTGGGCCGGCAGCGGCCAGCCGTCCGCACCGGTCCGGAGCCGGGCGTGATCACCGTCGCGGGTCTGCTCGTGGTCGCGGCCTATGGATTGTTCGGCCAATCCGCCGATCCACCGCGATTCGCGGTCGCATCCATCAAACGCAGCCCGTCTACTGTCCCGCTTTCGATGGCGGTCCCCATGGGAGTCGGCTATCGGCCCGGCGGCCGGTTGACCGCGGGTAACGCCCCCTTGACTATGCTCATCCAAAGGGCATATTCGGTCCAGGGTTTTCAGGTGGTAGGCGGTCCGTCCTGGATCAGCACCGAAGGCTACGATATCGAGGCCAAGCCGGAGGGCAACACCGATCAGAAGCGGATGTGGCTGATGCTGCAGACGCTCCTGGCCGACCGGTTCAAGCTTTCGATGCACCGTGAGACAAGAGATCTCCCTGTCTACGATTTGCAGGCGGTGAAGAGTGGGCCCAAACTGCCGGCGCCGCAGGGAGGTGCTTGCGCCGAGGTTCTTACAACGTTGCCGGAGGCAGGCCAGCCGCGGCCGGCTCCTCCATGTGGCCCGGGCTTGGTAAAGGCCGGCACAGGACTGACTATGCTTGGGTTCAGTGTGTCGATGCCGGCGTTCGCCAAGCAGCTTTCCCTGATCGTGGGCCGCGAGGTGATCGATAAGACCGGGTTCACGGGAAGATTCTCTCTTCATCTGGAATTCGCCATTGACGATGCCCTCGCCGGGCTCCCAGATCCCGTAGGACCAGATGCTTCCGGCCAACCGGCGGACCCCGCTGCCCGACCAACTATACGTACTGCCCTTCAGGAACAACTCGGCCTGAAACTTGAAGTGTCAAAAGGCCCTGTTGACGTCCTCGTGATCGATCACGTGGAGAGACCTACCGAAAACTGAGTGCTCATCAGGGATGACGCCGCATGACCGACACTGCAATTCGAACCTTTCTAATGGGTGCTTCGACACTGCTGCTCACAGCGGCCGGCGCCGCCACTGCCGTTGGCCAGCCTGGAGTCCGCGCCATCGTGCAGCCCGCCAGCGAGCGTAAGGCTGCGCCGCAGCTCGCGTTGAAAGACAGTACCGGCAAGACGATAAGTTTAACGGACTACCGCGGCAAGGTGGTTCTACTTGATTTCTGGGCGACCTGGTGTACCGGATGCAAGATGGAGATCCCCTGGTTTTCGGAATTCCAAAAGGCGCACGGCGCGCAAGGCTTCGCAGTGGTCGGCGTCTCGATGAACGAAAGCGGCTGGACTGTGTTGAAGCCATTTCTGGCTCAGGCTCTGGCCGGGTCGATTTTCTCCGGATCTATGCCCAGATCCCCGAATGCCGCTTTGGCCTTCTCCGCCTCGAATTTGCCGTCGCGCGCCAGGCGCGAGAGCGCCGCGGCGGCAATCGACTCCGCGTTCACTTCGAAGTGCTTCCGCAGGTACTCGCGGTTGTCGCTGCGCCCGTAGCCGTCGGTCCCGAGCGCTTCCAGGCGCCCCGCGAGCCAGGGGGCGAGCTGGTCGGCCACGATCTTCATGTAATCCGTGGCCGCGACGATCGGGCCTTCGGCTCCTTCGAGGGCTTGCAGGATGTACGGGGTCTTGGCCGCGGCGCCGGGGTGCAACCGGTTCCAGCGCTCCGCCGCCAGCGCCTCGCGGCGCAACTCGTTGTAACTGGTCACGCTCCAGACGTCCGCGGGCACGCCGTAGCGTTCGCCCAGGATCTTCTGCGCGCGCAGGGCCTCGTTCAATATGGGCCCGCTGCCGAACAGTTGCACCGCCGCCTTGCCCTCTCCGGCCGGCTGGAGGCGGTAAATACCCCGGACCACGCTTTCGGGGTCGACCCCGTTCGGCATCGGCGGCATGGCGTAGTTCTCGTTGTACAGCGTCAGGTAGTAGAACAGGTCTTCCTGGTTCTGGTACATGCGCCGAATGCCGTCCTGGACGATGATGGCGATCTCGTAGGCGTACGCCGGGTCGTAGGCGGCGCAGGTGGGCAGCGTGCTCGCCAGGACCTGGCTGTGCCCGTCCTGGTGTTGCAGGCCCTCTCCCGAAAGGGTGGTGCGCCCGGCCGTGCCGCCGCATAGAAAGCCCTTCCCGCGCGCGTCGCCGAAAGCCCAGATCAGGTCGCCGACCCGCTGGAATCCGAACATGGAGTAGTAGATGAAAAACGGGATCATCTCCACCCCGTAGTTCACGTAGGCCGTTCCCGCCGCCGTGAAGGACGCCATGGAGCCGGCCTCGGTGATGCCTTCCTCCAGGATCTGGCCGTCCTTGGATTCCTTGTAGTAAAGGAACATCTCGGCGTCGTGCGGCCGGTAAAGCTGGCCCTGGCTGGCGTAGATGCCGAACTGCCGGAACAGCGATTCCATGCCGAAGGTGCGCGCCTCGTCCGGAATGATGGGTACGATGCGCTGGCCCAGCCGCGGGTCCTTCAGCAACAGGCTCAAGACGCGGACGAAGGCCATCGTGCTGGAGACTTCGCGTCCCCCCGAGCCCTCCATCTGGTCGCGGAAGAGTTCCAGGGGAGGGGCTTCGATCTTGCTGGCCTGCACCATTCGATCCGGCGTGTAGCCGCCCAACTGCCGCCGCCGCTCGTGCAGGTAGGCCATCTCCGGGCTGTCCTGAGGCGGACGGTAGAACGCGGCGTTGCGCGCGGCCTCTTCCGGAATGGGGATCTCGAAACGCGAGCGGAAATGGGCGATCTCCTGCTCGTTGAGCTTCTTCTGCTGGTGCGTGATGTTGCGGCCCTCGCCCGCCTCGCCCAGGCCGTAGCCCTTGATGGTGTGGGCCAGGATGACGGTGGGGCGGCCCCTGGTTTCCACCGCCGCCTTGTAGGCGTTATATACCTTTACCGGGTCGTGGCCGCCGCGGCGCAGCCGCAGGATGTCCTGGTCGCTCAAATGCGACACAAGGTCGAGCAGTTCCGGATATTTTCCGAAAAAGTTCTTGCGGACGTAGGCGCCATCCTTGGTGACGTAGGTCTGCATCTCGCCGTCCACGATTTCGCTCATGCGCTTCTGCAGAAGCCCGGTCGTGTCGCGCTCCAGCAGCGGGTCCCAGTCTCCGCCCCAGATCACCTTGAGGACATTCCAGCCGTCGCCGCGGAAGGCGGCTTCCAGTTCCTGGATGACCTTGCCGTTGCCGCGCACGGGGCCGTCGAGCCGCTGGAGATTGCAGTTGATGACGAAGATGAGATTGTCGAGCCTTTCCCGCGAGGCGAGCGTCAGGGAGCCCATGGATTCCGGCTCGTCCATCTCGCCGTCTCCCAGGAATGCCCAAATCTTGCGCGGCGTGGCAGGGATCATGCCGCGGTTCTCCAGGTAACGCATGAAACGCGCCTGGTAGATGGCATTGATGGGGCCCAGTCCCATCGAAACCGTCGGGAAGCGCCAGAAATCGGGCATCAGCCAAGGGTGCGGATACGAGGGCAGCCCGGGCGCGCCGCGCAGTTCGTGCCGGAAATTCTGGAGTTGCTGGTCCGTCAGGCGGCCTTCGATAAACGCGCGCGCATAGACTCCCGGTGAGGCGTGGCCCTGGAAGTAGACGAGATCGCCCGGCTGGTCGTCGTAATGGGCGTGGAAAAAATGGTTGAACCCCACTTCCAGCAGCGTGGCGAGAGACGCGTACGTCGAAATGTGCCCGCCGATATTGGGGTCGTATTTGTTCTGGCGCACCACCATCGCCATGGCGTTCCAGCGGATGAGGCTCTTGATACGGCGCTGGGACTTCCTCCTCGGGGCGAATGGTGTTGACGTAGGGCGTGTTGAGATGAATCGGCAGGTCGGCGCCCGCGGCGCGCGCCCGCTCGCTCAGTTGTTCGAGGATGTACGCGGCGCGGTCGGGGCCGGCCTCGTCGATCATCTGGTCCAGCGCCTCGGTCCACTCCGCGGTTTCCTGCGGGTCGCGGTCCACAACCCTTTCATTTAGTTTCTGATGCATGGATACCATACATTATAGGAGCCGAACCGCGCGGAATATGTGCGAAGAGTACCGAGTACCGCCGGCGCTCGGGTTCTGGCGCCGGTTCTCTTCCCGCGGCCGGAATACCGTCGGGAAAAGGCGGGCGCGGCGGTACTATGTGGACATGATCAGACTGGAACAGATTCTCGATTCCTGGAAGGCCATCCGCCGGGATACGATTGCCGCCGTTGAGGATTTTCCCCCCGGAGAGTTCGATTTCCGCCCCACGCCCGAGGTCATGGCGTTCGGTGAGATCGCCCGCCATATTCTGGATGCCAGCCACGGCCTCGTGGGCATGCTCCTGGCCGGCGAAGAGGATTTCACCAGGCCCGACTTCAGGGAGAAAATGAGAATGCAAATGCCGGCTCTCCCGCGGGACGCGGGGCAGACGGAATTGGCCGTGGCGCTCGGTGATTCGCTGGAGGGGCGCGCGGCGGAACTGGCCGCCCGGCCGCCCGATTTTTTCGCCCACATCGTCACCCGGATGGATGGCCAGCGGCTCACCCGGATGGAGATGGTCCAGATGATCAAGGAGCATGAGCTGACCCACCGCGCGCAGCTCTTCCTCTACTTGCGCTTGAAAGGTATCGTGCCGGCCACCACGCGCCGGCGAATGGCGAAGCAGGCCGCGAAATAAATGTTGCCAAGGCGTCGAACTATCGTGTAACAGTAATATTTCGGGAGGATTTGCATGGTCAAGTGCCCGGTATGCGATGGCGCGATTGACGTGGACGAAGAGGATGTAGACGAAGGCGACACCATCAGCTGCGACGAGTGCGGGGCGGACCTCAGGGTGACCGGGACCGACCCGCTCGAAGTCGAATCGGCGGAGGAACTCGACGAAGAAGAGGACGACGACGAAGACTTCCTCGAAGATGAAGAAGAAGAAGAGGACGAGGATTGGAAATAGCCGCGCTTCCGCGCTTGAAACGGCCCGGCTCGCGGCCGCATCCAAATAGGGGAGGATCGAGGTGAGCAGGCGCTTCGCGATTTTTGCGGCGGTGGTGTTGCTCTGTGCGCCCGCGCTGCTGGCGCAGGGCAAAAAGAAGGGCGAAGATCAGACCCGCAACGTGCAGGGAGTGGTCACCTCCCCGGAGGACGCCGTTGTCGGCGGGGCCGTCGTCTATCTGAAGAATCTGAAGACGCTTCAGATCCGGTCCTTCATTACCAAGCCCGACGGCACGTACTACTTCCACGGGCTCAGCACCGACGTCGATTACGAGGTCCGGGCGGATTCGAAGGAGCAGGGTTTGGCCAGTCCCACCAAGACCCTGAGCTCGTTCGATTCGCGCCGCGACGCGGTAATCAACCTGAAATTAAACAAAAAATCGTAACGCTCCTGTGGGGCGGGGCTTCTTGCCCGCAGCCGGGTTCTGCCCGGCTCAACCGCTCCGCCGGGCAGAAGCCGCACAATTCACTCCGCGCCGCGCTTGCTCTCCTTCGCCCGCCGGATCTCCTCCAGTCGCTCCCGAATCCTCTTTTCCACCCCCCGGTCGCTCGGGAAATAATACCGGCGCCCCGCCAGCGATTCCGGTAGACAATCCATGTCCACAACGGCATCTTCGAAACTGTGCGCGTGCTGGTAGCCCTCGCCGTACCCGAACTCTTTCATGAGGCGCGTGGGCGCGTTGCGCAGGTTCATGGGGACCGGCTCGGCGACCGTCCGCTGGACGTCGTCCCGGATGGAGCCCATGGCGCGGTAGGCGGCGTCGGATTTCGGCGCGACGCTCAGGTAGATGGCGGCCTGCGCCAGGGCGAGATCGCCTTCGGGCATCCCCAGAAAGTGGACGGCTTGCATCGCCGCCACAGCCTGTTCCAGGGCGCGCGGGTCCGCCAGGCTGATGTCCTCGATCGCCATCCGGATCAGGCGGCGGGCGATGTACATCCGGTCCTCGCCTGCCTCCAGCATGCGCGCCAGCCAGTAGAGAGCGGCATCCACGTCGCTGGACCGCACGGATTTGTGCAGGGCCGAGATGAGGTTGAAGTGCTCTTCGCCGCCCTTGTCGTAGAGCAGGACCTTACGGTTGATGGCGTCCTGCACGGCTTCGGCCGTCAGTTCGCCGCCGGACGCGGCCGCCGCGGCTTCCAGCGTGTTGTAGGCCTGCCGCGCGTCGCCGTTGGCGTAAATGGCGATCTGCTCCAGCAGTTCGCCGGATCCCCGGAGATCGAGTACGGGCAGGGCCCGCTGTAGCAGCGTGACGATCTCGGCCGCCGTAAGCCCGCGCAGGGCGTACACCCGCGAGCGGGAAAGCAGAGCCGAAATTACTTCGAAAGAGGGGTTCTCCGTGGTGGCGCCGATCAGGATGATGTCGCCGCGCTCCACGTAGGGCAGGAACGCGTCCTGCTGCGCCTTGTTGAAGCGGTGGATCTCGTCGATGAACAGGATGGTGCGCCGGCCCAGGCGGCGCAGGCGTTCGGCGTCGGCCATCACCGCCTTGATCTCTTTGATCCCGCTGAGCACGGCGCTGAAAGGGATGAACTCGCAGTGCGTCGTGCGCGCGATGATGCGCGCCAGGGTGGTCTTGCCGGTGCCCGGCGGGCCCCATAGAATGATCGAACTGAGCTCGTCGCGCTCGATCTGGCCGCGCAGGGGCTTTCCCGGCCCGAGGATGTGCTCCTGGCCGATGTAGTCCTCCAACCGTTCCGGACGCATGCGCTCGGCCAGAGGGCGGCTTTTGTCCGCGGCCAGGCCCCGGTCGGCGCCTTCGGGCGGAGTGGCGTCGAAAAGGCTCATGGGCGTCCCGCTCTCTGCCGGCGCGCTTCGTAGAGCAGGATTCCCGCGGCGACGGCGGCGTTCAGCGATTCCACCCCCACCGTGGGGATCGAAATGTCCCGCGCCGCCGAGCGCAGTTCTTCGCTCACGCCGCGTGCTTCGCTGCCGATCACCAATCCGCAGCGGCTGGTGAAGTCGACATCCGCGAGGGAGCGCGTCAGCCCTCCCGGCCGGGCCGGCACGCCGGCGAACAACTCGACTTTGTTCTGCTGCAGAGCGGCGCGGGCCAGGGTGGGGTCCACCCCATGCAGAAACGGGATGCGGAAGAGCGACCCCGCGGACGCCCGCAGCGTCTTGGGGTTATAAGGGCTGACCGAGCCTTTCAGAAACAGGACGCCGCTGGCGCCGAACGCCTCGGCGGCGCGCACGATGGCCCCCGCGTTGCCCGGGTCCTGCACCCCGTCGAGGATCACCACGAACGGCGAACCGCGGAACAACTGCTCCAGTTTCCAGCCCGGCGGCCGTACCAGCGAGATCACGCCCTGGCTGCTCTCCGTTCCCGAAAGCCGTTCCAGCAGGGCGTCCGGCAGGACCACCACGCGGACGCGCGAAAGCCCGCGGACGTGCGCGTCCGCCGCCGACCGCACCGATTCGGCCGCCAAAACTGTCGTCACTTCGCAGTCGCTCCGCAGCGCCTCTTCCAACAGGTGGAAGGTCTCCGCCACGCACCAGCCATCTTCCGTCAGCGACCCGCGCACGATCGCGCGCCGCACATCCTTGAGCAGAGGGTTGGCGGCGCTGGTAATCGACTCGGGCTTGGGCATCTTATTACAATAGTGGTTCTGAACGTTTCAGAATACCGCAGATGAAACGGGCCGTATGGAACGCGTTCGCCATCCTCGCCACCGCGGCGCTCGTCGCGATCGCGTACCTCTCCGTCCGCATCGAGCGGCAGTCCTCGCGGGATGAAGCGCAGCCCGCCGACGTCATCCTGGTGCTGGGCGCGGCGGAGTACCGCGGCCGGCCCTCTCCCGTGCTGCGGGCGCGACTCGACCACGCGCTCGAGTTGTACAACCGCAATCTGGCCCCGCGCATTCTGACGACCGGCGGCGCCGGAGGCGATCCGGTATTCACCGAGGGTGGCGTGGGCCGGTCCTACCTGATCGGCCGCGGCGTCCCGTCGGAGGTCATTATCGTCGAAACCGAAGGGGAAAGC
>JAIQFU010000346.1 GCA_020073115.1 Terriglobia bacterium
GGCCCCTCCGGTGGACGGCAAGGCCAACGAGGAGTGCATCCGGTTTTTTGCGGAGTTGGCCGGCGCGCCGCGCAGCCGGGTTCGCATCGTGACCGGCGCCACCGGCCGGATGAAGCTCATCGAAGTCGAGGGCATGGCACAAGAGGAGCTGGAGCGGCGTCTAAGCAGTCGTGAGTCGTGAGCCGGCAGTCGCCGGCGAAACCGGCGACTGCCGACCGGCTTTTCGGCGTAAACTGTAAATTCGCCATGAACCTCCAACTCATTCAACAGGAACTGCGAAACCAGAAGCTCGATGGCTGGTTGTTTTTCGATCACCATGCCCGCGACCCGCTCTCGTACCGGGTGCTGGGCATCAGCGTTGCGAAACCGCCTTCGCGCCGGTGGTATTACATGATCCCGGCCGAGGGCGAGCCGACGGGGATGGAGCACCGCATCGAGCGCGGCGTGCTGGGCGCTCTGCCCGGCGAGCGAATTCCCTATTCGAGCTGGGCGGAGCAGTTGGCCGGCATTCGAAAACTGACCGCGGGGATGCGCCGCGTGGCCATGCAGTACTCGCCGATGTGCGCTATTCCGTACGTCTCGACCGTGGATGCCGGGACGGTGGAGTTGGTGCGCAGCGCCGGGGTGGAAGTTGCCAGTTCGGCCGAGCTGATTCAGGTTTTCGAGGCGCGCTGGACGCCGGAGGCGCTCGAATCGCACCTCGAGGCGGGCCGCCGGGTGGACCGGGCGCGGGCCGGCGCTTTCGCCCTGATCCACGAGCGCACGCGCAACGGCGCGCCCCTGAGCGAGGTGGACGTGAAGCTCTTGGTGCGTGACGCATTCGCCAAGGCGGGGCTGATCACCGACAGCGGCCCCATCGTGGGGGCCAATGCCAACGCTTCCAACCCGCACTATGAGCCTACGGAGGAATCGACTGCCGCGATCCGCAGCGGCGACTGGGTGTTGCTGGATATGTGGGCCAAGCTCGACCAGCCGGACGCCGTCTATTACGACATCACCTGGACCGCGTACTGCGGCGACAACCCGCCGGATAAGATCCGCAACGTTTTCGCCGCCGTGACCGGGGCGCGCGACGCCGCCATCCGGCGCGTGCAGGACGCCGTGGCCGCGCGGCGGCCGCTGTGCGGCTGGGAGGTGGACGATGCCGCCCGCGACTACATCCGCAGCCGCGGCTACGGGGAGTGGTTCACCCACCGGACCGGCCACTCCATCGGCCAGGAGGTCCACGGGAACGGCGCCAACATGGATAATTTCGAGACGCACGACGAACGGCGCGTATCCCCCTGGACCTGCTTTTCGATCGAGCCCGGGGTCTATCTGCCGGAGTTCGGCGTGCGCTCCGAGGTCAATATGTTCGTGGGGGATAACGACGCGCGGGTCACGGGCGAGATCCAGCGCGAAATGGCCTTGCTCTGATGCCTCCGCAGACGCTGGCGGCGGTGGCGGCGATCGTCTCCTTCGCCGTCCACGGCAACCGGATCGAATTCCGGATGGACCACGGCAGCGCCGAGCTGACGTGGGTTTCGCCCGATTCCTTCCGCTTCCGGCGCTCGCTGGAAGGGCCGCTACCCGCCGCGGCCCGGGCCGATAAAGAGCCGGTCGAGATCAAGGCGGAGGATGCGCCCGGCGCGGTGCGGATGCGGTCCAAAAACCTGGAGGTGACCGTGCAAAAGCGCGGCGTCCTGGTGAGCGTGCGCCGCTTCGACGGTGAACCGCTGATGCGGGACCTTTCCGAGCCGCGTACCGCCGGCAAGGGGGTGGCCTGGGACCGCGCCATGCCCCCAGGCTCGCGATTCTACGGGTTGGGGCGAGGTGACGATCCCACTTACGACTGGCGCGGCAAGGCGGGCGAAACGGAGGTTCCGTTCCTCCTTTCAAGCACGGGCTACGGCGAGTACCACCCCGGCGGCGGGCCGTTCCGCTTCGATTTCACCGCGGCCGACCGGTACCGCGTCCAGGCCCCCGGGGTGGACTACTACTTTCTGTACGGACTGAGACCCAAAGCCGTCTTCGAAGCGCTGCACGACGCGGCGGGGCGGGATCTCGGCGTCCCCGCGGCTTCCGGAGGGCCGCCGCCCTCCTGGGCCTCGCTTCGCGAAGAGCTTTTGCGCCTGACCCACGGCTTCCTGTCCGCGATGCTCCATCAGGGTTTCGACCTGGCGCGTTATGCCGGAGCCCCGCCGGACCTGCTGGCCAGAGCCAAACAGGTCGGGTCGCTTGTTCCGGACGTGCAGGCGGGCTCCCTGGAGCTGAGCGGCTTTCGCCGCCAGTTGAAGACCTTCTTCGCCGCCTACGAACCGGAGACCCGCGAGAAGGGGTATCCGCTCTGGCATCCCCTGCCCTTCCAGTTTCCCGACGATCCCGAATGCGCCCGCCACGCCGACGAGTTCATGCTGGGCGACGAAATGCTGATCGCCCCCATCTGCGACGCCTCGGGCCAGCGCTCCTTTTATCTGCCGCCGGGCGTCTGGACCAACCTGGAGACGAACGAGGTGGCGCAGGGGCGGCGGACCATCACCATCAAGACCGAGTCGCTGCCGGTCTTCGCGCGCAACGGGACCATCATTCCGCTCGATTCCCCGGGAGGGATGGGGCTGCACTACTTCCCGCAGCTCGCCGCCGAGTTCTTCGTGCTGGAAACCGAGGTCAACGACTGGACGCAGATCCATGCCTCTCCCGCCGCCGAGATCTACCGGCTGCAAATCGATTCCAAGGTGGCGCGGGATTACCAGTGGGTGATCCACCATGTGGAGCGGCCCTCCACCGTGGGGTACCAAGAAATCAGGTATGGGGAAGCCGGGACGCAGAAAGAGCTATCGGACCGGACGTGGTTCTACGAAACGGCGAAGAAGAACCTGCATGTGAGGGTTCGGGTGAATGCGGGCGAGAGCAGTGTAATCCACATCGGGTGGTAACGGCGCGGCGCACTCAGGCTATCTGCTCCAGCTCCGTTTCCAGCATGGCGATGTGCTCGTCCTCTTCGGCGGCCAATTCCCGGCACAGTTCGTTTTCCAGGCCCAGCGCAAACCGGCCCGCCAGGCCGCGGAAGTGGTCCCGGGCGCGCCGCTCGATCTCCAGCGCCAGCCGGTACAACTCCTCGACCGCCGAATCCTCACCCACGCGCATCCCTCGAAACGCCCAGTCCGAGTCTAAAATCTCCTCGTCCGATGCGCGTTCCGCCATCTCCGGGTCCAGATGAGCGTGGTACTTCTCCTCCAAGCGGTGCAGGTGCTCCAACCCCTCCTCGTACAGGTGTTCGAGGACGATGCCCTGCTCCGGCGTCCTGGCCCGTTCCCTGGCCAGCCTGAAGAAATGGAATGAATTCAGCTCGAAAGAGACAGCGTCGCGCACGGCCTGGAACCGCATCGAGTCACCCAGGTCGCGTTCCCCAAGCACCTCCACGTCGCCGCCGCAGAGGAAGCATTTCCCGAAGGGGATCGCCAGGACGGTGGTGAGCTTGTAGCACCGTGTGCACCGCCATGCGTAGTGGACCAGCGCACAGCAGATCTCGTCTTCTTCCAGCACCCTGTGGCACTTCGGACACGAGGACGGCAAATCGCACACTCCTCACTGGCTGGTTCTGCCGGCATGAATCCGTCCCGACGACGGTCCATCATGCCTGCCCGCCGGATTCAGTATAGACCTGTCGCCGCAGTACGGCAATAGATATTCAGGCCTGTTAGTCTTTATCTGCGCGACAATGGCGCCACGCGAGAATAAGGCCGCGTCACGATGATACTCTCGAACCATGACGGGTATTGGAACAAGAGGCGCGATACTACTGCTGGCGGCGCTCACCGCCGCGCCGGCGCAGACCTCGCAGGAGCTCTCTCTCAACGGGTCGTGGGACTTCGCCTTTGCGGCCGACGCCTCCGCCGCCCAGCGGCTGGCGCGCTTTTATGAGGCAGGCTTCCAGGGCGGCGGTTTCCAGCCCGTTCCGGTCCCTTCCAATTGGGCGCTGCTGGGCTTTGAAGAGCCCATCTATGCGCGGCCCAGGCAGGCCGGCGAAGGTTTCTATGTCCGCCGCTTCCAGGCGCCCGCCGACCTCAAGGGAAAGCGCACGCTGCTGCATTTCGGCGGGGTGTGGGCTTCGGCCGAAGTCTGGCTGAACGGCGAACCTCTCGGCCGCCACGATAGCGGCTTCACCGGCTTCGGCTACGACGTCACCCGCCTGCTGAAGCCCGGCGCCGAGAACCGCCTGGCCGTGCGGGTCCGGCAGGTCACCAAGGATTCCCTGTTCGACACCAACGACGATTGGTCGCTCGGCGGCATCTACCGCGACGTCTGGCTGGAAAGCATGCCCGCGGCCGCCTACCTCGACCGTGTGGAAGCCTCCACGGCGTTCGACGCCCAGTTCCGCGATGCCGATCTGAACCTGCGCATTCTGGTTTCCGGCAGCCAGATCGGGCCGTACGAACTGCGCGCGGCGCTCGCCGGCCCGGACGGCAAGGAAACACAGCGGGCGGCGCTCTCGATTCCGGCGCACCGCGGCACGGCGCGCGACACCCTCCTCACCCTCCACGTGGCCGCTCCGCTGCACTGGACCGCCGAAACGCCGAACCTCTACCGCCTCACCGTGGAACTGGCGCAGAGCGGCGCCGTGGTCCATGCCCGCGCGCTGAAGGTCGGCTTCCGCCAGGTCTCCACCGCCGGCGGCGTGCTGCGCATCAACGGCCAGGCGGTGAAACTGCGGGGCGTCTGCCGGCACGATGAGAACCCCGATACGGGCCGCGCCACCCGCCGCGAGCAGTGGCTCGAAGACCTGCGCTTAATGAAGGCCGCCAACATCAACATGGTCCGCACTTCGCACTATCCGCCCGCCGAGGGTTTCATCGAGCTGTGCGACGAGCTGGGGATGTACGTCATCGACGAAGTCCCCATGGGCTTCGGCGGCGAGTACGGCGACGACCCGTCGTTCGTGGCTTCGGGGCTGCTCCGCGCGCAGGAAACCATCGCCCGCGACCGGAACCACCCCTCCGTCATCGTGTGGTCCATCGGCAACGAAGACCCGTTCACCGCCACCCATCTCGCCGCCATCCGGCTGGTGAAGGGATCGGACCCCACGCGGCCGGTCCTGATGCCTCAACGCACGGACGACTTCCTGCCGCCCGAGGTGGATATTTTCGCCCCGCACTACCGCCCACCCTCCAGCCTCGACCAACTCGCCGCTCATTCCAACCGGCCCGTCATCGCCACGGAGTACACGCACGCTTATGCGGAGGACGGGTTCGGCGGTCTGGAAGAATCGTGGCGCGCGCTGACGCAGCACCCCAGCGGAGCGGGCGGGGCCATCTGGATGTGGCAGGACCAGGGGCTCACCAGGACCCGCGCCAACGGCGAGCGATACCTCCAGATCGTCACCGACGGCTGGGATGGCATCGTGAGCGCCGATCGCAAGCCGCAGCGCGACTACTGGGAAACCAAGGCGGTGTATGCGCCCATCGAGATGGTTGCGGAGTCCCTGCGCTTCCGTCCGGGGCAGCCTTCGCTGCGGGTCCCCATCCGCAACGAATACGACTTCACCGAACTGTCCGCCGTGGCAATCCGCTGGAGTGTCTTCGCGGACGGCCGCGAACTCGCCAAAGGGGATGCCAGGGTGAACGCCGCGCCGCACGCCACCGGCTACCTGGCGCTCCCGCTCGATTCCATCCAGAGCGTCGAGCCGGGGGTGGCCTACTATGCCCACGTTGCCTTCTCCCGCCCCGATGGCTCCGAGATTGCACAGCGCGCCGTGGAGTTGCTGCCGGACGCCCCGGCGCGGCCTCGCGTCAGCGACTTTCCCGTGCGCATCAAGACCGGAAAAACCGTCATCGTCACCGCGGGACCGTCGAGCTACGAGTTCGATCCGGCGACGGCCCGCCTGGTTTCGGCCTCGCTCGGCGGGGCCAGGCTGGTCGCCGGCTCCCGTTTCACCCTCTGGCGCCC
>JAIQFU010000347.1 GCA_020073115.1 Terriglobia bacterium
GCATGAGCTTTTTCAATGCGAGACCCTCTGGAGGGCCGCCGTTGGTGGGTGGCGCTGGGGCTCACCTGGGTGGCCGGCTTCGTGGACGTAGTGGGCTGGGTCGCGCTTTACCATGTCTATACCGCCAACATGACCGGTAACACCGTCGCCATGGCCTACCGCTGGGGCCAACGCCGGTGGGCCGTGGGGCTCGCGCGGGGTTATCCCATTTTGATGTTCGTCGCGGGAGTGTTCGTCAGCGGCGTGGTCTTTCGGCTGGCGCAGCGGAGGCGTCCCCGCCGCATGGTTCTGCCTACCGTGCTGGCGGCCGAAGCGGCGCTGCTCGTGGCATTCTTCGGGTTGGGGTTCTATCTGTTGCCGCCCGGACATCCGACCGCTCCCAGCCCGGCGGTCTGGGCGGCCCTGGCGACGGTTGCGGGTCTGGCCATGGGTTTACAGAACGGTTCTCTGGCCGCCTCCGGAACCCTCACGGTTTACACCACGCATGTCACCGGTACCCTGACCAAAATGGCGGAAAAAACCGTGGAGCATCTCTTCTGGTTGTACGACCGCACCACGAACCGCGGGGCCCGCCGCCGGTGGGCCGCTTTGCGCCTCTCTCCGCGCCAGCCGGCCTTTCGCGAAGCGATGAAGCAGGCGACGCTGTGGTGCAACTATCTCTGCGGCGGAGTGGTGGGCGCGGTGCTGCTGAGGGCGCTGGGCGTGCGTTCGTTGCTGGCGCCGGTTGCGGCGGTGGTCCTGTTGGCCCTGGCCACCATCCGCTGGCCCGTGGAGAAGCTGTGAACGGGGTTGTGGGGCGGGGCTTCCGCCCCGCTGCCGGGCTTCCCGGCGGAAGCCCCGCCCCACCGTTCGCTGTTTTCCCCCGTTGTTGTACGCTAATAGCTAGTGTCGCCTCCCAAACCCAAGGGGAAAACCTCGGAACACCTGCGCAGCGCCCTCCCTCTCATCCTCGAATTGGTGCGCCCGCGCCGCGGAATGCTGGCCCTCGGCTTCCTGCTGGTGATGATCAACAAAGTCTGCGGGCTGGTGTTGCCCGGCTCCACCAAGTTCCTGGTGGACAACGTGATCATCAAACGCCAGACGGGCATGCTGGAGCCTCTGGTGCTGGCTGTGCTTGCCGCCACCTGTATCCAGGGCATCACATCTTTCGCGCTGACCCAGTTGCTCTCCAAGGAAGCGCAGCGTCTCATCGCCGAACTCCGCCGCCGTGTGCAGGAGCACATCGGCCGCCTCCCGGTGGGTTACTACGATTCCAACAAAACCGGCATGCTGGTTTCCCGCATCATGACCGATGTCGAAGGGCTCCGGAACCTGCTGGGGACCGGCATCGTGGATTTTACCGGCGCCATCCTGCTGGCTTTTCTCTCCCTGGCGATCCTGCTCTGGACCAGCCCCGTCCTTACCGGTATGGCCCTGGCCTTCATCGCCGTGTTCGCCTTCGGGCTGCAGAAGGCCTTCAGCCGCATCCGTCCCATCTTCCGCGAGCGCGGCAAGATCAACGCCGAGGTCAGCGGCAGGCTCACCGAGTCCCTGGCCGGCGTGCGCGTGGTGAAGGGCTACCACGCGGAAGCGCAGGAGGCGCAAGTCTTCTCCGGGGGGGTCGAGCGCCTGCTCCAGAACGTGCTGCGCACCCTGACGGCGATTTCCGTGATGAGCTTCTCCGCCACCGTTTTGATGGGGCTCGTGGGCGCGATGGTGATGTATGTCGGGGCGCGGGAGATCCTGTCCGGAACCCTGACCCTCGGCGGCTTCACCATGTTCACCGCGTTCCTGGCATTCCTGGTGGCCCCGGTGTTCCAGATGGTCGGGGTGGGAACGCAATTGACCGAAGCCCTGGCCGGCCTGGACCGTACGCAAGAGGTGCTGCGCGAGCGCCCCGAGGACGAGGATCCGCGGCGCACCCGCACGGTTGGCCCGGTCGAGGGCCGCGTTTCCTTCGAGCGCGTCACCTTCGCCTACGACCCCGGCAAGCCGGTGCTGCACGACGTGAGCTTCGATGCGCAGCCAGGAACCGTCACCGCCCTGGTGGGCCCCTCGGGGTCCGGGAAATCCACCATCATCAGCCTCCTCGCCGCGTTTCACCAGCCGGAAGAAGGCGCCGTTCTGATCGATGGCCAGGATCTTTCCACGGTGCGGCTGGACGCCTACCGGCCACAGTTGGGCGTGGTGCTGCAGGAGACTTTTCTGTTCGACGGAACCATCCGCGAGAACGTCGCCTTCGCGCGCCCCGGCGCCACGGAGGAGCAGATCCTGGAAGCCTGCCGCACCGCCCGCGTGGACGAGTTCGCCGAACGCTTCGACGGGAAATACGAGACCGTGGTGGGCGAGCGGGGGGTGAAACTCTCCGGGGGGCAGCGCCAGCGGGTGTCTATTGCGCGCGCCATCCTGGCGAACCCGCGCATCCTCATCCTCGACGAAGCTACATCCAGCCTCGATTCGGAATCCGAAGCCGCTATTCAGGAGGGTCTCGGCTATCTCATGCGCGGGCGAACCACCTTTGTGATTGCGCACCGGCTGTCCACCATCCGCCGCGCGGACCAGATCCTGGTGGTGGAAGAGGGCCGCATCGTGGAACGCGGGAACCACGAATCGCTGTATGCCCTCCACGGCCGGTATTACGACCTCTACACGCGCCAGCACGGCGTGGACGCCAACCTGTTCCTGGCCCCCGGCGAGGGCGGCAAAGAGCCCGAGTCTGAAGAACAGATCAGGCTGCGCGGCGCAGCCCCTCTCACCGCCGCCTCGCTCCTGCGCGGAGGCGTAGCGTAAGGGATTGATGGGCTACCGCGCCCTGGCCACCGACTACGACGGCACCCTCGCCACCGCCGGCCACGTGGACGCGCCCACCCTGGCCGCCCTTGCCCGCCTGCGCGCCTCGGGCCGCGCCGTCCTCCTGGTGACCGGCCGCCAAATCGCCGATTTGCTCTCTGTTTTCCGGTATCCCGAGGCCTTCGACCTCATCGTGGCCGAGAACGGCGCGGTGCTGTACGATCCGAAGACCGGCCGCGAGACGCTCCTCGCGGAGCCCCTTCCCGCCCGTTTTCAGGATGCGGTCCGCCACGTCCGGCCCTTGAGCCTCGGCCGCGTGGTCGTGGCCACGCTCGAAAGCGAAGCGCCGAAGGTGCTGGATGCGATTCACGCCGCCGGCCTGGAGCTCCAGATGATCTTCAACAAGGGCTCGCTGATGGTGCTGCCGCCGTCGGTCAACAAGGCCACGGGCCTGGCGGCGGCGCTGAAGATCCTCGCGATTTCGCCGGAGCAGGTTGTCGGTGTGGGAGACGCGGAGAACGATCATGCGTTTCTGCGCCACTGCGGCTTGGGCGTGGCGGTAGCGAACGCATTGCCCTCGCTGAAGGAGCAGGCGGGCATGGTGACCCAAGCGGACCACGGCGCGGGCGTCGTGGAAGTGATCGAAAAACTGCTGGAGGAAGACCGCTGAGTACCGCCGCCAAAGACCGGTGGCCGGTACTATCCCTTTAAATCCCGGAACGCGTCTTCGATCTCCTTCTGCGCGTCCGCTCCCGCCGCGCTCAGAGGCAGCCGCGGAGGCCCTCCGTAATAACCGTTCAAATCCATGGCGTGCTTCAACCCCGGGATGCCGTACTTCACCGTGACCAGCCTCGCCGCGCGGGCGATGCGGTTCTGCCAGTCCCGTCCCGCCTCTTCCTCGCGTTTCAAATGCGCTTCCCAGATGGCGATGCAGGAATACGGCGCGGCATTGGAGTACGCCAGAATCGCCCCGCAGGCCCCCATCAGCAGCGACGGCCAAAGCGTCGGCGCCGAGCCGACCATCACGTTAAACCCCGGCGGGCAGTCGCGCACCAGTTGCATCACCTTCTCCATGTTTCCGGAGCTTTCCTTGATGCCGATGATGTTCGGGTGCCCGGCCAGCGCCGCCACCGCCTCGGCGGGAACGTCCACCCCCGTGGTCTGGGGCCAGTTGTAGATGAGCACCGGAATCCGCACCTGGTCCGCCACCGCGCGGAAGAACAGCAACTGCGCCTCGGGTTTGGTGAACGCGTTCTTGTAATAGTGCGGGGTCCGCACCAGGGCCGCCTTGTAGCCCATCTCCGCGGCGGTGTTGGTGAGGCAGACCGTCTCCCGGACGCTCTCCATCCCGGTCCCCGCGATCAGCAGCTTCTCCGGAGCGGCGTACTGCGCCACCAGCCCCCACAGCATCCGTTTCTCCTCCGTGGTGAGCATCACGCTCTCCCCGGTGGAGCCGGTCGCCACATACCCGCTGAGGCCCGTGCGGTTCCATTTTTCGAGGTTGTGCTGCACTTTGGCCGGATAAATGTTGCCGTTGTGGTCGAACGGCGTGACGATTGGTGGGAAAATACCTTGTAGTTTCATGGCGGGTGAATTCTTAAGATAACCGATGTTCTCTCTGGAAATCGAATGCGACCCGGACGACCGGGACTTTCTCGTGGCCGAGTTGTGGGAGCACGGCTGCGCCGGGATTGTGGAGCTGGACGCCCGGCGCGTGCGCGCCTTTTTCGAAGACGGCGCGCGCCGCGACGCGCTTCTCCAGATGTACCCCGGCTCGGCTTTCCGCGTGGAGGAGCAGCGCGACTGGGTACAGTCCGCCCGCGACCTGCTCCAGCCTATGGAAGTGGGCCGGCGATTCTACCTCGTCCCCGCGTGGCGCGACGATCCCGCTCCCGCGGGCCGCTTCCGCATTGCCGTCAATCCCGGGTTGGCCTTCGGGACGGGTCTGCATGAGAGCACGCAGCTATGCATGGAGGCGCTGGAAGACTACCTCCGGCCCGGGATGGGCATGCTCGACGTGGGCGCCGGCTCCGGCATCCTGGCGCGCGCCGCGCAGTTGCTCGGAGCGGAGAGGATCTACGCTTGCGACATCGACCACGTCGCCGTCGAGATCGCCGGAAAGGGGGGACTGCCCAACCGGTTCATCGGGTCGGTGGACGCGGTCGCTTCCGGTTCGATGGACGTAGTGGTGGCCAACATCAATCCCGAGGTCATCCTGCAACTCGCGCCCGACCTGCTCCGCGTCCGCCGCGACGGCGGCGTCCTGCTGGCCAGCGGTCTGGAGCGCAACGAGGTAGAGATGGTGAAAGCCGCCCTGCCCGCTCCTCCACGCGAGATCCGCGAAAAAGGAAACTGGGCGTTAATCGTGGCGTGAATCGTGGCGTGGGCATCCCTGCCCGCCGGATGGGAGCCACACGGCGGGCATGATGCGCACGCCACGCACCTACCTTCCGCTGTTGAACCTGTTCTCCACTTCCGGCCAGTTCACCACGTTCCACCACGCGGCAACGTATTCCGGACGCCGGTTCTGGTACTTCAGGTAATACGCGTGCTCCCACACGTCCAACCCCATCACCGGGTACTTGCCTTCCATCACCGGGTTGTCCTGGTTGGCCGTGGAGATGATATCCAGATTGTTGCCCGATTTCACCAGCCAGGCCCAGCCGGAGCCGAAACGGGAGGCCGCCGCCTGATTGAATTTCTCCTTGAAGCCCTCGAACCCGCCGAAGCTCGCGTTGATCGCCTGCGCCACGTTCCCCACCGGCGCGCCGCCGGCGCCCGGCGCCATGATCTTCCAGAACATCGAGTGATTGATGTGCCCGCCGCCGTTGTTCCGCACGGTGGTGCGTATGTTCTCCGGAACGATGGCGCAGTTGTTGGCCAGCAGTTCCTCGATGGTCTTACCGGCCAGTGGCTGCGCCGATTCAAGCGCCTTGTTCAGGTTGTTCACGTAAGCGCCGTGGTGCTTGCCGTGGTGGATCTCCATGGTCATGCGGTCGATATGCGGTTCCAGCGCGTCGGGCGAATACGGCAGCCCCGGCAGCGAGAAAGGAAAAGTGGTCCCCGTTTGGATTCTCTGAGTCATGTGCCCTCCTAGTGGCCCTCCGAGTGTGCGCCGGTCAGTTGGCTCCGCCGGCCTGTTCAAACGCATGGTCTTCTCTGAGTTCGTTCAAAGGCATCCGCGAGGCGAAACATCGTGGTCTCGGCGAAGTGCCCGGTCAAAATCTGCAATCCCACCGGCAGACCCTCGGCAGTATTTCCGCACGGAACACTCATGCACGGAATCCCCGCCAAACTGCCGGTGATCGTAAAAATGTCGGAAAGGTACATAGCCAGCGGATCGTTCACCTTCTCACCCAGCTTGAAAGCGGGGTAGGGCGAAACCGGCGCCACGATGGCGTCCACCCCCGTGAACGCCGCGGCGAAATCCCGCGCCACCAGGGCCCGCACCTTCTGCGCCTGCAGATAGTACGCGTCGTAGTAGCCGGCGCTGAGGACGTAGGTCCCCAGCATAATGCGCCGCTTGCATTCCGCGCCGAAGCCCTCGCCACGCGTGTTGCGGTACATATCCGCCAGCGTCTCCGAATTCGCGGAGCGAAACGTGTACCGTACGCCATCGTAGCGGGCCAGGTTGGAGCTGGCTTCCGCCGTCGCGATGATGTAATAGCAGGCGATGGCGTAATCGGTATGGGGCAGGCTGATCTCCCGCACCTCACAGCCCAGGTGTTTCAGCGTATCCACGCCGCGCGCGATCAGGTCCCCGGTTTCGCTCGTCAAATCTTTTAGATACTCGCGGGGCAGCCCAAGCTTCAGGCCTTTCGCGGAACCGTCCAGGAGTGCGGGATAATCCGGAACCGGCGCGCCCGCCGAGGTGGAATCGCGCCCATCCCGGCCCGCGATGGCGCCCAGCAGCGTCGCCGCATCCTTGACGTTGCGCGCGAACGGCCCGATGTGGTCCAGAGAACTGGCGAACGCCGTGAGCCCGAACCGGGATACGCGTCCGTACGTCGGGGTCACTCCCACCACGCCGCAGAACGAGGCCGGCTGGCGGATCGATCCGCCCGTGTCGGAGCCCAACGATACTACCGCCGTACCCTGCGCCACCACCGCCGCCGAGCCGCCGCTCGAACCGCCCGGCACGCGGTCCGGAGCCACCGGGTTGCGCACCGGTCCGAAGGCCGAGTTCTCGTTGGAGGACCCCATCGCGAACTCGTCGCAATTCGTTTTCCCGACGACGATTCCACCGGCCGCTTCCAGCCTTTCCACCGCCGTCGCGTCATACGGCGGGACGTAGTGCTCCAGCAGTTTCGAACCGCAGGTGGTGGTAATGCCCTTGGTGAGGATCACGTCCTTCACCGCCACCGGGACTCCCGCCAGCGGCCCGGGCTCTTCGCCGCGTGCGATTCGCTCGTCTACCCGCCGCGCCCCCGCCATGGCCCGGTCCGGCGCCAGCCGCAGGTAGGCGTTGGTCCTGGGATTTTCCGCTTCGGCGAACCGTAGCGCCTCGGCGGCCAGTTCCGCCGCGCTGAACTCCTTTGCGAGAAGGCCACGCCGGATGCGGTCAATGGTGAGGGAAGCGATATTCATGGGGATCTCTATAGAACAACACAGGAATGGGCCACGGATGAACACGGATGAACACGGATAAGAAACGTCTTGGTTTTATCCGCGTTCATCCGTGTTCATCCGTGGCCCATTAAAGGTTTTTCTACCTCTCGATGACCAGCGGCACTTTGAAGTAACCCGCGCCGGCCAGCGGAGCGTTGGCCAGCGCCGCTTCGTTTCCCAGCGGCGGCTGCGGAATGTCCATCCGCAGTTCGTCAGCCTCGGCCCCTTCGAACAGCACCTGGGCCATGGGCTCCACGCCCGCCAGGTCCAGTTCGTTCAGCTTGCCGATATGCTCCAGGATGCCGTCGAGGTCGCCGCGAAATCGCGCCACCTCCTCGTCCGTGAGCGTCAGGTTGGCGAGGTCCGCCACGTACCGGACTTCCTGTTCGGTGATCTTCACGCCAGCGCCCTTTTACGGGATGCCCTGTAGATGGAGCGTAGGATTGGGTCCTCGATACCCTCCGCTTCATCCGCGACCAGCGCCGGCGCGGCGGTGGCGGCGCGTTGCGGTTCGCGCCGGCGGGGAACGATCCGGAACTCCAGGTCGTCCACCATGCCCCCGCCCAGGTTCCTGGCCAAGGCGCCCAGAATCTGCGGCGTCAGCGCGAACAACTGCTTTTGCCAGATATGGTCTTCCACCTCGACGATCAGCCGCGTGCGCACCATGCGCGCCGCGCGCGTATGGGCGGCGATTTTCTTGCCGACCGATGGCCCCCACGCCGCGCACGCAACCCGTTCGGAGGTGATCTCCCCACCGGGCCCCCTCAAGCCGCGAATGATTCTGCTGGCGCGTTCCATGACGATCCGGAACGCATCATTCTAGCACTTTCGGCTCCCGCTAAAACGGCGCCGCCGGCGCCGTGTCGCCGCAAAATGATAATGTCCTATTTGCGCAAAGTAGAAATGTCCTATTGACACCGCCCAGGCTGGGGAGGTGCAAGAAGGACAATTACTGATGACGCAAGCCGAACGGGACCGCCTGGTGGCCCTGAAGAAGGCGAAGAAGAAGCTGATCACGCAGAAGGAGGCAGCCGCAGAACTGGGGATCACGGAAAGGCACGTGAGGCGCCTGCTGCGGCAACTGAAGCG
>JAIQFU010000348.1 GCA_020073115.1 Terriglobia bacterium
AATGGCTGAAAAAGATGTCGGTATCGCGGCCCGTGTTCTCGTCGAACAGCGCCTGGCCCAGCCCGCGAATGCCGGTGACGGCGTCGAAGATCAGCACCTGGTCGCCGCAGCGAACTTCCACGCATGGCGTATTGCCGCCATAACGGGCCGTGCTCGGGCCGGGGCACGGAATGCTGCCGCGCACGCCCCAAAAGCGTATCAGCATCGACGACATGACAATTTCAGCCCAACCCTACCCCTAGCCAACGTCTCCCCCGACCCTTTATTCCAGCCGTAACCGGCCCTTGCCTATTTGGTCTGCAAGGCAAAGACCCCGTTCCAGTCGTCGGGCGGTGGGCTTTCACGGAACGCGCGAACCCGCTCGCAATATAATTCCAGAAGCCCATCCAGACCGAAATGATCTGCCGTCCCGCGGCTGGCTTCTATGATGGCCATCACAGAATCCCATTCGCGGCTACGATACTTTTCCAGCATTTTTAGGCTGAGCTCATATAATTTCGCGTATTCGCCCGAGGCGGCGACGTCTTGGCGGCCGAGGATGGTGTAGATCACCTCCGGCTCGGTCTTGCCTTTGACGGTGATGAAATCGACCTCGATCAGGGCGAATTTGTCCTTGACCGCCTGCGCGGTGCGCGCGCCGATGATGATCGGCAGGCCGTAGGTCTTGGTCTGGCCCTCCAGCCGTGACGCCAGGTTCACGCTGTCGCCCAGCACCGAATAGTCGAAGCGCAGATCGGAGCCCATATTGCCGACCACGCAGGGGCCGGTATTGAGCCCGACGCCGACATTGAGCTCGATGAAGCGGGTGCCTTTGGTCTTCGCCTCCTCGGCGCGCTTCTGATTGAGCAGCTTGACGCGCTCCTGCATGTCGAGGGCGGCCTCGCAGGCGTTGACTTCGTGTACAGCATCGTCGAGCGGCGCGGTGCTTGAAGCTCTCCGAGATGGTGGTGAAGCCGCGCACGTCGCTGAACAGGATGGTCATGTCGCGCTCTTCGCCGCCCAGCACGAGCTTCTCCGGCGAATGCGCGAGCTGCTCGACCAGCGCCGGCGACAAGTATTGGCTGAAGGCGGAGCGGATGCGGCGGCGCTGGGCCTGCTCGCTCATGTAGTTGCCACCAGCGAGATGGCTCGAACCTGGCCGGTCTAGATCAGGTCGTTGACCACCTTGGCGCGCTCGCGGTCTATGAGGGGATCGATGCGGTGGATGAACGTGCGGTTCTGTTCCGAAAAGCTGATGCCGATATCGTGCGTTGCGGCCACGGCCCACACCGGTTGACCCTGGAACGTGGCCGGCCGGCGCCAGATCCGCAGATGATGGCGGCGCGCGAACGTGTTGTTCATCTTTTCGAAGACTGCGTCCGGCGGCTTGCCGTCCAGCAGCAGCACGGAAACCGGGGCTTCGTTGTAGCTGCGGTTCTCCGCCAGGGCTCGCACCGTTTCGAACTTCGCCTGTGCGTTCAGGGCCGCGGCGCTCTTCCAGCCCGCCGCGGCGAACACTTTCTGAATCTGCTCCTCCGTTCCGATCAGCATGATGTTGGTGACGTCGGACGGCTTGGGCGGGTTTTCGGCCACGGTCTGATAAGGCTCGCGAGACGCCAGATCCACGAGCGCCGCCTCATTTTTCACCGCCTCGAGTTTCTCCGCCGGACCGGCGCCCAAAGCGGCCTTCAATTCCAGGGGAGCCGTCAGCCGGAGGCTCATTTCCACGCCCGCGTCATAGGTGATGCCGCTCTCGGGCGCTTTGAGCACGGCGTTTTTGGCCGTGCTCAGAACATCCGCAAAGCCTGCATACCTCTGGCCGAGACTCTCGATACCCGCGTCCAGCCGGCCGGTGATCGTCTCGGAGGCCAGAATCCCGTTGATCTGCCCCTGCTCGTCGACACGCTCGCGCGCGTTATCGACGTCCGCAACCAGTGCCGCGATTTTCAGAATGTCGCCGCCGACCTCGATCCCGGTGAAGTTGAGGACCAACACGGACCGTTCGTCCGGCTTGGCCGATTGCGCCACCTTCACGACCGAACCGCGCACCGTCGCGCCCGCCGGAATGGCGAACTGGCCGCCGGCCATCAGGGGCGCGATCACCACCGCTTCCACTGCATCGCCGGCCTTGGAGCTTTGGGTCGATACCTTGGTTTTGAGCCGGACCGGGAGTTCCGCTCCGGCCGGCGCCTCCAGCGCCAGGGAAGGTATGCTGAGGGCGAGCAGCGCGAGCACGCTGCCCGCCCCCGGACTGGACCATTTTTCCATCCGACACCTCAATTCGCCTGGGGCCGCGCCCCACGATCCCATCCTATCTCCCCACCCGGGCATGTGACCGCCGGACTTCCGGACTGCCGGAAAACTCCGCGCTGAATATTTATGCCGGTGTATAGTGCACGTTATGAGGATCACGCCCGCCACGCTTATTTCGCTGGTCGGCGCTCTGACCGCCGGTTCCGCCGCGGCTTCGCCCCTGACGGCCCTGGAACGGCAGCGCCTGATCGCGCACTTCGAAATGACCGAGAGTTGGCTGTTGGAAGAAGTGTCGGGGCTCTCTCCGGCGCAGCTTCGGTTCCGGCCCGCCCCGGGCGCCTGGAGCGTCCTGGAGGTGCTGGACCACCTGGTGGTAGCCGAACCCATCTACTGGCAGGACCTGCAAAAGGCAATGAAAGCACCGCCGGCGAGCCGGAGGCCCTCGGCCGGCGACGAGGGCGTCCTCTGGTACGGGATCGACCGGACCCAACGTCAAAAGGCGATCGCGGCGGAAGAGCCCAAGGGCCAATTGCGCGATGCGCGCGCCGGCCTGGAGGCTCTCCGCGGGCTCCACGCGGAGATGTTGCGGTACGCCAGAACCACCGATGGCGATCTCCGGGCCCACGTCGTCGAGCGGGAGGGCTGCGACGCCTACCAGTGGTTTCTGCTGATATCCAGCCACGAGCAGCGCCATGTGCTGCAGATCCGGGAGATCAAAGCGGATCCGAAGTTCCCGAAATAGCGGCACGCTCCGCAGCCGCCGGCGCCATAATCGGAATGGTGAATTCATGACCCGAGATGATCGCGAGACACCCAGCCGGCGCGGCTTCGTCCAGGGGGCCCTGGCAGCCGGGGCGCTGGGCGTGGCGCATTCGGCCGGGGGGCCGGCGGATGTGCGAATCGGCCTCTACAGCATCACCTACGGCGGCGTATGGTATCGCGGCGACGCGCTGACCGTCGAGCAAGTGATCGGGCGCGCCAGGAAGTTCGGATACCAGGGTGTGGAGATCGACGGCAAACGCCCCCACGGCAACCCGCTCGATATGCCCGGAGCCCGATGCCGGGAACTCCGGAAGATGGCCGGCGGCCAGGGGATCGAGATCTACGCCGTGGCCGCCAACAACGACTTCAGCAGCCCCATTCCGGAGCACCGCGAAGCCCAGTTGGTGTACGCGCGGGAATTAATGCGCATGACCGCCGATCTGGGCGCGAAGGTGGTGCGCGTCTTCCTGGGTTGGCCAGGGGTTACGCTCCTCCCTGAAGGCGGCGGCCGCTACGATATCGCCCAGGCGGTCTGGAAAGCCGAGCATAAGGACTTTTCCGAGCAGCAGACCTGGGCGTGGTGCCGCCAGTGCCTGATCGAATCAGCCGGTTTCGCCCGGGATTTCGGGCTCACCCTGGCTCTCCAGAACCATGCGCCGGTGATCAGCCGCGGCTATCCGGACGTCTTGCGAATGGTGAAGGAAGTGGGTTCCCCTCATCTGAAGGTGTGCTTTGACGCCCGGCTGGAGCATGGGCTCGACGAAGGCGCTGTTCGCAAAGCCGTCAACGAGATCGGTGCGCTCCAGGCGCTTTGGCATTTCGGCGGCGAGTACGATCGGGGCCCGGACGGAATCCTCTTAAAGGGCGACGAGAAGTGCCTGGGCGAGATGATGGGCCTGTTGGACATCGGCTATAAGGGCTACGCGGGGTTCGAGTTGTGCCATCCTCTGCCTGTGGTGGATGGCCGGACTGTTGGCCCGGAGTTCGTAGACAAGAACGCCCAATTGGCCGCCGAATACATGCGCGGCATTTTAGCCGAAGGCAAGAGGCAGCGCCTCGGCCAGGCTTGAGGCCGGATCTTCGCAGCCGCTGCCCGGTTCCCCGAGCATTTGTTTCGCCGGGCCGCGATCCGCCAGCCGGCCGTGTCGCAGCACCGCCACCGTGTGGCAGAGAGCCGCGACGGAGCGCAGGTCATGGGAGACATACAGGATCGCGGTGCCGAACTCCCGGTTGAGACCGCGAAAAAGCTCCAGGATCTCGCCGGCGGAACCCGGGTCCAGGGCGCTCGTGGGTTCGTCCGCGATCAGCAGCCTGGGTCCGTGCATCACGGCCATGGCGATCACGACCCGTTGCGCCTGGCCCACGCTCAGTTGCCGGGGATAGCGGCGGAGAAAGCGGTCTTCTGCGGGGAGGCCCATGCGGAGGAGCAGCCCGCGGGCATGCTCGCGCCCTTCGCTCCAGGGTTCGTCCCGATGCGCGCGCCACGCCTCGCGCAGTTGCGTTTCGAGACGCAACGCCGGGTTGAGAGCCGCCACGGGGCTCTGGAGAACGATGGCCATCTCCTTACCCCGCACGCTCCTCAGCTCCCGCCGCGACAACGACATCAAGTCGCGCCCGCCGAAACGGATCGAGCCGCGCACCTCGCCTCCGCGCAATTCCAGGAGCCGCAGCAGCGCCAGCGCAATGGTGCTCTTTCCGGAGCCGCTTTCGCCGATGAGCCCCAGAATTTCGCCCGCGGCCACGGTGAACCGTACCCCATCCAGCGCCAGCGGCTTGCCCGGATAGCCGGCGGAGATATCCACCGATAGCAGCGGCGGCGTGGCGCTCACCTCCCCCCCGTGAAGTAGAGGCGCTCCACGTTCCACAGCAATTGCGGCCGGAGCACGGAGGGCTCCAGGTTGCGCAGCGCCGGCGAGGCGGCCACCAGGGCGTCGGTGTTCACCAGGTAGAGCAACGGGGCCTCGTTCCAGACGATCTCCTGCACTCGGTCGAACAACGCCTTGCGCCGGCCTTCGTCGACCCCCGACGCCTGCGCCCGCATCAACTGATCGATTTCCGCTTCCCATGGAGTTTCGGGGCTCTTCTGGGCGGGGTTCCACGGGTGGTTGTCCGAGGAGCTCAACCACACGTTCATCTCATTGTTGGGGTCCAGGTCCACGTTGATGAGGCCCAGGAGGCAGGCTTCGTACTGAAAGGTCTGGCTGATGCGCTGGATGAGCGCCGGGAAATCCAGGGTGACGATGTTGAGCCGCATGCCGAGCGCCGCCAGGTCCTGCTGCAACATGGCGGCGGCGCGTTCCCGGGCGCGGTTGCCGGAGTTCGTGACGACGGAAAACTCGACCCGATGGCCCGCGCCGTCACGCAGCGTTCCCCGGTCTTCCCGGAACCCGGCGTCCGCCAGCAACTGCCGCGCGGCGCGTAAGTCGAAGGCGTGGGGCTTCAGCTTCTGATTGAACCAGAAGCGATTGGCGGAAGAGAAGGGCCCGATGCCGGGCAGCGCATGCCCCCGCCAGACCACCCGGCATAGATCGTCGCGGCGGATGGCGTGCGAAACCGCGAGCCGGAAATTGCGCGACCGGAACCACTGCTTCCGGTACTCCGGCAGCGGCGCCGAGGGCCGCATGTTGAACCACAGAAACTCGCCTTCCAGCGTCGGCCCGGCGTCCCGGAACCAGGCCTTGCGCTCGGCCGCCACGCTCTCGAAGCTGTCGGGGTCCATGCCCGTCATCACGTGCAGTTCGCCGCGCCGGAAGCGGAGCAGCTCGATCTCACGGTTCTGCTGGATCTCCAGGCGCACGGCGTCGAGGTACGGCAGGCGCCGGCCGTTCTCCGCCTTCCAGTAGTTCGGATTGCGGGCCAGCAGGAGGTACAAGCCGGGTTTGTGTTCGGACAGACGAAACGGACCCAGCGTAGCTCTCTCCTTGAGCGGCGACCCGCGCGAGAGGATCGCCACCTGGTCGAAAAGGCGGGCCACGCCGGCTACCCGTTCGGGGAACTCGACCGCCGCCGTGTACCGGTCGCGAACCACGGTCCTGACGGCGCCGGCGCCGGAGCGGAAGGCGTCGCCCGTGGGCGAATGCAGGTTCGGGTCCATCAGGGCCTGCATGGTGTAGGCCACATCGTCGGCGGTGAACGGCGTGCCGTCGGAGAAAGACAGCCCGGGGCGCAGGCGGAAGACGATAGTCCTCCCGCCATTCTCCAGCTTCCACGATGCGGCCAACTCGGGCTGCAGTTCCTGGGTCAGGCGGTTCACCCGAACCAGCACCCCGCCGGTGAGATAGCGCAGGGTCTCCGCGGAATCGCTGTCCACGAGCGCGGGATGCAGGCTCCGCGGCTCGCTGCGGATCGACAGCCGAAGCTCGCCGCCCCACTGGGCGGCGGCGGCGCGGGCGCAGAACGCCAGCGCCAGCCAAAGACCGGCGCGCCTCATATATGGTACGCATCGGCTGAAACGTTCGCAACCTGAATCCGGAAAAAGCCGAAGGGCTGAGTCCGGAACTGCAACGGGCACTGGAGCCGTTGCTGGCGGCCATCGAAGAGCTGAGCACGCGCATCGTTGAGTACAACGAGCGGACCGAGGCGCTGGCGCAAGCAGCGCGCGCCAGGAGCGCGAAATCCGAGCGCAGACGCCGCCGCGCCGCCGCGGTCATGACGCGGGCGGGACCCGCCCAGCCCAGCAACCCGAGCAGCCCGAAGGTGACCAGGGCGGCGGCCCCGGATCCCACGTTGAGCGGCAACATGGCCCGCGCGGCGATCAGCAGGAAGATCCACGGTAGCGAAAGACAAAGGTCGGCCGCGGCCATCAGGGCGCGCTCCGCCCAACCGCCCGCCGACGCCGCCGCCAGCGCCGCCGCCAGCGCCAACCCCACCGAAACCAGGGCGGCGGCCGGAGCGAACAGCAGCGAGATTCGCGCCCCGTACAACAGGCGGGAGAGGCGGTCGCGGCCGAGGGCGTCGGTCCCCAGCGGGTGCGCGCGGCAGGCCAGTGAGTCAGACGCATCGCGGAACTGGCGCGCGAAGGAGTACGGCGCCACCCAATCGGCGCACAGCAGGACCAGGAATATGGCGGCCAGAAATAGGCACGCGGCGCGGCGCATCATGCTTCCGCCTCCCGGGCCGCCCGGACCGTCTCCGCCGCCGCGTTCACCGTGGCGGTCACTCCCGCAATCAGCAAGGTCACGTTCACCACCACGGGCAGATCGCGCGCCACGGCCGCCTGCCAGGCCAATTGACCCACGCCGGGCGAATCGCACAGGGCTTCCACCGGAATCGCGGCCCCCATCGCCATGCTGACCGACAGGGCGGCCAGAGACAGCAGATCCAGAGCAATGGGGACCGCGACGTGCAGGCCGAGGATGCGCAGCGGCGCCTCCCCCAGCGCTTCGGCGGCCAAGGCATGTTCGGCCGCGGCGGCTTGCCGCACCATCCCCCTGGCATAACGGAAAAGCCGGGGGAACAGGACCACGGCGATCGCCAGCCCCGGAGTCCCTCCGGCATACAGGCAAACCAGGGCGACCAGCGCGGCGGGCGCGCAGAGCAGCGTTCCCGCGGCGAGCGAGGCCGCGGCGTCGCAGGTTCGCCGCCTTAGCGCTTCCAGCAAGAAGACTCCGCCCAGCGCCGCCACCCAGGAGATCCCCAGGCCGGCCGCCGCCGAGCGGGCCGTCACCCCCATCCGTTCCGCCAGGAGTTCGCTCACCGGCCGCCCCAGCGAGACCGAGGTCCCCAGGTCCCCGTGGGCCAGGCGCCGCACATAAGACCAGCAGTAGCCGGCGATGTCGGAACCCTCCGAACGTTCCCGCCGGATGGCTCCCACGCTGGCGGCGCTCAGGCGGGGGTCGAGCATGCGCTCATCCGCGCCGAAGCCCGGGGCCAGACGGACCAGCAGAGCGCTCAAAAGCGCGCTGGCGGCCAGGATGGCCGCCAGCGCGCAAAGGCGCCACGCGATACGGATTGACGGAGACCGGCGTGGCATGGTTATACCGTTCTTATCGGCGGAACCGGCGGCGTTCGTTTTCCTGCCGCCGGTTCTTTCAAACCAAAACGACCGCTGGCCCAAACCGGCCACCGGCGACGCGGCGGATTACACCTCTCCCGCCACGACGGACGTGGTGGCGCCCCAGGCCGCCGAGGAACCCCATGCCGCGCTCGCTCCCCATGCCGCGGACGAACCCCAGGCGGCGCTGGAACCCCAGGCCGCGCTCGCGCCCCATGCGGCGGAGGCCGCCCCTGGCGCGCTTACGCCCGGCCCCAGCAAGAGCGGACCCCACACGGCGCCGAGGCCCGAGGCGGCCGAGGAGGACCACGCGGAGCCGTCCGGAGCGACGACGTACGTGCTGCCCGAAGCTGCGTCATAGACGGCCGCCGGCGAGAGAGCCGACCCCGCCGGAACGTTGGGATCCGCCAGCGCCGCCGCGATATCCACGTACCCCGCCCCTACCGTGAAAATGTCGTACTGGCTGCGATACGCCCGCCCGGTGGCCGGGTCCAGCACGGTGCTGAAAGTCGGAAACGCCTTGCCGGCGGTCTTCATCAGCCGCGCTTTGACCTGGTCGGGCGTAAGGTCCGGATCTTTCTGCAACAGAAGGGCGGCCGCGCCGCTGACTACGGGAGTGGCCATGCTGGTCCCGCTCAGCCACAGGTACTGCGAGGCGCCGCTGCCGCCGTAGTAAGCCGCGGGGACCTGATTCCCGGGATACTGGACGGCCAACACCGGGGCCGGGTCCGCGAGGATGGAGGCCACGTGGTTGCCGGGCGCCACCAGGTCGGGTTTCACCACGGCGTCGAACAGGGTGGGACCTTTGGAGCTGTAACTGGCGATGCGGTCGTCCGCCCGCTCCGGCGTCCCTTCGGTCTTCATCGCTCCCACGGTGATGACGTGGGGATCGTTGCCCGGCGAGGTGATCGTCCAATACCCGTCGCTGCCGGGGAACCCGTCGCGGCCGAAATTGCCCGCCGCCACCACCACCGTCAACCCGGCTTTCCAGGCTGCTTCCACCGCCTGGCAGAGGGGGTCCAGTTGGTAGCTCTCATAGACCGGCCTTCCCAAGGAGAGGTTCACAACCCGGATGTTGTACCGGTCTTTCAGTTCGATGGCGCGGCCCAGTGCGGCGATCACGGCGCTGTCGCTGCTCATCCCGTTGCCGTCGAGAACCTGCAGGTCCACCAGCTTCACGCCGGGCGCGATGCCTTCCAGGGATCGCGTGGAGTTCGGGACATGTTCCGAATACCAGCCGTTTCCGGCCAGAATGCCGGCGACATGCGTCCCATGGCCGTAGCGGTCGAAGCCCCCGGCCGGGAGCGGCAGGAACGACTCGCGGTACACGATCCGCGAACGCGCCAGCAACGCCGCTCCCGGCAAGCCGCTCTCGCGCAGGTCGTTGGAGGGGCAGATCCCGCTGTCGATCACGGCCACGGCGACGCCCGTTCCGTTCCAGCCGTACTGGCGGACGATGTTCGCGCTGGCCGCGGCGGCCGTGTAGTCCATCATGTTGCGGACGGGCCGATCCAGGGTGATGTAATCGACTTGCGGGTCCGCGGCGAGTTGCTCGACCTGGTCCGCTGGGATCGAGAATGAGACGGACCGGATCGACGGCAACTCCGTAACGACGCCTCCGACTCTCGCGGCGAGCTGCCGCAGCCTTCCCTGGTTCGAAGGAGTCCTATACTGCAGGATCACCCGCACCGGAGCCGATCCCTGGACGGCGGTGAGGTCTCTGGAGATCTTAGTCTGACCAGCGGAAAGGACTGTGGCAAGCCCGAGAACGAGATAAATGGATTTCGCACGCATCGTAGTCTCCCTTCGGCTTCAGCGCCACGCGCCCTATTTCTCGGGCTTCATCCCGAACACTTTCTCCGCCATGGCGACATTCTCGCCCCAGGCCACGCTGGTGCTCCAAATAGAGTGGAAGCCCTGCGTGACGCTCTCGCCCCAGGCCACCGATTCGCCCCAGGCCACCGACTCGCCCCAGGCCACCGATTCGCCCCAGGCCACGGACAGGGCGCTCCCGAAAACGCTGGAGCCCCAGACTACCGATTCGCCCCAGGCTACCGACTCACCCCAGGCGACGGACTCGCCCCAGGCCACCGAATTGGCCAGGATGACGACGCTTCCCGTGGCGGCATCGAAAACCGCCGTGGGAGAAACCGCGCGGCCCATGGGAAGGTCGGGGCAGTTCAGCGCAGCGTAAATATCCAGGTACCCGGCGCCTACCGCAAAAATGTCGTACTGGCTGGTATAGGTCTGCCCGGTTACCGGATCCGTGGCGGTGCTGTAGGTCGGAAACGCTTTGCCGGCGGTCTTCATGAGCCGGGCTTTCACCTGGTCGGGCGTCAGGTTCGGATCTTTTTGCAGCATCAGGGCGGCTGCTCCGGCCACTGCCGGCGCAGCCATGCTGGTGCCGCTCATGCTGTAGTACACCGCGGGGCCGGAAGCGGCGCCATACGAGCCAGGCAGTACGCGGTTGTCCGGATAGGCGGTATCCAGCGTGCTGTTGACCGCGCGCAGGGAGGTGACGTTGTTGCCCGGCGCCAGAAGGTCCGGCTTGACGAAGTGGTCCGCGATGGTCGGGCCTTTGGAACTGTAGCTGGCGATCTCGTCGTCATTGCGGTCCGGCGTCCCTTTGGCTTTCATGGCGCCTACCGTAATCGTGTAGGGATCGTTGCCCGGGGATGTGATGGTGGCGTACCCCTGGTTGCCCGCGCTGTTGTCGCGCCCATTATTGCCGGCGGCGACCACGACCACGATGCCCGCATTCCAGGCCATCTCCACCGCCTGGCAAAGCGGATCGCTGGCGAACGACTCCAGAATCGGCCGGCCCAGGGAAAGGTTGAGGACCCGGATGTTGTACCGGTCCTTCAGCTCGACGGCGCGGTCCATGGCGGCGATGACGGCGCTGTCGCTGCCGACGCCGTTCTCGTCCAGAACGCGCAGGCTCACGATGTTCACCTCCGGGGCGATGCCGCGGAAAACGCGCCCGGTCCCGGCGGAACTCGTACCGTTGCCGCCGACGATGCCGGCCACGTGCGTGCCGTGCCCATACAGGTCGCCATCGCCGCCGCCTATGAAGTTCTCGCTGTAGACCACGCGGCTCTCTTCGGAACCGGCCGCTTTCAGATCGCGAAGGCCGGCATCGATGCCGCTGTCGAGCACGGCCACGGCGACGCCCCTGCCCGTCCAGCCGTACTGCCGGGCGATATCGGCTCCGGCGGTGGCGGTGGTGATGTCCAGGCGCGGGCGAACCACCCGGTCGATGGAAATGTATTTCACCTGGGGAAGGGCGGCGATTTCCGCTACGGCGCTCGCCGGAACGGTGAAGACGCCGCCTTGAAATTTCTTGAAAGACTTCTTGGCCTGGCCGCCTTTCAGGCCGATGGCCTTCAGGGTGGCGTTGTCGGGAGTGCTGGTGAACTGGATGACCGCCGTGACCGTGGTTCCCGGATCCACATGCTTCAGGTCGGGCGACACCTTCTCGCCCGCCAGCGCAAAGCCGGCCGCGGCGAACGTCAGGAGAAGCGTTGCTGGAAGTTTCATATATTAGGCTCCGGCAACCTGAAATGCATGTTTCGCACCACAACCAAGCTCTTTGTTTTCAATGGGAACAAGCCGCACGGCAGGGGACAGATCGTCCCATGGGACAAGTTGTCCCATGGGGGCGTACGCTTCCGCGGGGACGGGCCGGGACAGCCCGTCACGGTCTCGGAAGCCCGAGGTGGAGTGGGCCTCCGGCCGGAGGTCCACTCCACATTTTCAGCAGCTTGCCGGTGGCTTTCGGGAAAGCGCGCTCGGGTGAGCTTCAGCTCGCCCGTCAGCTCTGGTCGTGGGCTGAATCCCACGGCGGCTGGTGATTAAAGGTTGGCTATTTGACGGATTCCGGCGTGGGCGCGCCGAGGGCGGCTTGCAGGGCGGCCAGTCCGGTGGAGGCGGGACGGTTCTTGTGGCTCTGTTTGGCGGCGTACATGCGGCGGTCGGCCTCGGCCAGCAGGCTTTCGGCATCCCCGCCGTCTTCCGGGTAGAAAGCCGCGCCGGCGCTGATGGCGATCAGCGGCTGTTTGCAGACCGCCGCGCCGGAGTCCCGTACGACCGATTCGATGCGCCGCAGCTTATCCTCCAGGTCTTGCGGCCTGAGGCCGGGAAGAACCAGCACGAACTCGTCCCCGCCCATGCGGGCCACGTAATCGTACTCGCGGCAGCTTTCCTGCAGCCCCGCCGCTACCAGCTGCAGCACCTTGTTCCCTACCAGCTGGCCGAAGTGATCGTTCACCTGGTTGAATCGGCGTCCAAATGCAGGAACAGCGACCGCGCGTTGGGCAGGCTGGTCAGACCGTCCGTCGTGGCGGAGATGGCGGCCTGCTCGTATTTCAACGCGTTTTCGACGGCCAGCGAGATTTTCGGATTGATGGCCAGCAGGACGCGCAGGTGGTCGTTATTGAAGGCGGCCCGGTCGGCGTGGTAGAGGGCGATTACACCCGCGATCCCCATGGCGCTCTCCAGGGGAACCGCCAGGGCCGAGCGCAGGGTGCTGAACTTGCTAGGGTCGTCCAGGTAACCCGGTTCCACGGAGGGGTTCCCGTTGATAATCGGCTTGCCGGTCTCGGCCACCCAACCCGAGAGTCCCTGGCCGATGGGGATCTCCAGGGATGCGAAGAGCCGGAAATTCTCGCCGTTCACGTAGGCCGGCGCCAGGTGATGGGATTTGCGCACGTAGACCGCCATCGCGTCGTAGGGGATCAGCCGCTTGAGGCGGCTGTCCAGCACGGAAAGCGTTTCGTGCATATTCAGCGAATTACCCAGGTCCTGCGTCAGCTCGTACAACATCTGGGCCTCTTGCCGCGCCGCTGCGATGGAGCTCAGGAAGTTCGGCCCCGCCCCCGGCCGCGCGCTGGCCGAGTCTTCCAGCCCGGCGGCGGGCGCGTGGCCATTGCGCACTTTCACGTGCTTGGAGAGGCGCAGGTGCTCATTGCGGCGGGAAACGGCCAGCTTCTCCCATTCCCGGTAGTTTTCCGATAGCGCCGCGACCACCCTCGGGTCATAGCTCGTCCCGGCTTCCCCGAACACCACCGCCATGGCGTCGTCCAGCGGCAGCGCGCGCCGGTATTGCCGGTCGGAGGCCAGCGCGTCCAGGCAGTCTACCGCCGATAGAATACGGGCCCCGAGCGGGATCGCTTCTCCCTTGAGCCCGTCCGGATAGCCGCTCCCGTTCCATTTTTCGTGGTGGGCGCGGACGAGGGGCGCCACCGGATATGGAAATTCGACGCGGGAGAGGATCTCCGCCCCGACCACGGGGTGGATCTTCATCTTCTCGAATTCCTCCGGCGTGAGCTTTCCGGGCTTGGAGATGATGTGCTCCGGCACCGCCAGCTTGCCGATATCGTGCAGGATGGAGGCCGCCCGCAGGGCCTGGAGGTCGTCTTTCGGCAGCTCCATCTTCTTGCCGAGCTCCACCGCGTAGACCTGGACGCGGTGAATGTGCTCGTGGGTGTTCTCGTCCTTCGCTTCGATGGCCAGCGCCAGCGCCTCGATGGTCCGCAGGTGCAGCGCCGCCATCTGCTCGGCGTGATGCTTCTCCGATTCCAGCCGGCCCAGGTACAGCCGGTAGGAACGGTAAATAAAGTAGATCACCGGCACGATCAGGACCGACGTCTGCCATCCGAAGCGGCGGTTGGCGATGCTGATCAACGCCGCCACCGCGGCTCCGATCAGGTAATACGGGAACGACCAGAAATAACACTCGTTCCAGGTCCGCAGGGCGTTCTTTTTCTCGGTGAGCGAAACCACCCCGGCTACCGACGCCGTGTTGATGATGAAGTACGCCGAGGCCGCGGCGGCGACCATCAGCGGCGGGATATGCCCCGGGCGGACGGCCGCATGGTAGAGGAAATAACCCGCGGCGCAGGCGTTGGCGATGCTGGCCGCGTTGAACAACAGGTGGACCGGCCTGGTGCGGCTGGTGGCGTGCCAGCCGGTCTGGATGCAAATGGAGACGCAGCCCACCGCCATGGTTTCGGAATAACTGAGCTCCAGGATGGCCAGCAGGATAAAGACGTAGTTCACCGACATGGTGCCGGTGATGCCGGGCAGGTGAACCTTGAGCGCGCT
>JAIQFU010000349.1 GCA_020073115.1 Terriglobia bacterium
GGGGGCGCCGCTGTGGTCGGCGCAGCTCCTTTTCGCCGTCTACTGGGTGGTGTTCGAAGGGGTCGACGTGTTGCGCCCCCGGGCATGGCTCATGCCGCTGAATGCGGCGGGGTTCCTGTCGCTCTCCCTATTGAAATGGAACAGGGACGCTCCACAGGATCTGTGGATATTCCTGGCGGCCGCCGCGGCGGCTTACGTCGTGAGCGGGGCCTTGCGCGCACGCCTGCACCCCGGCGCGGAGCCGCTCAGGGGCGGCTGGCACGGACCCGCGACCTTGACAGCAGGGCTGGCGGCGGCTGCGATATTCCGGCGCCTGGACCACGAATGGATGCTGGCCGGTCTGCTGGCGGAGGCCGAACTGTTCTATCTGTGCGGGCTGCGGCTGCGCGCCGAGTACCTTCGCCTGCTGGCCCCGCCGCTGTTCGCGTTGGAGTTGACGCACCTGGTCATCGTGGAAATACCGGATTCCCCGGTGCGCCTCTGGGTTCCGGTAGCAGCCGTTACGGCGGCGGCCTTTTACGCCAACCGCGCGCTGCGAGCCGCGGATGAGTTTTACGGTTACGCCGCCGCGGGTTTGGCGGCCCTGATCGCCGGTTACGAATCGCCGTCGCGGGAGTGCGGGCAGTCATGGTTCCTGCTGGCAGCGGGCCCCTTCTTCTTCGGGTGGTGGCGGCGGCTGAAGGACTTCCGATTCCAGGGTTACGCTCTGGCGTGCCTGGCCGCGACAGGCACGGTGGTCACGGCGCCTCACCCGCCGCTTTCGACGGCCATCGGCGCCGCTCTAAGTTACGCGCTGGCGGCCTTCGCCCTGTGGTCCCCGGCGGACCGTTTTGCGGTGAAGGAGCGAGACCTTCTGTTTAACGCCGCTTCCACAGCGGGGGCGGCCGCGCTGGCGGTGGTGCTCCACGCGACCCTTGTGAAGGAAGCATGGGGAGCGGCATGGGCGGCGGAGGCGCTGCTGCTGGTATGCGCAGCGCGCTGGATCGCACGCCCGGCGCTACAGTGGCAGAGCTACGCGGTGGCGGCGGTGGCGCTGGCGCAGTGCTTCGGCTTGAACTTGTGGGGGCCCGACGCGGTTCCGGCCGCGGGCGCAGCCGCGGCCTGCTTCTACGCCGCACAACTGCTGAGCCCGCGGGAGCGGGAACAGCGGCTGTACTATTCGCTGCTGGCAAGCGGCCTGACGGCCGCCGTGCTGTTCGACGAGGTCTCCGGGAGCGTGCTGACGATTGCGTGGGGCGTGCAGGGCCTGACGCTGCTGGCGGCCGGTTTCCCGCTGCGCGACCGCGTTCTGCGCCTCTCCGGGCTGGCGCTGCTGCTGTTCTGCATTTTGAAGTTGTTCATTTACGATTTGGGCTATCTGGAGACGCTGCCGCGGATCTTCTCGTTCATCGCGCTAGGATTGATCCTGGTCGGGGTCTCCTGGATCTATACCCGATTCCGGAATCGCGTGCAGAAGTTTCTCTAGGGCCGCAAGGGAGCGCCGATGAACGCAGATAAAGCTCCGAAGTCGATAGCCGAGGCCGTGAACCAGGCGCTGTCGAGGAACGAGGTCGAGGCCGAGAGGCTGGCGAACCGCGTCCGGCTGTTGTTCCTGTGCGGGATCGCGGCGCTCGCGATGTTCAACGCTCCGGCCGTGACCGCGGCATCCAACCTGTACAACTTCACGGCGTTGGTGGCCGCTTTCCTCTACGGCCTCGCCCTATTCGCATGGCTGAAGACCAGAGGCTACCACCCGGCGCTGAAATACGTTACTTCTCTGGTGGACATCACGGCCCTCTACGCCGTCCTGCTGCTCTACACGCGCGACTCGCTAGCGCCGGTAGGGCTCAAGAGCCCGCTGTTCTACGTGGTATATCCGCTGATCGCGCTGACCCTCTTCCGCTGCCATCCGCGCCTGACGGCGGTTGCAGGCGGGTACGCCCTAGCGCTGTATGGCGGGCTGTTCGCGTATGTGACGGTCCGCGCAACGCTGGTCTGGGGCGACTACACGAAGGAACTCTTCGACTCCAGTGTGGCGGTGGTTCCGCAGATGACCAAGGCATTGATCCTGATCGCCTATGTTTTGGTGATTTCCTACCTGGCCCGCTACGGCCGCGCCCTGCTGCACAGGCTGGTGCGCGACGAAGTGGCGGCCCGCATCGCGAATGAGACCATGGAACGCGAGTTGGAACTGGCCGCGCAGGTGCAGGCGCAATTGCACCCGAGTCAATACCCGTCCATGGAAGGGCTGCGACTCCATGGAACCATCATCGAGGGCCGTTTCGTGGGCGGCGACTACTACGACTTCATCGCCCTCTCGCCTCATTCGGTCCTGATGCTGGTCGGAGATGTTTCCGGCAAAGGCGTTCCGGCAGCTCTGATCATGTCCGGAGTCCGCGCATTCGCCCGGCTCTCGGCATCGCTGAACGCCGGTCTGGAAGACCTGATCTTCCGGCTGAACCAGATGCTTTACGAGAGCACCCCGGCTACCAGCTATCTGACGCTGTTCGCGGCGGAAATCGACATAGCGGCAGGGGCGATCCGCTACATCAACGCCGGCCATCCGCCGCCGTTGCTCGATACCACCGACAGTGTCCGTGCTCTGGGTTGCGGGACGCCTCCCCTGGGGCTGTTTTCCACGCTTCCGGGATTGCGGGCGCACTGTGAACCGTTCCCTCGCGGAAGCCTGCTGGTGGCGTGTACGGATGGCGTTTCGGAACGATCGAACCCGGCCGGCGAGTTCTACGGCCTGGCTTCTCTACAGAGCTTCATCGAGCGAAACCGGGTACTGGACTCCGCCGATTTCGCCGGCCTGCTGCTGAAAGAAGTGCGGGAATTCGGAGCCGGCGCGCCGCTGGAAGACGATCTGACGCTCGCGATGGCGCGCTTTGACGGCGGGCGGGGCTGAAGCCGGGCGCTTGCCGCGGCGATAACCGGAGTCATTCGCGGATCCCTCGCGCCAACTGGTGCTCAACCGCGCCCGCGAGTACGCTCAGGAATATGATCGGCATCTGCCGGATTTCGTCTGCACCAGAATCACGGAACGCAGCCAGGCCGACTCGTCTGGCGCGGCCAGGTGGCGCCTGCTCGACACCATCGAAGAGGAACTGACCTATATCGCCCGTCAAGCCCAACGCGCATCTGACCTCCGGATTCAAGAGCACCGGCGAGTTCGGAGCGGTTCTGGCCGGCATATTCGCGACCGATACGGAAACAGGGTTCCTCTGGGCGGGAACCGAGGCATCGAGCGTACATCCAGTCGCAATCCTGCGGTTCATCGTCCCGCTCGAGCACTCCGGTTATCGGATCAGCCAGGGAGGCAAACGGGTTGCGGTGGGGTTCGGCGGGGTTCTGCGCGTGGCGGCGGACAGCGGCCGCGTGGAGCGCCTGTCCTTTCAGACCGACGCGCCGGAAGGTATATCGGCCGGCAGCATCGGAACAGATATCGAATTCATCGAGGTCTCGATCGGCGACCGCGCGTATTTACTGCCAGGCCACGCGGAGGCAGGATGGCATCCTGCCCGGCGCCGAGCGGCAGGATGGCATCCTGCCCCACATGGTCAGGCGGTTTTGTCTTTGGCGTAGCAGATCGAGTTCAGGTCGCACCCGGCGCATTTGGGGGTGCGGGCGACGCACAGGGCGCGGCCGTGCAGGATCAACTGGTGCGAGAACAGGATCCACCGCTCTTTGGGGATGATCTTCATGAGGTCCTGCTCGATCTTCACGGGGTCGGTATTTTTCGTCAGGTCCAGGCGGGCGGAGACGCGCTGGACGTGGGTGTCCACGACGACGCCGGAAGGGATGCCGTAGGCCGTTCCCAGCACCACGTTGGCCGTTTTGCGGGCCGCGCCGGGGATCGTCAGCATCTCTTCCATGGTGCGCGGAACCTGGCCTCCGAACTCTGTAACGACCCTTTTTGCAGCGCCCACGACTGACTTCGCCTTATTGTTGAAGAACCCAGTGCTACGAATATCATTCGCCAGGATTTCCGGACGCACGGCGGCGAAGTCCTGGGGGGTCGGATATTTGGCGAAAAGACCGGGCGTCACCTCGTTCACCCGCTTGTCGGTGCACTGCGCGGAGAGGATGGTGGCGACGAGTAGTTGCCACGGGTTCGCGTGGCGCAGGGCGCAGGTGGCGCCGGGGTACATCTCGTCGAGGCGGCGCAGGATCCCGGCGACGCGCGCCTGGCGCTCGGCTGCGGTCTTCGGCCGTTTCACATAAGCTGGTAGAAGGTGCGCAATCGGCTTCTTCTGGCGGGCGCGGGGTTGGCCGCGTTCGGCGTCTCGCTGGCTTCGGGCTTTCACTTTGACGATTATGCCATTTTCTCCGACCGGATCTTAACTTCGCCGTCGGGCTGGATGGGGGTCTGGGCGCTGCGGCAGACGCGCCCGCTGACAGACCTCACGTTCTGGTTGAACTACCTGGCCGGCGGACAGGATCCGCTCGGGTATCATCTGGTAAACCTGGCGCTGCACATCGGGGCGGTTCTGCTGGCGTACGCCTGCCTGCGGCGGTTGGTTCCGGAACGGGCAGCCCTGGTGGGCGCCGCGATTTTCGCCGTGCATCCTCTTCAGGCGGAGGCGGTGAATTACGTCTGGGCGCGAGGCATTCTTCTGGCGACGGTGCTGTGCCTGGCATCGTTGCGGGCGTGGCTGGACGGGCGGGTTTGGGTGGCGGTGGGGTGGTTCGCGGCGGCGCTGCTGGCGAACGAGGAGTGCGCGGCGTTCCCGGTGGTGTTATGGATACTGGGCCGGGCGGAAGCAGGCCCGGAGGGCGCCCCGCGGGGCAGAAGCCCCGTACCACTCGGGGCCATGCTGGCGCTCTCACTGGCTGCGGGAGTTCGCGTTATCTATGCGGCGACTACTCCAGGGTCCACGGCCGGGGCGCATGCGGGCGTCACTGCGTGGAAGTATTTTCTGACGCAGGGAGCGGTGATCCTGCGATACCTGCGGCTGCTTGCGTTCCCGCACGGATTCACGGTGGACCCGGATATCCGAACCCCGGCGGTTTGGGCGGGGGCGCTGGCCTGGGCCGCGGTGGCGGGGTTGGCGGTTTGGGCGTGGCGCGAGCGCGCAAGGGGCTGGACGATGGGGCTGCTGGCGGGTTTGATCCTGCTGCTGCCGAGCTCCTCCATTTTCCCGGCCGCCGACCTCGCGGCTGACCGGCGGATGTACCTTCCCATGCTGGGCTTCGCGGCAGCGGCGGGGATACTGCTGGGACGGATCAAGGTAAACGCGCCGGCGGCCGCGCTGGTGAGTGTTCTGCTTGTGCTGAGCGTGTTCCGAACCGCGGTGTGGATGAGCGACGCCTCGTTGTGGCGGGAGGCCGTCCGGCGGGCGCCGGAGAAGGTGCGGCCCAAAGTGCAGCTTTCCCGGGACGTTCCCGCGGGGGAGGCGCTGGAGTTATTAACCGCGGCGCGCAACCTCGCGCCGTACGACGCCTCGGTGGCGGCGGAAACGGGGAAGGTGCTGCTGGAGGAGCGGCAGGTGGACGCGGCGCTGATCGAGTTCGGCCGCGCCCTGGCGCTCGACCCCAACAACGCGCAGCACCACAATAACCGCGGCGTGGCCCTGAGCCTGTTGGGGCAGACGGAAGCCGCGCGCGCCGACTTCAAAGAAGCCCTGGCGATCGACCCCGGCCTCACTGAGGCGTCGGAGAACCTCCGGAAGCTCCCCCCGGAGCAGTGATCTGCAAATCGGTGGTCAGGTTCTGCCAGTCGCCCAACTCGTAGATCTTCAATTTGGTGTTGAGCGGCGCCTGCAGGTCCTTGGATTCGTAGGGCTTGAGGTTGGTGGTGAAAGCGAAAGTGCCCTGCGCATCCTCCTCCGACTGGCGGGTGCGGCCCCAGACGGTGACATTGCCGGAGAGACCTCGATGAATTTCTGATAAGGGCTGACGACGGCGCCGGGCTTGGCGGCAGGGCTTTCCACGCTGGCCGAAGGCGCAGCCTGGCCGTGGCCGCGGGCGGCGCCCACCAGCCAGTAGATGCCGGCCCCGAGTCCCAGGAAAGCCAGGGCGAAAACGATGGCCATGAGCCAGGTAGGCAAGCCGGGGCCGGCGGCGCGGCGGCGCGCGGGGGGCGGCGCATAGACGGGCTTTTCCGCAGGCGGGACGTAGGCCGGCGGCGGCGCCACGGGAGTTTCGATCTTCCCGGCAGATCCGAAGCCGCCGCGCGGCGTCAGGTCGGGGGGCGGCGCGGCCGGCGGGGCCTGCTCCGCGGGAACGGGCGCCTGCTCGCCGGCCGCTTTCGCGGTGCAATCGGGACAGTCCGTATAGGCTGGTGGAACTTCGCGCCCGCATTGCGGGCAGATCCAAGTGAACACGGTTTCGCCTCTATCTCACTGTAACGCCAGGGTGGGCCGGGCAGAAGCCCGGCTGCGGGCCGGAAGGCCCGCCCCACAAACTACCGGAGGCCTACGAAGGAATACAAACGGCCGGCAGCTTCTTTGTCCCGGCGGAACGAGTGGAACTCTTCGGGCCGGCACATGGTGCACAAATTCGACGCGTAGATGTGTTCGGGCGTTACACCGGCCTCGATCAACTGGCGCCGGTTGGTCTCGGGCAAGTCGATGTGGGCTCTTCCCTGCCCCCCGAATTGCTCCGCGACTTCCGGCCCGACTTCGTAACAGCACTTGCCGATGCCGGGCCCGATGGCGGCATGGAGATCGGACGGGCTGCTGTCGAACCGCTCCGACATCGCTTCCACCGCGCGGTGCGCGATGCGCGCCACGGTTCCGCGCCAGCCCGCATGTACGGCGGCGACGGCCCGGCGGCGCTCGTCGATGAGCAGGAGCGGGATGCAATCGGCGGTCCGGACGGCGACTACCGAGCCCGGCGTGTCCTCCAGGAGCGCGTCGCCGGGGCCGAGGACGCCGGAACGCCCCGCGGCGGCAATGCAGGATGCGGAGTGTACCTGCTTCAAAGTGGCGAGGTTCGAAAAGAGGGCGGGAATATGGGACAGGCGGGTTCCGAAACCGTGGACGAGCCACTCGAAGCCGTCCAGTTCGGGAACGCGGTAAACCTGGCGCGAATCCTTATAGAACACAGCTACGCGGGATTCTGGATCTGCGAGATGCGAACCTGCCGCTTGAAGTCCACGAGCATCGATTCGTCCAGCCGCACTTCGGTGGGCCGCTTCACCAGGGTGGTCATCTGGTCGATCTTATCCTGGAGTTTCAGCAGGCCGTAGAACAGGTTCTCCGGACGCGGGGGGCAGCCCTGGACGTACACGTCCACGGGAACGATGCGGTCCACGCCTTGCAGCACGGCGTAAGTGTTGAAGGGCCCGCCCACGCTGGAGCAGGCGCCCATGGACATGCACCATTTCGGATCGGGCATCTGGTCCCAGATGCGCTTGAGCACCGGGGCCATCTTGAGGGTCACGGTGCCGGCGACGATCATGAGGTCCGACTGGCGCGGGCTGGGCCGGAAGACTTCCGCCCCGAAGCGCGCGATATCGAAGCGGGAGGTGCTGGCGGCGATCATCTCGATGGCGCAGCAAGCCAAGCCGAAGGTGAGCGGCCACACCGACGATTTGCGCGCCCAGTTGAAAACGTAATCCACCGAAGTGGTGATCACATTCCGTTCAAACTGGTTTTGAAGGAACAAAGACACGAGCGGCTCCTGATGAGTGCTTAAACCGAATTGTAGCAGGGTTGGGGCGGCGTTCGTATCGCCCGGCGCCCCGATGACCTGTTTTGCCTGCGTCTGTACGTCCATGGGAGATGTACGGCGATCCGCCACGACACTCGAATGGGCTCATCAACGGCGCGTGGGGGCGCGCCGAAAGTGGCGGGGCCATGATGGACCGCTACGGCTACCTTCCAGAAGCGCCGTTTACCAGTCCCCGGCGACCTTGGGACGCCGTCTATCCACCCATCGACTCTGCACGAGTTGAGCTTTGCAAAGACCCCGCCGGGCTCAAGCACGTAATCGAACTTCAAGCGGCAGAGACAGAGTACTGCGCACACAGCGGGAGGTTTGGGCTTCTGCGGGAACTCGGCCCTGTCGGAGCGAAGCTGATTGATGCCCGGCTCTCCAGCGGAATCCTGGGCGGGTACCGCTTCGACATCACCATCGACTCGTCATCAGGATCGGGATCCGTTTTAGGAGCGTGCCCTTTGAAGTACGCGCAGGATGGCTATCGGTCGTTCTACGCGGATCAGACCGGGCCAGTGCACCAGACCCGGCAAAACGAGGTGGCCACAGCCAAATCTGAATTGGTGAGATGATCACCCTGCTTGCTTGCCAAATCAGGAAGGAGCTACCGCTGCCCTCTCCCGGTCAAAATCCACTTTTACGGAAGCCCTTAGGTAGATCAGACCCGTCGCAAGATATCGGAGTCGGCAAGGGGCCGTAAAGTGGTTACCGTAGAAGTGCCGAGCCGGGTTCCCGCCCGGCGGCCGGTCATGGCTATTTCGACAATCGTCAAGGGAACTGAACGCCGTGTACAGGGCCGCCTACACGGGATTTCCTGTCCCTCCGCTTGATTCCGTTCATATTCAAATCTAGTGAAAGGATTCAGATGACGGAGGCATTTACAGACCGCGGGCGTTATACTCCCGGGCAAGGAGCCAAGTCGCTATGAATGTCCGAACGTATCGCATGAGCATTAGGACAATAGCGTGTCTGATGTTCGTGTGTGCAGGCTTCGCGCAAACCGCGCCGAACTTCTCCGGCGCCTGGAGACTGGATGACTCCAGGAGCACAAACTACGGTATTGCGGGTCAAACTCGATTCGACACAATTCGGCAGGAAGGATCGAGGTTGAAGGTCAGAACTTTCATTGCGCTGTATTTGAGCCCTTCTTGGTCCGAGGACTGGATCATTGACGGCAAACCTCACGCGGCCATGGATCGCACGAACCGTCCCGAGACAGTTACAGCATATTGGCAAGGAACTGATCTCGTCTTCCGGAAGGAGAATTCCGCGGGCGACCTGATAAGAGAAACCTGGTCTCTGTCCGCGGGCGGACAAGTTCTCACCATGGTGATAGTAGGCAAGGACCGGGGCGGAGTTTGGGGCGGGGTCGGCGACCGGAAGCTTGTATTCACGAAAGCGAGGCCGGAAACACCTAAGCCATAGGCCCGGCGGGCCGTCAGGCTCCTTGCGACGAAAGAACTACCCGCGGAAGAGAAGCGCTGAAGTAGCCTGACGTCGAGATTTTGTCGGTGTGTCGCCGCCACAGGGCTCTCCGATAAGCGGTCTGAAGTAGGCTTTCATTCCTTTGACAATGATCGTAATAGCGAAGGCGACTGACCGTCCCGATCCGGCTTGGCCGGTCAACGGCCCTGCCCAAAGGGCACCCGCATCGAGGCCAGCATGGCTTGGATTTCGAGCATGGCGACGCTGGGGGGATCGTCGCTCCGGAGGGGCCGGCGCGCCACCGCGCCGGCGAAACGGTCGGTGTGGCCGATGGCCCACGCGGCCAATGCGCCTCCGGTGATGAAGAGGCGTTCGGGATCCGCGATACCCCTGGCGACCAGGAAATCGACGCCGCGCATAACATCGTCGAATGCGTCGGCGGGATCGCGGGCGGGCAGGAGATTTCCGAATTCCTCGCCATAGCCGGGCGCGCCGCGCGGATTGGCGCAGAAGACGGTGAGCCCGGCGGAGGCCAGGATTTGAGAAGGGAGGTCGAAGCCTTCGCCGCAGGTTTCATCGGTGAGAATCAGAGCCGGGTGGCGTATTGCCCCGCTGGAAACGGGCCTGGTGATCCACGCATCGATGTTCCAAGCGGCGGATTCGTAGACGACTTTATCCACCGGGAGCAGGTCGCGCCTGGAGAGCCATTCCCGATTGGGCGACGCGAGCGTGAGCCGGTCCGCGGCATCGAATACGCTGAACGAGATCAACTCCATGCCGGACGTCACGGTGACTGCTCGGCCATTGGCTGCTAGAGAGAACCCCGCCAGGCGCTCGGGCGCCGCGGTGACCTTCCTCAATGTTCCGTCACTCCGGGCGGCGTAGGCATGCGTCTCGCCGCCATCCTGCGCGAGGAAGTAAACGGTGCGCGAATCGGAACTCCATTGGGGAGAAGCGGCGTCGCGGTCCAGAGCGCCGGAGAGGGGCCGGGCCCGGCTGCCATCGGAGTTCATCACGTAGAGCTTGCGGACCACGTACTTCCGGGGCTTGGGATCGCGGGCGAGAAAGGCGACTTTGCGGCCATCGGGAGAAGGCAGCGGATCTTCAAACTCGCGGGGGGCTCCGAAGATGCGGCGGGACTCGGCGGGTGAGAGCGGACGCACGGCGCCGCCGATGGCGGGGATTTCGAAGGCGCCGTCGCGCGTGGCGCAGGCAATTCGTTTGCCGTCCGGCGACCAGGCGAGTTGTAGAGGATCGGCGGCGAAGGGGCCAGCCAAAAGAACCGGTGGAACAGACCGGCCGCCGGCGGTGCTCAGGGCCAAAACGGAGATCGCGTTCCCCGAAATCCAGGCGATTCGCGAAGCGTCGGGTGAGAAACGGGGGGCAATGCCGTCTGCAAGCCGGCGGCGCGTTTGGCCGTCGCCGGAGACCAGCCAGAGGGCGGAACGCGCGGCGCCGGCATTACGGTCGTTCCCGGTCTCGATATAGGCGACCCACAGGCCGTCGGAAGAGATCCGCGGATCGGAGAGCGAGCGCCACAACCACAGGTCTTCGGGCTGAAACGGCTTCCCCGCGGCGAACGCCCGGCAGGCGACCAGGAGAAAAAGGAAAACGGCTCGTCTCAAGCCACTCAGTGTCGCACGGAAGGCTCCGCTCAGTGTTGTATTATGGTGTTGCTTGATGAAGGATTTACTGGAAGCCCTGCGGCCAGGGGAACCGGACTGGGAACTCGCCCAGGCGATCGACCCCGCGCGCCTGCCGGCTCACATCGCGATCATCATGGATGGCAACGGCCGATGGGCGGGCCAACGCCGGCTGCCGCGGGTCGCCGGGCACAAAGCAGGCATCGGGCCGGTGCGCTCCACGGTGGAAACCTGCGCGCGCCTGGGCGTCAAGGTGCTCACGCTGTACGCCTTTTCGGTGGAGAACTGGAAGCGGCCGCGCGGCGAGGTGGAAACCCTGTGGCGGCTGCTGCGGTACTACCTCAAGCAGGAGCTTCCGGACTTACAGAAGAACGACATCCGGCTGCAGGCGATCGGGCGGCTGGACGCGCTGCCGCCGCAGGTGCGGCGTGAGTTGGAAGCGACGGTGGACGCCACCTCCGAAAATCGCGGGCTGCTCGTGAACCTGGCGATCAACTATGGGGGCCGGGCGGAGATCGTGGATGCGGTGAACGCCATCACGATGAAATTGGCCTTGTTGAGCTCTTGCGACTCGAGCATGTGCTGCAGCGCTACCGGATGCGCTTCGGCCGCGTTGCTGCCCATGAAGAGCAGAGTCTTGGCATT
>JAIQFU010000350.1 GCA_020073115.1 Terriglobia bacterium
TGCGAAGGCGGCGGCGGCGGCAAGGTGGGGCGGCCCCGAGAAGAAAGGCAGGGCGTAGCAATGTCCGTCTACAGGCCGAAATACCGGGACAAGCAGACCGGCGAAATGGTCGAGTCGCAGGTGTGGTGGTACGAATTCAGCTTCGCGGGCCGGCGCGTCCGCGAATCCGCGAAGACCACCCGGAAGACGATAGCGACGGAGGCGGAAAGGGATCACCACCTTCGGCTGGAGCGCGCCAGCGCGGGCATGCCCACCAAGCAGACCGCGCAGCGCATCCGGACCGCTGCCGAGGTACTGAGGGATTACGAAAAGCAATACGCAGTCAATCACCGCAAGAACTCACTGGTGGTGGTGCGGGAGCGCTCGAAGCACGTCACCCGCCTGTTGGGTAGCATGCTTCTGCCGGACCTCACGCCGGATCGAATCACCGCCTACATGGAACAGCGCCGCGGCGAAGGCGCGGGCAATCGAACGATCAATCTTGAATTGATGGTGCTCTCGCGGGCTATCGGGTACACCTGGAAGGCCCTTTGGCCGAAGGTGAAGAAACTCGAAGAGAACCACGACGCGGGCCGCGCCCTGGAACCGGAAGAGGAAAAGCGCGTCCTGGCGGAGGCGGCGGGCAACCCATCGAAGTACATCTACCCCTTTTTGGTGACGCTGGCATGGACGGGGATGCGGAGCGATGAGGCCCGCACGCTGCGCTGGTCGCAAGTGGATCTGGATACCCCGCAAATCGTGGTAGGGAAGGCCAAGACGGACGCGGGGACCGGGCGGGCCATCCCCATGAGCGCAGTTCTGAAAGCGGCGCTACAGGCTCACGCGGCCTTCTGTGCGCGGATACTCGGACCGATTCAGCCCGAGTGGTACGTCTTCCCGCTATCGAACCGCACCCGGCCCATCGATCCGACGCAGCCGGTAACGTCGCTCAAGACGGCATGGGAAACCGTCAAGGCCAAGGCCAAGGTGGAATGCCGGCTCCATGACCTTCGGCACTCGTTCTGCACGAAGCTCGCGGAGGCGGGCGTCCCCGAGAGCACGATGCTTGATATGATGGGCCATGTGAGTCCAGCCATGCTACGCAGGTATTCCCACATTCGGGCCAAATCCCGGCGTGAGGCTATCGCTGCGCTAGAGGCCGGAAAGCAGTTTGGGGTACCCCAAGAATCCCCCAAAGTCAGCGCTTCTGAAGAAAAGGCGAATACAACAAGTCGTTTACCTTCATAGGTTTGGGCCGGTAGCTCAGTAGGTAGAGCATGTGCCTTTTAAGCACAGGGTCGCGGGTTCGAGCCCCGCCCGGCTCACCAACCTTCTCAGTCGGTTCCCACCGGCTTCAACAGCATGCGGCGCTATAGATCCGATCTCGCGCGTTCCACGTTCGCAGGTTTGCTTACCAATTCCTTGACGCCGTAAGCAAACATGCGTACCGTAGAGACGTGACGGCGAGCGAACTGAAGCGTTGGCTGGCTAAGCAGGGATGCACGTTTCACGAAGGCGCCCGTCACACGAAAGTCATGCTCGGCAGGCGCATTTCGCAAATTCCGCGCCATCCGTCTACCGAGATCCGCACGGGCACGCTTCAGATCATTCTGAAGCAGCTCGGCCTGAAGAAGTGAGGCGCCCATGTTGTACTTTAACGCGCTGTTCGAACCAGACCTGAAAGAGGGCGGCTTTGTCGTCACCTTTCCCGATATGAAGTGGGGAGTCACGCAGGGGGAAGACGAAGACGACGCCATGGCGATGGCCGCCGACGCCGTGGAAATGATCGTCCGCGACTACATCGAACGCGGAGAACAGATTCCGCGGCCAAGCAAGGTCCGCGGGCGAAAGTACCGTATGGTCCGCCTGCCGGCGCTCCAGAGCGCAAAGGCCGAACTCTACATGGCCTTCAAGGAATCGGGCATGCGCAAGGCGGAGATGGCGCGCCGCCTGGGAATTCCCAAGACCACGGTGGATCGCCTCTTCGATTTCGCAAACCACACCCGGCTCGACCAGATGGAAGCCGCGTTCGCCGCGCTCGGCAAACGGCTGGCTGTCGAGATACAGGATGCCGCTTGACTGTTTCCGCCGTTCACAGGAGCACGAGAGAAGACAGCCCGAAATAGCAGGTCAGCACCGCGAGATCCGTCAGCGCCAGCGTGACCGGGCCTGACGCAATCGTCGGGTTCAAGTTCCAGCGGCGAACCAGTCGGGGGACAAAGAATCCGAACGTGGCCCCAATTGCGCCGGCGAGAAGAATCGTCCCCGCCATTACGCCGGCAAATCGGAGGCTTCGCATCCAGACCAGGGCGATCAACGCCACGATGACTCCACTGGTGATTCCCAACAGGACTCCCACTCGAAACTCCCGAACGATGCCGCCAACGCCTCGGAGCATCCTCGTAACCTGAAGCTGATTCAAATTCATCGTCACGCTTTGCATAGCCACGCTTTCCGCCAGCGTCAGAACGAGCGGAACAAAAAATGCCACGGCGACGATCATCCGCAAAAGGCCATCGAACGCCCCGGAAATGAACGCGGCTCCGATTCCGCTGCAAACGTTGAAAAACAACCACGGGAGGCGCTTGTTCAGCACCCACAGATCGCTTCGACTTCGCTCCTGCTCGATGTGTATACCAGCAAGCTGGAACAACTCGTCAGCGGTTTCCCGGCGCTCCAGATCGACAATCGTCTGCGTCAGCGCTGTTACATCAAGAACGCCTGTCAGCCGCCCCATTTCATCCACAACGGGCAGAGCCAGCAGCCGTCTCTCCGTGATCGTCTGGAGGGCATTTACGAAAGGCTCCGACTCGCGCACGGCGACGGCGGGGTGAATCATCACGTCGCGTACCCGCACGGAGGGATCTGACAGAATCAGGCGTCGGGTGGGGACCACTCCGACGAGGCGCCCAACGTCGTCGGTGACGTAAAAGTAGACAATGCGTTCTCCAACCTGTTCGCCGCGAAGTCGGGAAAGCGCCTCGGAAATAGTCTCCCTTTCCAGAAGGCGAACGACATCGGAACGGGCCACATCGCGGATCGGGGTATTGAGGTCGGGAAGGTTGACGGGTTCCACCCTCCAGCATAGCCTGCGGGCCGGGGGTCCGGCCTGGCGTGCAGTTCAGGATGCGCGCCACGCTCAGCGCCGCGCTGGTGGACCGAGAGGAGAAGCGGCCTTGCCGGCTTTCCGGCCCTCCGCCCCGCGCGCCTTCCGCAGCGCGGCGCCGGCTTCCTCACGGCGGCCCGCCATAAGCCACGCCATCGCCAGGTTACGGAGCGCCCGCGCATCCTCGGGCTTGATGGCGAGCGTCTTCGGTTCAGCTTCCCCGCGTGCCAGACCTCGATTCGCAACGACAACGTGATCCAGTGGAGCACCGTCTACTTGGGGAGTTCGTTGGTGGGGGAAACGCAATCCGGGTCGATCCTGCCGATTTGGAGATGGCGGCCCGGAGCGGCCGTGCGGATGGGCGGCGATCCATCGGCCAACGAAACATCGATCCGCCACGCCGCGGCGTTCTTCTGCGCGTCGCGCCACAGAAACGCCGGTGGGGCAATCTCGGGAGGGAAAAGCGAGCCGTCCGCGGGGTAATCGATGACGATGCAGAGGGGGTCTGCTCCAGGCAGGCCGGAGGCCGTCTCCCAAACCAGAACGGCGATCCCCATAGAGAAGAGTGCTCGCGGACCCACTAATAGTCAGTTTAACCGGATGACGTTATCGGGAGTTCCGCAGGGCTTCCGCCGTGGCGTTTTCGTAGCATTCGATCAACCGGTCGAAAGCCGCATCGGCTTCCTGATCCACCTGCCGGCGCGATTCGTCGGCGTCGAACCACGCCAGCGAGCGGCGGATTCCCTGGCCGTATGGCACGGTGGCGCAGAAGCCGGGTACGAAGCGCTTGATCTTGGTGTTGTCGAAAACCACGCTGTGCGCCTTGTCGCCCAGAAGGCCGCCGGTATACTCCGGGATGCAGGCGGCGATGAACTCCGAGGGGATGTGGACGATGCGCGCCTCCGCGCCGGCGGCTTCGGCGGTAATGCGGTAGAACTGGTCCCACGTCATGACTTCGTCGGAGGTAATGTGGAACGCGTGCCCGATGGCCTGCTCGCGGCCCAGCAGCCCCACCAGGCCCTTGGCGAAATCGCTGTTGTGGGTCAGGCTCCAGAGCGAGGTCCCATCGCCGTGCACCACCACCTTCTTGCCGCGGCGCATGCGGTCCACCACGGTGTACGGCTGCGGCCAGCTATTCACGGCCAGAGGGATGATGGTATCGCCGTAGGTGAACGACGGCCGGACGATGGTCGCCGGGAACCCCTCCTGGCGATACGCCAGGTTGAGCCGTTCTTCGCAGGCGATCTTGTTCCGCGAGTAATCCCAATAGGGGTTGGCGAGCGGGGTGGACTCGGTGATCAGGTACTGCGACGGCGGCTTCTGATAGGCGCTGGCGGAGCTGATGAAGATGTACTGGCGCACGCGGCCGCGGAAAAGCGCGAGGTCGCGTTCGATGTGCGCGGGGGTGTAGGCGATCCAATCCACCACCACGTCGAAAGTGCGGTCGCCGAGGAGTTGCGCGGCGTCTTCGATGTCGGCGCCGAGGGTTTTCACGCCCGAAGGTAGTTCCGCGGCGCGGCGGCCGCGGGTGAGGAGCGTGAGGTCGATCCCGCGCTCCGCAGCCAGGCGCGTGCAGGCCGTGCTGATAATGCCGGTGCCGCCGATGAAGAGGACTTTCATGCTTCACCCGAAGATCTGGCGTGGGCGCTCATGCCGGCACTCGGGCCGAATGTCGGCACGACTGCCGACACTGCGGGCAAAAATGCCCACGCCACGCGTTTACTTCGCCGGCGGCCGGCGCGGCGCGGGCGGCGAGACCCAGCCCTGGGGCGGGTCGTACGACGGCCGGGTCACGGCTTTTTCCGCGGTCGGGAAATCGGCGGGGACTTTCTGCGTCACTTTTCCCGTCGCCGCCCACTCGGCCCCGCGCTGATACGTGGTAATGAAGCCGGCGCAGTCCAGCGCGGCCAGGTCGTGCCCCAGGGTGGTGTGGAAGATGCGCCCTTTGCCGTAGCTGAGGACCATCAGAATGGGCTCGTCGCGGTCCGTCCCGCGGTTCGAGGGAGTGGAGTACGCGGTGGCCAGGACGGTCATGTTCTTCCCCGGACCGCGCATCTTGGCATAGAGCTCATCCGGGACGTGCATCCATTCCTTGGGGAGGCCCTTGGTGATGGGATGGTCAGTCACCTGGTCTACCATCTTGAACGCGAGGCGCGAGCCGTGGCCTCCGGCCGGACCGGGCGAGTCGTCGGAGACCAGCCGGCCGTCCTTGAAATACCACATGGGGCCCGAGGCCTCGTTGCGCCCGCGCCACCCACCGATGCCGATCATGAGGTTGTACTCCGGCCACTTGGGAAATGCGTTGTCGGCGGCGTGGACGGAGACGAACCCGCCGCCGTTGCGGATGTACTCCTCGAAGGCGGCCATGAGCTCCGGGGGCCAGCGGCCATCGGGGGCATCGTAGTTCCCGATCACCACCTGGTATTTGCCCCACTCCGGCCGGAACGCGCTGAAGTCGCCGCCGGGGGGAGGCGCGGTTACCACGTCCACCTGAAAGATCCCGGCGTCCTCCAGCATTTTTTTGAGATACGGCGTGGTTTCCTGCCAGGCGTGATAGGGGCCGCCCTGTTCGCCATCGAGAATCATGGCTTTGATCGGCGGCGCGCCCGGCGCGAGGAGCGCGGAAAAGAAAACCGCCGCGCAGAGAAGCAATAAGAGCTTCTTCATATCTTCGTCTCCCAGCCCTTACGAGTGAAGGGCCTCACATATTTGTTCGCTTCGGGGCTGTTGGTGAAC
>JAIQFU010000351.1 GCA_020073115.1 Terriglobia bacterium
GGGTTACCGTCTTGCCTCCCTTGGTTTCCTTCACGGCGATCACTCCGATCGCGGTGGCTGTGTTTCCAAAGACGCGTACGGTCAGCGATTTGGGCGCGACCTGCTCGTCGTTGCCAGTGGAAGCTTTCACGGTTGCCAGGAACTCGGACTTGGTTTTCAGAGAGCCGTCATCTTCGACCAGCACCAGCGAATTGTCGAGGATGGCGGAGAGGGCCTTGACGTCTCCCGCCTTGTAGGCCTGATTCCAGGCTTTTTCCAGCGCGAGAACCTGGGCGCGGGCGGTGGCGTCGCTGTCTTGCGCGGACACTGTCGTGGCAGGCGCGCACAGCAGAGCCAGGATCGAGAGAGCGAGGACACAACCCTGGCGACGTCGTAGTTGGCGTTGTACTCCTGGTTGTACGTGACCTTGGGAGCCTCGCCGGCGCTCTGCCGCGCGGTCTTCCACGGCTTCGTGCCGTAGATCGCTTCGCCGTTCACCTTCAGCCAGTCGCCCATCTGGAGCAGGCGCTCCTCCATGATCACGGGGATCGTGCCATCGGCCGCCGGGCCGATATCGAGCAGTGCTCCGCCCGCTCGGCGCGGTTATAGCCGTAGGAGAAGCCCATCCCGCGGCTCTCCTCCCAGGGATGGCTGATGTCGCTCATGCCGGGCGTGTATTCCGTGGTCCAGTAGCCGCCGTGCTTATGGCGGGTGTCCTTGCCCCAACGGTCGTTAACCACGACGTCGTCCTTCACGGGCGATTCGTTGAACAGCCACGCCAGCAGTTCGGGGCTGCGCCACTCGGTGGAAGTCATATCCCACTCACCGTCGCTGAAGATGATCGAGGGCTGATAGCGCGTGACCGCATCTTTGAACTGCGGCGCCATGTGCTCGGCGGCGTAGCGCCGGCGGTCGGAAAGATAGAGCGGGTTGTACCACTCGTAGAGCGAATAGTAGAAGCCCATTTTGAGGCCTTTGGCGCGGACCGCGCCGGTGAGGTCGCCCAACAGGTCGCGCTTCGGCCCGATCTCCATAGCGTTCCATGGGCGGCCCCAGGTCTTGGATGCTTCCCGGCTGGGCCAGAGCGCGAAGCCCTCATGGTGCTTGCTGGTGATGGCCACGTACTTCGCGCCGGAGCGCTGAAAGACGTCCGCCCAGCGGTCGGGATCGAAGAGCTCGGCGCGGAACTGCGGCGCGAAATTCTGGTACGGACAGTCGGCGCCGTAGACGCGCTTGTGATACTCCCAGGAACCGGCGTCGGTGGGGTTGGCTTTGGGCTCGCGTCCCGCGGTGATGGCGTGCCAGTACCACTCCGCGTAGGCCAGCCTGCCCGGCAGCACGGGAGCGTAAGCCGGCACGGAGTACACGCCCCAGTGGATGAAAATGCCGAAGCGGGCGGCGGAGAACCAATCCGGAGTGGGCCTCCGGTCGAGGGAGTCCCAGTTGGGCTGATAGATTTCGGCGCCGGCGAGAGGCCCCGGGCGCAGCAGGGCGGACGAGCAGAGTCCGCCCGCGGTAATCAGGAGTTCGCGTCGGTTCATGGCGGAAGACCAGTATGGCATAGCCGATTCGAGAGCGCTCAACGCTGTGGCTGAGCCAGGTTCATCTGAATGGTTTCGCCGCGTTCCGGCTTTTCGCTCCAGTGCAAGGAACTATTCCACACAATTTTCTGGACGGCGATGCCGAATACGAGGGCCAGCCCCACTACGAACCCTGCGGCGAAGGATGCTTTCGGCAGAAAGATCGCGGAGACGAGCAAAATCGTGCTCGAAAGCGTGAGAACTCGCAAGGCGACAACAGGTTTCAGGAGCCACATGGCGCCAGTGTATCAATGTGTGGGTTCGCGTACACGTCCCCTCGGCGCCGCGCCGCGGGGAGCGTTCCACCGGCCCTCGCCGGAACGCGATACAAAATCCTCATTCCTGTATAATCAGTGACGGCGTTCGGAGAGAGGGGCTCGGCGCTGGATGGGGGATCGTCCTGCTCAAATCGGCAGATACAAAGTAGTCGACGAACTCGGGCATGGCGGGTTCGGGACCGTCTACCGCGCGTTCGACCCCTCCGTGGGCCGTCCGGTCGCCATCAAGGTCCTGACGGAGCGCGGCCGCGACGTGCTGTCGCGGTTCCGCAACGAAGCCACGGTAGCCGGCAACCTGCACCACGAGAACATCGTCACCGTCTACGAGTACGGCGAATACGAAGGCCAGCCCTACCTCGCCATGCAGTACCTGGAAGGCGAGGACCTCCAGCACATCATCACATCCCGCAAGCCCCTCACCCTGCTGGAGAAGTGCAACATCATGTGGCAGGTGGCCGAAGGGCTGGACTGCGCGCACCGCGCCGGGGTGGTGCATCGCGACGTGAAGCCGGCCAACATCATGGTGCTGCGCGACGGCACGGCCAAGATCATGGATTTCGGCATCGCGCGGGTGACCCGGGATACCCAGGCAACGAGGCTGACGCAGCAGGGATATGTGCTCGGGACCCTGATCTACATGTCCCCGGAGCAGTTCGCCGGATCCGAGATCGACGCCCTGTGCGACATCTTCGCGTATGGGGTGATCTATTACGAACTCCTCACGGGCAGGCATCCTTTCGAGGCGCCGGACCCGCGGGCGCTGATGTACAAGATCAGCTTCGAGGATCCGCCCCCGATCGGCGACTTCGTTTCGGACTGTCCTCCCGGGCTGCAGGCGATCATCGGCCGGATTCTACACAAGGACCGCGAACTGCGGTACCAAAGCCTGAAGGAAGTGCAGTACGACGTGGAGCCGATCCGGCTCGACCTGCAGCGCCAGCGGGCGGGGGCGCTGGTCGCGCAGGCCCAGGAGCTCTATGAGAAGAAGCAATTGGACCCGGCCCACAGCGTGGTGCTGGAAGCCCTCGGCCTGGACCCTTCCAACACCGTGGCGCGGTCGCTCAAAGAGAACCTGCACAAACAACTGCAGCAGAGGACGCTGCAGCCGCGCATTGAATCCACGCTGAGCGCGGCGGAAGAGCACCTGGCCCAGCGGCGGTTTTCCGATGCCATCCAGAGCTTTGAAGCCGCGCTGCGGCTGGACCGCGAAAGCGCCTATATCCAGAACCGCCTGGAACAGGCGCGCGCCCTGCTGGAGCACAGCCGGGCGGCGGCGGCGCTGTTGAACGAGGCGCGCCAGGAATTTCAGGCGCAGAACTTTACGGCGGCCTACCGCTCCGTTTCCGAAGCGCTGCGGCACGATCCGCAGAACCCCGAAGCCGCGGAGTTGCTGAACAGCATCCAGGGCGCCGTGGAGCGCCGGCAGAGGGAGCAGCGCGTCGAAGACGCCGTGCGCAAAGCGGAGGGTTTGATCCTCCTCCGGTCGTTCGACGAGGCCGAGGCGCTGCTGACCGAACTGGGCGACGACGCCCGGACTCCGAAGATCGATCAACTGCTCGACTGGATCCGAAAACAGAAGGCGGAGCAAAGCCGGAGGCAGCGGCTGCAAAGCGAAATGGCCGCGGCCACCGACCTTCTCCGAACCCACCGCCTGGGCGACGCGGCCGATCGGCTGGAAGCGTTGCAGGCGGAGTTCCCGGACAGCAAGGAAGTGGCCGATCTGCTGGCCTACGCGCGGAGAGAGGTGGAAGCCGAGGCCCGGGCGAAGGCTGTGGAACAGATCACGGCCAAGGCCGGGGCGCTGGCGCGCGACAGAAACTACGATTCCGCCATGACGACTCTGGAAGAGGGCCTCAGGAAGTTCCCGGGAGAGAATGCCCTCATCCGCCTGCTGGGCAGCGTGATGGCGGCGAAGGGGGATTGGGAGCGGGAGCGGGCGGTCGAAACCACGATGCGGGAATGCGAGCGGTTGCGCTCCCAAAACCGCTTCGCGGAGGCCATCGAGTTGCTGGAAGCGACGCTCCGCGAGTACAGCGCCGAGCCGGAACTGGCGCGTTTGCTGGAGGAACTGGAAAAAGCCTGGGCGGAGCACCGCCACGCCGAAGCCGTGCGCAAGGCGGCGGAACAGGCCCGCGGCCTTCTGGAGCAGGGCCGGCCGGGCGATGCCCTGCACTCCCTGAGGCAGGCGTTGCTGCAGCACCCGGGCGAGCCCGACCTGGCCGCGCTGCTGGAGCGCGCGCAGCAGGAAGTTCTGGCCATTCAGAGGGCGCAGGCGATCCAGGGAATCGGCCGGGAAGCGGCGATGCACGCGGAGGCTCACGATTTCGACCAGGCGCTTTCCGCGCTCGAGCGGGGCATCCGGTCGTGGGGTGAAGACGAGGGGCTCCTGGGGCAGCGCGCCGCGATGCAAGAGGCCAAAGCCCGGTGGGAGGAGCAGCGCGCGGTGCGCGAGGCTGTGGACAGCGCGCGCCAGTTCGCAGCCCGGAAACAGTTCGCCGAGGCGCAACAGGCGATCGAGGCCGCGCAGCGCCAGTATCCGGGTTCGGCCGAACTCGCGGAGGCGGCGGAGCACATCAGGCGCGAGGCCGAACAGCAGAAGCGCAGAGACGCGGTGCTGTCGATCGCCAGCGAAGTCCGGCTGCTGGTCTCCCGCGGACGCCTCGACGAAGCCATGGAAGCGCTTCGGGAGGCGTTGGAGAAGTACCCCGGAGAAGCCGATCTGCAGGCCGTCGAGCAGCAGGCGCGGCAGGCGCTGGAAGCGCGCCAGCGGGCGGAGGCGGTCGAGCGCCTGGTGCGGCAATCGGAGGAACTCGCCGCGGCGCGCCAGTACGACCGCGCGCGCGAGGCCCTGGAGCGGGGGCTGGCAGCCTACCCCGGGGAACTCGCGCTGGCCCGCCAGTTGGGCGCAGTCAAGGCCGCCGCGGCCGCCTGGCAGCGCGAACTGGCGGTCCAGGAGATCGTGGCGGAAGCCAAAGCGCTGGCCAGGGATGGGCGGTACGACGCCGCTCTCCAACTGCTCTCGACTTCCCCCGTGTATTCGCCGTCGCTCCTGGACGCGCAACGCGAATTGGAGAGGGAGCGCGAGCAGCATGAACGCCGGGAAGCCATCGCCAAGGCGGTGGCCGGCGTGAAGGCCATGCTCGAGCGCGGCCGGCCCGAGGAAGCCCTCCGGGTTCTGCGCGAACTTTCCAGACAATACGCCGGAGAACCGGATTGGGAACAACTGGCAGCGCAGGCGCAGGAGCAGTTGGAGGAGCGCCGGCGCGCGGAGGAGCGCAAGCGGGCCATCCAGGACGCGCTACGTTCCGCCGAGGAGATGGCAGGCCGGTCGCGGCACGAAGAGGCGCTCGAGCGCCTCGATGAATCCCTGCGGCGGTTCGAGGGCGAGGCGGTTCTGGTGGAAGCGCAGCGGCGCATCCGGCTCGCCCTGGAAGCGCGCCGCCGGGCGGAGGCGGTGGCCGGGGCCATGGCGGACGCGAACGCCCTCATTGAGCAGGAGCGCTACGAGGACGCCGTGCCCTCCTTGCGCGAGGCGTGCGCGCGGTATCCGGGGGAAGCCGGACTCCGCTCGCTGCTGGCCCAGGCGGAAGAGAAACTGGCGGCGCGGGAGCGCCGCAACCAGGCCGTGGCCGACGCCGGGGCCCTGCTGCGGCAGGAACGTTTCGAAGATGCGGCGGCTCTTTTGCGGCCGCTGGCTGCGCGCTACCCATCCGACGCCGAGTTGAAATCGCTGCTCTCACGCGCGCAGGAGGAAGGGGAGCGGCGCCGGCGCGAAGCGGCCATAGCCAAAGTGGCGGAAGAGGCCGCCGCCCTGGCCGCGGCCCGGGATTTCGACCGCGCGCTGGCGGTGCTCGATGCGGCGCTGCGGGAGCGGCCGGGGGAGCAGCGGCTGGCCGGCGCGCGGGAATCGGTGCGGCAGGCGCAACTCGCCTGGCAGCGGCAACAGGCCCGGGATGCCGCAGTTCAGTACCTGCGGAAACTGGCCGGCGAGGGACGCTTCGAAGACGGAGCGCAGAAAGCGGAATCGCTGGTCCGCGAATACCCCGGCGATCCGGAATTGGCCGCGCTGCACAAGGAATTCCAGATGCGCGGCGTCCTGGCGCAGGCCGGAGCGCTGCTCGAAAAAGGAGAGTTTGCGCGGGCCATCGCCGGGCTGGAGGAGATCAGGGCGGCGCACGGCGCCGAGCCGGAGTGGCTGGCGGTCATGGAGCGGGCGAATGCGGCGGCCCTGGCCCAGGCGCGCGCCGCGGCCATCGAACGCAAGCGCCGGGATGCGCGCGCCAAGGCGGAGGCCGGAGACGTGGACGGCGCCCTGGCGGAACTGGAGGAGGCGCTCCAGAAATGGCCGGACGAGAAGAGCCTGCTGGACGCGCGCGAATCGGCAGCGGCGGCCAGGGCGATGCGCGAGCGCCAGGAAACCATCCGCAACGCCGTGAACGAGGGTGAAAGGAT
>JAIQFU010000352.1 GCA_020073115.1 Terriglobia bacterium
CTCCGGAGGAAGTCCTGCGGCTCCTGCGCGACGCCAGCCCCGCGGACGCCGCTGCCGCCGGAGCCCGCGCCCGGGCGCGGGTGCTGGCGGAGCACACCGCCGCCCACCGCGCGCGGGAACTCGAGGCGTATTATCACGAGGCGCGTTAGCGGGCGGGGCTTTTGCCCCACCGGGCTTCAGCCCGGCGCGCCGGCCCGAAGCCCGCCTCTCACCGCGAAAATCCGTACATCGGACGGCGGCTTGCTCCTACTTCGCCAGGGAGGAAGAACCATGCTTTTGTTGTTGATCATATTGGTGATCATCGCGATGGCAGCCGCGCCGGCGTGGCCTTACAGCCGCGGGTGGGGCTACTATCCGAGCGGCGGTTTGGGGCTCGTCGTTCTGATTCTCGTCATCCTGCTGCTCATGGGACGGCTCTGACGTTTGCCGCGGGCGCGGGGAGGGCGCCCTGCGTCCGCGGCCGGCCCTCCCCCTTGCGCGGGCTTCCAGGTTTCGCAATAATACCCGATATCAGGCCAAATGCCTCAGCGACCACAGGAGACCCGCAGTGCGAGACACGCTGTTTGCCGCCTTGGTAAGGTGCGCCGATAACTCGCTCCAGCCGAAGGCCCGCCGTTTTCTGGCGGGGCTCTCGTGCGACGAGCTCCAGTTCATCGCCGAGTTCCTGGGCGCGTGCATCCTGGAGCCCGCGCAGAATAACTCCTCCTCCCGCACGCAGCTTGCGCAATGCGTGGCGGAGTTTCAGCGCTTCCGCGGGTGGTGTTGCGCGCGCAGCGACGCGGATCGCGACCACAAGATGATCCTTCTGCTGGAATACCTGTGTTGCAGCGGAGTGCGCGGACTCCGGCTCTGCTCTCCCGGCGCCGGCTACGCCGCGGCATCGTAGAAACCTCACCCGCATAGAGCCCTGGCCGGAGGGAGTGGTCGTCCGCCGTCCAGGCGCATGAAACGGCCTTCCCTGCCGATCCCGGGTTAAAGTAGGGTTTGTCTCCGGAATAGGGGAATCTCGAGAAACGGGAGTCGATGGGATGGCTGTGAGGCAGGGCAGGGCGAAGGAGCGCCCGGTGGGCAGGAACAAAGCTCCGGTCCGGAACGCGGACTCCATGCGGACGGTCCTGCGCGCCGCGGGAACATGGGCGCTGCTGTTCTGCGCCTCTCTGGCCGCCTACCTGCCGGCGCTCCACGGAGACCTGCTCTGGGACGACAACATGCACGTGACCCGGGCCGACCTGCGGTCCCTGCACGGTCTTTGGCGCATCTGGTTCGACCTGGGCGCCACTCAGCAATACTATCCGCTGCTGCACAGCGCGTTCTGGTTGGAACACCGCTTCTGGGGCGACGCTACGCTGTACTACCACCTCATCAACGTGGCGCTGCACGCCGCATCGGCCTGCCTGGTGGTGATGATCGTCCGGCGCCTTTCCCTGCCGGGCGCCTGGCTGGCGGGCTTCGTTTTTGCCCTGCACCCGGTCTCGGTGGAGGCGGTGGCGTGGATCTCGGAGCAGAAGAGCGCGCTCTCCGGGGTCTTGTACCTGGCGGCCGCCCTCACCTATCTGCACTTCGACCGGACGCGCCGGAAATCCCAGTACTTCCTGGCCCTGGGGCTCTTTGTCCTGGCCCTGATGAGCAAGACGGTGACCGCCACCTTACCCGCCGTGCTGCTGGTGGTTTTCTGGTGGCAGCGCGGCCGGCTGGCGTGGAAGCGCGACGTGCTGCCGCTGCTTCCGTGGTTCGCCGCGGGGGCCTCCGCGGGGCTTTTCACGGCCTGGGTGGAGAGGACCCCGCGATTGATCGGCGCGCAGGGACCGGAATACGCGCTCACGCTCATCGATCGTCTCCTGCTGGCCGGCCGCGTGCCCTGGTTCTACGCCTCCAAGGTGCTCTGGCCGTCGAACCTGATGTTTGTTTATCCCCGCTGGAAGATCGATTCCGGCGCGTGGGTCCAATACCTGTTCCCGCTGGGAATGGCGGCGGTGGCGCTGGCTTTTGGTTTGCTCGCGCGGAAAAACCGCGGACCGCTGGCCGCCTTTCTGATCTTCACCGGCACGCTCTTTCCCGCGCTCGGTTTCTTCAACGTCTATCCTTTCCGCTACTCTTACGTTGCCGACCACTTCCAGTACCTGGCCGCTTTGGCCATCATCGTTCCTGTCGCTTCCGGGCTCACGGTTTTGGCGCGGCGCATCGGGGTCCGGAGGTGGGGGACATGGGGCGCGTTGGCGCTATCCGCCCTGTTGGCGACCACCCTCGGGGCCGCTACCTGGCGGCAGAGCGGCGCGTATCGCGACTACGAAACGCTCTTTCGCGTGACGATGGCGCGCAATCCCGGCAGCGCTCTCGTCCACAACAATCTGGGCACCATGCTCATGCTTAAGCCTGACGGGATACCGGAGGCGCTGGCGGAGTTCGAGGAGGCGGTGCGCCTCAAGCCCGATAGCCCGGAATTGCGCGTCAACCTGGGACTTGCTCTGGCGCAGATGCCCGGCCGCCTGCCCGACGCAATCGCGGAGTATCAAACGGCCTTGCGGGCCGACCCCAACTTCTATGCGGCGCACCTCAACCTGGGACTGGCCCTGATGTCGATTCCCGGCCGCACCCGGGATGCGGTCGCGGAGTATCAGGCTTCTCTGCGCATCGACCCGGGCGTCCCGGAGGTCCACTATGAACTCGCCTACGCGTTGGCGCAGATCCCCGGGCGCGTGCCGGAAGCCATTATCGAGTGTCAGAAGATGTTGCTCCTCAAGCCCGACGACGAACCGGGGCGGCAATTGCTGACCTCGTTGCTGGCGTTTCAAAACCCGAAGTAGGCCCGTCTGGCAGGCGGCCGCGACAGGCTCCAGACTGTCGCCACCGGCCGGGGCCGCTCCTACAGGTCTTGGCGCTCGCTGCCTCAGGTCTTTACTCAAGACGCGGATCGGGGTAAAGCCCTTAGAGGATCTGGAAGTTTTCAACATCCTTGAATCAGATCCTGAAATCGCTAATAATTCCCCCAGTGGTCTCGGCTTGGGTGTGGCCGGCAGACGTCGATGGTGTTTCGTCCCGCGTCTGCTGGGACCATTGACCTCACCACTGTGGCGCAACGGCATCTGGTCTGTGCGCGGCAGTTGTCACTTGCGCTTTTCGCTTCCCGTCGGGCCCGGGCAGGTCCGGCTCGGAGGCAACTCGTAACGGGAAGGCGCCCATGACCCCGCGGTCACAATCGTAGTCGGGAATAGCCGGGCGCGGCATTCCATCTCCTCCACGGCTATTCCCGAAAAGGAGAACGAAGTGCGTCATCGCCTGGGAATAGGGCTGATAGCCCTTATTTTCCTGCTCGCCATGCCCGTGTTCGCGCAGACCAACACCGGCATCATCTCCGGCAGGATCACGGATCCGACCGGAGCGGTTGTTCCCAACGCACAGATCACGGTCACCCAGACCGAGACGAACGTGGACGCCGTCAGCGAGACCAACACCGACGGCCTGTTCCGTGTGCCCTCGCTGATCACCGGGCCTTACAGGGTAACCGTCACCGCCTCCGGCTTCAAGAAGCAGGTACGCGACGGCCTTACCCTCCGCATCGGCGAGAATCTGAACGTCGAGATGAAACTCGAGGTCGGCTCGGTTTCCGAATCCGTCGAGGTCACCAGCGCCCTTCCCCTGCTGGAGACGCAGACTTCATCCACCGGCCAGGTGATGCAGGGCGAGTATTTCTACAAGCTCCCCAACTATCAGCACTGGTCGAAGGGCGTGCTGTACTACACCCCCCAGGTCTCGCACAGCAATGCCGTGTGGCCCGGGTCGCTAGGCAGTTGGTACATAAACGGCGGCAACGCCAGTCAGACCGCCCAATATGAAGATGGCATCGTGGCCACCTCCATGGACGGCGGCACGAGTCTGAACAACATCGAGGTAGCCATCGAGGAAGTGAAGGTGCTCACCAGCGCCATGCCCGCCGAATATGGCCACGCCACCGCCGGCGCCCTCATCTTCGTCAAGAAGGGCGGCACCAACGTACTGCACGGCGAAGGCGGATACCTCTTCAAAAACACCTCCATGATGCATCGCCGCTTCTTCCAGCGGACGACGCTGCAGCAGGACAACCCCAACAACAAAACCCTCTTCCAGATGCCCGACTTCGTGGTCAGCGGGCCGGTCTATATCCCCAAGGTTTACAACGGCAAGAACAAGACGTTCTTCCAGGTGAGCGGATCGTGGCACGTCGACAGCTCGTCCAATTCGGGCAGCTACACGACTCCCACCGCCGCCATGTTGGGCGGCGACTTCAGCGCCTACTCGAACCAGCTCTACGATCCGGCCTCGACCTCCGGGACCTACGCCGACCGAAACCTGTCGCGCAGCATCTTCCCGGAGAACAAAATTCCCACGAACCGGTTTAGCTCGCAGTGGAGTAAGATCGTCGCCAACAAGCCGTTCATCGAACCGCAGGCGGGCGTCGGCAGCGTGACCAATACCGGGCCGAGCGGAAACGTGGTGACATCCGGCACGGGCAATTACTTCAACCTTACCGAGGCCTTCCGCGTGGACCACAATTTCACCGACAAGATGAGGATGGCGCTCAGTTGGAGCACGGGCAACCAGCATCAGCCGCGCAACAACGTCAACATTCTCTACCAGCCGTACGATCAGTACCAGACATTGCAGTACACCGTGCAGAACCACGCCGCGCTGTCGTTTACCTACACCATCAGCCCCACGCTGATCAGCGAAACCAAGGTGGGCATCTACCGGCGGACCGGCAACTACCAACCGTTTAAAGGCACTGACTATACCTTCGAAATGGCCAAGACCGTCCCCAACCTGCCCTCCAACGTGTACCTCAACCCGATCGGTTTCGGGATGTCCCAATACACCAACGGCAGCTCGCAGCTCGGCGTCGGGACCATGAGCGTCAACGTGAACAACAGCCATCAGCTCAACCAGGACTTCACCAAGGTGTGGGGCACCCACGCCTTCAAATTCGGGTATGAGTGGCTGTGGGCGAACTACATTCAGCACGATATCGCCAACCCCCGGCTGAGCCTCTCCTTCGGGGGCACCGGCGGCCTCCAGAGCAACGGCGCCAGCATCCCCAACACGGGCGGCATCACGCTGGCGGATATCATGCTGGGCTATGTTTACAGCTACTCCTACTCCCAGCAGGGGGCATCCAACCTGCCGGAGGACTCCAACCACAGCTTCTATTTCCAGGACGACTGGCGGCTGCGTCCTAACCTCACATTGAACATCGGCGTCCGCTATAGCAATCAGACCCCGGCGCACAGTAAGTTCCCGGGGCAGATGAGCGTCGGCAGCCTGGACGTGCCGGACAACTATTACGTCAACGGCTCCGTCCCCGGCGTGCTGACCTGCCCGAACGGGAAATGCGTGGGTGCGTGGACCCAGCCCAAGGGGTTCCTCTGGAATCGCGACAACAACAACTTCCGGCCGCGCTTCGGGCTGGCCTGGAGCGTGAACCAGGATACCGTGGTCCGCGCGGGCTTCTCCATGGTGGCCGCGGATTGGTCCCTTTGGAACACCCAGAGCGAGATCGGCGGCGGCAGCTTCTACAACCAGTCCGTATCAAACTCGGCGAACGTCTACACGCCGCTGTTCAACATCAACGCGGGCGTGCCGGCGTTCGTCATGCCCACGCCGAACGCCGCGGGTCAGATCCCCACCTCGGCTTCGTCGCCATCGGCCCGGCCCACCATCACGGTGGTCCCCGCGAACTACCACAACCCCTACACGCTGAACTGGAACGTCAGCCTGCAACGCGCCATCAAGAAGGACTACCTGGTGGAAGTGGCCTCAGGGCAGCTACAACTGGCAGTCGCGCCCCTACGGAACCGGCATTGACCAGTACGGCAACGTCCTCGACCTCACCAAACCGGAGAATTGGGCCTACCGCAGGACCTGGTACAACAATTCCTCGGGCGTCAACGGCACGCAGGCCTACAAGCCCTATCCCAACCTGGGCGGCGTGAACTATTGGTGCAACTGCGTGAGCATGATCTACCACTCGGCGACCGTCAAGCTGGAAAAGCGCTACTCGTACGGGTTGAGCTTCCTCACGTTCTTCTCGTGGGCGAAGGGCATCCAGAACGACCCGGGCAACCTCTACCAGGACCAAAGCCTCATGCGGGCGATGACCAGCAGAACCCAGAAGTACCGCTACGTCAGCTCCATGACCTACGAGCTGCCGTTCGGCCATGGCAAGAAGTGGTTCAACAGCGGCCGCGTGATGAACATCCTGTTCGGCGGTTACAGCTTCTCCTGGAACTTCTCCGTGTGGGAGCCCATGCCCATGGGTCTGGGCTACTCGGGCGGCACCTACACCGACCCGGTGACCGGGGCGGTCGGGAGCCGGCAGGACTATCCGAGCTACGAGCCGACGATCAGCTCCTACTACCTCGTCGGGATTCCGCAACTGCGAGACAACTGGCAGGACATCGGCACGAACCGCTTCGTGCAGAATTACCAGAATCCCCTGGTGACCAACTGCGGCACGACCCCCATCCTCCAGCCGAACGGAGCGACCTGGGGCAACAACTGCCTGGTGGTAGCTCCCTCGTTCACCCGTGGCAACATGCCCTCGGCGTTCTGGCTCGAGCAGCGGATCATCGGGGCCAACGCCTCCATGTACAAGGATTTCTCGATCACCAAGGAGCGCGTCAAGGCGCAGCTCCGCTTCGACTACTACAACCCGTTCAAATGGTTCAACTGGGGCAACGCAAACACCACGATGACCCAGACGAACCCGCAGAGCTTCATGACCCCCGGCCTGAATGACTTCTCGGATTCTACGGAAGGAGGGCCATCGCAAGTTCATCTTTCGTTCCGCGTGAGGTTCTAGGGCTGGCGCGGACGAGGGCGTGTATCGGCACAGCCTGCAAAGCGGGGACTGGCTCGAATTTCGCCGTCTTTGCGAAACTTCGTGCCTGTACCCGGTTTCCAGACCACCAGCGACCAACGCGTAACGACTAAGGGCTGGCGACTTGTTTTTGGTATTCGGCACAGGCTGCAAAGCGGGGACTGGCTCGAATTTCGCCGCCTTTGCGAAACTTCGTGCCTGTACCCGGTTTGCCCTTTCACCGATCGTACTGCGTGGCATCTGCGCCGCAGACCGCGAGCCGTCTGATCGGCCCGAGAGCGGAAGAAAAGTGACACGTCTTCGGACTAACCGCCGAGGCGCAGAGACGCCGAGTTCGAAGGATGCTTGGCTCTGCATCCCCTGCCCGCTCTGCGCTCGAACCGCGAGCGCCAGAGCACGGAACCCGGCTCTTCTCTGCGTCTCGGCGCCTCGGCGGTGAACGGTCTTGCCGGTTTGAGGTCAGGCGCCTCGCTATCCTGGCGGCGAAAACGAAGCCACGCAGGCTGTCAGTTCCGGGCAGGTCCCGTCGTTTGGGACCTGCTCTTTCTTTGTGCGGCCCTGCCTTGGGCAGAGGTCTTTTTCCGTTTTTTCGGCCTTTTTGTAAGGTAAATTCCCGAGGCAAGATCCGACGGACATCAGGTAAACACCCTATTTTCTCTGAAATATCGGGAATTTTGTTGAATCCGATCGTGAAATCGGTTACTAATCTCTCCAATGGTCTCGGCTTGGGTGTGGCTGAAGGACGTTCGTGGTGTACCCTCCTGCCCGTACCCTGATCATTTGACCTTATACGCTGCGGCGCGACGTCCGCGCGGCAGTTCTCACCCGTGTTTTTCGCTTTCGGGCGGGCCTGGGGTGGCCCGGTGCGGAAAGCAACTCATCAACGGAGGCCGCCCATGAACCCACTGGTCGCAATCGTGTCGTTGGGAATAGCCGGGGCGCGGTGTTCCATCTCCTCAGCGGCTATTCCCGGAAACAGGAGAACAAAATTGCGTAATCACCTGGGAATAGGGTTGATAGCCCTTATTCTCGTTTTCGCAATGCCCGTGTTGGCGCAGACCAACACCGGCATCATTTCCGGCAGAGTCACGGATCCGACCGGAGCGGTCGTGCCGAACGCGCAGATCACGGTGACCCAGCTTCGTCGCGCTCCCCCCGGGCACGTACGACCTGGCCTTCGAGGCCGATGGCTTCAAAAAGCAGGTGCGCGACGGGCTTACGCTCCGCATCGGCGAGAATCTGAACGTCGAGATCAAACTCGAGGTCGGCTCGGTCGCCGAATCCATCGAGGTCACCAGCGCCCTTCCCCTGCTGGATACCCAGACTTCATCCACCGGCCAGGTGATGGAGGGCGAGTATTTCTACAAACTGCCCAACTACCAGCACTGGTCGAAGGGCGTGCTGTACTACACTCCCCAGGTTTCCACCAGCAACGCCGCGTGGCCCGGCGCACTGGGCAACTGGTTCATCAACGGCGGCCAGAACTGGCAGACGGCCCAATATGAAGATGGCATCATGGCCACCTCCATGGACGGCGGGACCACGCTCAACAACGTCGAGGTAGGCATCGAGGAAGTCAAGGTGCTCACCAGCGCCATGCCGGCTGAGTACGGCCACGCCACCTCCGGCGCCCTCATCTTCGTCAAGAAGGGCGGCACCAACCAGTTCCACGGCGAGGGGGGCTACCTCTTCAAGAGCACCTCCATGATGCATCGCCGCTTCTTCCAGAAGACGACGCTGCAGCAGGACAACGCGAACAACAAAACCCTTTTCCAGATGCCCGACTTCACCGTCGGCGGGCCGGTGCTGATCCCCAAAGTCTACAACGGCAGGAATAAGACGTTCTTTTCGATCAGCGGGTCGTACCACGTTGACAGCTCGTCCAATTCCAGCAGTTATACGACTCCCACGCCCGCCATGCTGGCCGGCGATTTCGGCGCATACTCGAACCAACTCTACGATCCGGCCTCGACCTCCGGGAGTTTCTCCTCCGGCAACCTGTCGCGCGCGATATTTCCCGGCAACAAAATTCCCACGAACCGCTTCAGCTCCATGTGGAATGCCATTGCCGCCAACAAGCCGTTCGCGGACCCCCAGGCGGGCGTCGGCAGCGTGAACAATAACGGCCCAAACGGAAACATCGTGACTTCCGGCACGGGGAATTACTTTAACCTGACCAACCAGTTCCGCGTCGACCACAGTTTTACCGACAGGATGAGGACGTCGGTCAGTTACAGCCAGGGCGATCAGCATCAGCCGCAGAACAACGTCAATATCGCCTATAAGCCGTACGATCAGTACCAGACATTGACGTATACCGTTCAGCGCCACGCCGCGCTGTCGTTTACCTACACCCTCAGTCCCACCCTGATCAGCGAGACCAAGGTCGGCCTGTACCGGCGGACCGGCAACCCCCGGGCGCGCGCCGGCGACGACTACACCTACGAGATTGCCAAGACCGTTCCCAACCTCCCCTCCAACGTGTACCTCAACCCGGTCAACTTCGGGATGTCCGAAGGCACCAACGGCAGCTCCCAGCTCGGCGTTGGCACCATGAGCGTCAACGTGAACAACACCCACCAGTTCAACCAGGACTTAACCAAGGTGTGGGGCACCCATGCCTTCAAGTTCGGGTACGAATGGCTGTGGTTGAACAACGTTCAGCACAACATTGCTAACCCGCGGTTGAGCCTTTCCTTCGGCGGCACCAACGGCCTGCAAGGCAACGGGACGAGCATCTCCAACACCGGCGGCATCACGCTGGCCGACATCATGCTGGGATACGTTTACAGTTACTCGTACGCGCAGCAGGGGGCGGCCAACCTTCCGGAAGATTCCAACCACAGCTTCTATTTCCAGGACGATTGGCGGCTGCGGCCCAACCTTACCCTGAACCTGGGCGTCCGCTACAGCAACGAAACCCCGGCGCACAGCAAGTTCCCGGGGCAGCTCAGCGTCGGCAGCCTGGACGCGCCGGACAATTATTACACCAACGGTTCGGTCGCCGGGGTCCTCAACTGCCCGCAGGGCGGATGCATGGGATCCTGGATCCAGCCCAAGGGCTTCCTCTGGAACCGCGACAACAACAACTTCCGGCCGCGCGTCGGCCTGGCCTGGAGCGCCACGCCCAGTACCGTGGTCCGCGCCGGCTTCGGGGCGATTACGCTGGATTGGAACCTCGGCTGGACCAACCAGAGCGAGATCGGCGGGGGCAGCTTCTTCAACCAGTCCGTCTCCAACCAGCCCAACGTCTACACCCCGCTGTTCAACATCAACGCCGGCGTGCCGCCGTTCGTCTCGGTTCTGCAGAATGCCGCCGGACAGATCCCCACGTCGGCTTCGTCGCCCTCGAATCGCCCCACGATCACGGTGGTTCCCAAGAACTACCACAACCCCTACACGTTGAACTGGAACGTCAGCGTACAGCGCGCTATCAAGAAAGACTACCTGCTGGAATTGTCCTACGTCGGCATGCACAACGTGGGTTTCAGCGGCAATTACAACTGGGAGTCGCGCCCCTACGGGACCGGTATCGACGCGAACGGGAACGTCATCGACCTGACGCAGCCGGCCAACTGGGCCTACCGCAGCACCTGGGTCAACAACTCTTCGGGCATCAACGGTACCCAGGCCTACAAGCCGTTCCCCAACCTGGGCGGCGTCAACTATCAGTGCAACTGCGTCCGCATGATCTACCATTCGGGAACCGTCAAGCTGGAAAAACGGTACTCGAGCGGCCTGAGCTTCCTCACGTTCTTTACCCTGGCGAAGGGCATCCAGAACTCCCCGGGCAATCTTTACCAGGATCAACAATTAATGCGGTCCGTCACCGGCCAGACCCAGAAGTATCGCTACGTCAGCTCCATGACTTACGAGCTGCCGTTCGGCCGGGGCAAGAAGTTTTTCCACAGCGGCCGCTTGATGGACATCCTGTTTGGCGGATACAGCTTCTCCTGGAACTTCACCGTCTGGGCGCCGACTCCCATGGGCCTCGGCTACTCGGGCGGCACCTACCTCAACCCGGTGACCGGTTCGGTCTCCGGAAGCCGGCAGGACTATCCGGGCTACGAGCCGACCATCAGCTCGCTCTACCTCGTCGGGATCCCGCAGCTGCGGGACAACTGGCAGGACATCGGCGCCAACCGCTTCGTACAAAACGCGCAGAACCCGATCGTCACCAACTGCGGTACGGCTCCCATCCTGCAGCCCAACGGGGCGACATGGGGCAACAACTGCGAAGTCGTAGCTCCTTCGTTCACCCGCGGCAACATGCCCTCGAACTTCTGGATCGAGCAGCGCATCATCGGGGCCAACGCCTCGATGTACAAGGACTTCTCGATTACCAAGGAGCGCGTGAAGGCGCAACTCCGGTTCGACTATTACAACCCCTTCAAATGGTTCAACTGGAACACGGCGAACACCACCATGACCCAGACCAGTCCGCTGAGTTTCATGACCCCCGGGGTCGGCGACTTTGGGGATTCCACCGAAGGCGGACCGTCGCAAATCCACCTTTCCTTCCGCGTCAGGTTCTAGCGGCGGAAAAGAAGTCAGGCAAGCTGTAAATTCGGGGCAGGTTCCAGAGTTTGGAACCTGCCCCTTTTCTATGGAAGGTGGAGTGGGCCTCCGGCCTGTCATGCCGGCGTCCGCGCCGGCATTCTTCAGTTTGGCCGCTTTCTTTGCTTCGGCTCGGAAGCGTCCACCAGCCATCGGCAATGCCGAAGGTTCTCGATTGAGCGAGAATCGGCCGCGGCGGAGATCACGATTCGGCCGTATTCGATAGGCAGCTTGCCGGGGCGTTTCTCAAGACCCATCAACACGCGCAGAGATATGGTCCGCCGATTGCTGTCTCTGAAGTTGCCAAAGTGTTCTCTACCTCGGTAAGCAATGAAACCTCGCAGCCTGTACATAAGCGTGCTGGTCTTAGTAGCGTCCTTGACACCGAACGGTCAAGCCGAACCGGTGGCTGTCCGCTATCGCGAAGGCGAGATGCACGGTTTCGTGGAATTGCAAACGCTGGCGGGTAAGAACATCGCTTATGGCGAAAGCATCCAAACCGTCAGCGGTAATCGGGTAACGAGCCGACTGGTCTTTCGCTTCCTCGATGGTTCGCTGTACGATGATACGACGGAATTTTCCCAGGGGCGAACCTTTCGCCTGATCCGTGATCACGTTGTTCAAAAGGGGCCGGCGTTCAAACAGCCGTTGGATGCCACCGTCGATGCGACTCGATCTGAGGTCACCATCCGCTCCCACGAGAAGGACGGGAATGAGAAGAGCAAAACGGAACAACTCCAAATCCCGGAAGATGCTGCTAATGGCCTGCTCTTTACCATCGTGAAGGACGTGCCTGAGGACGGAGCTGGCGCCACGGTTTCATACGTGGCGACGACATCAAAGCCACGGATTGTCAAGATCCACATCGTTCCTGAAGGCAGGGACGTTTTCTCTGTAGGAACGGTTCATAAACAGGCCCGCCATTATGTATTGAAATTCGAAATCGGCGGGATTGCCGGCGTCGTTGCTCCTTTGGTCGGCAAACAACCACCGGACATAAACAGTTGGACCGTCGCCGACAATGCTCCGTCCGTGGTCCGGACAGAAGCGCCGCTGGAGGCCGACGGTCCCGTCTGGCGGATTCAGACGGCGCAACCGCCAGTCTTTGGGAATCAACGGGGCCCTGCGCGCAGGAAGGTGAAAGGACGAATGCGTAACGGCGGCAGAAGTTGACCCACAGTACTCGGCCCCAGGTGCGCTATGAAAAGACACGACTCTGGCGACCTCGCCTGCGTACGCCTACGGCTGTCCGCCCGCCCACGCCGTCTGGAG
>JAIQFU010000353.1 GCA_020073115.1 Terriglobia bacterium
AGCTGTTCTCGTTGATTCCGAGGCGCGGGAAGATCTCCTCGTATTCGGCGGCGTGGACCTCGTCCGCGTCGGGGAATCTCTCCCGGCTGGCGAAGGCTTCGCGGTCGTCCACAACCACGACGGAAAAGCCGGCCATAGCGGCTACTTTGGCAAGGCTCTTCGAGATGTGTCCGGCGCCGAAGACAAAGGCGCGCGGGATGGGCAGCACCGGCTCCACGTAAACCTCCAGTTGGCCGCCGCAGATGAGGCCGTTATCGTAGGCCGCGTCCTGGCCCAGGTTGAATTCGAGGCGCTTGGATTTCCCCGTCTGCATGACCTCGCGCGCCGCGCTCCAGACATCGGCTTCCACGCAGCCGCCGCCGATGGTGCCGGCCATGGAGCCGTCCTCCCGCACCAGGAGTTTGGCGCTCTGGTAGCTGGGGATGGAGCCGCGCACGCCCACGATGGTGGCGAGGGCGCATTTCTGGCCCAGGCGGCGCAGGCGCACCAATTCCTCAAATACGTCCATTTAAGGCGATTATAACGTGCGGCAGGACGCGCGCCGGTTCTCGGACGCTCTCTGGCCCCGGAATTGCATGGCTCCCTGCCACGGGGGTTGCGATGGACAAAGCCGATTGCCATTGGGACGATCCCCACGCCGCCACCCGCGTAACGCTGGATTGCGGGGTGGTGGACCGAATCCGCGCGCAGGTGATCGAAGCGTTTTTGTCCCTGCCGCGAAGGGGCGCCGAAACGGGCGGGCTGCTGCTGGGGCAAGTGGAGGCACCGGCAGAGAAGCCGCGCTGGAGGGCGCGGACCGGGAACTCGCCGACGCGTATTTCGCCGGTCCGCAGAATGTCTTCCTGCTGTTGCGGCCGCTCGCGGCGGACCGCTGCCAGGCCTCTTTCGCGTGGTGGAGCGGGACGGAGTTGAGCACATCGGAGCCGTTTTCGTTCGACTCCGGGGAGATGTCGCAACTCCATTTCGGGGACAGTCTACGAAACCCCCAAACTGCGGAGGTTTCGAAGCCAGTCTCCGAAATTTCCGCCGCGCCGTATTTGCCGCCTCCCGTGCATCCGCGGAGGCTCTACGACGAGGAAACGAAACCCACCCGGCGCAAACCTCGCTTCTGGGCGCCGCTCCTGGCTTGGATCGCGCTGTGCGTCGGCGCCGCTTTCGTCTACGAATGGTGGCACTTCAGGCGTGTGCCGGCGCGCGTCGAACCGCCTCCGGCCGCTGCCAAATCGGCGGACCGGCTGGCCCCGAGACCCACCGTCCCGCCGGTTGTCCCGCCGCCCGCGACTCCTGCCGAGCCTGCCCCCGGGGAGGTGGGACAGCAACCCCCCGCCCCGCCTCATCCGCCGCGCCACACGGAGCCAAACTACCCTCAGGCCGAGGTCGCCGTAGCGCCGGTCGTGATCCATCGCGTGCAGCCGGGGATTTCCGACGGTATCCGGTCGCGGATTCGCGGCAGGGTGGTGGTCCCGATCGAAGTACGGATCAACGCCTCGGGACGCGTTACGAGCGCGGCGGCCGAGGACCGGGGCGATGCCGTCTACCAGTACCTTTCCGGGCGGGCGGCCGGGGCGGCGCGCCTCTGGCGGTTCCAGCCGGCCCGCACCCGCCGGGGCCGCCGGGTGGCATCCGCCAAGACGATCTATTTCGTTTTCACGCGGCGGTAACGCGCGGGCGCTACACTCGAAAAAGAACCCGTGAACTCTCGAAACGTAATCATCGTCGGCGGTGGAATTGTAGGTCTGGCCACCGCATACCGCCTGGGCGAGCGCTTCCCCGGAGCGCGGATCGTCGTGCTCGAAAAAGAAGGCGGAGTCGGCCGGCATCAGACCGGGCACAACAGCGGCGTCCTGCATTGCGGGCTGTACTATAAGCCGGGATCGGTGAAAGCCCGGCTGGCGGTCTCCGGGATCCGGCAGATGGTGGCCTTCTGCCAGGAAAACGGGGTCTCGCACGACGTTTGCGGCAAGCTGGTAGTGGCCGCGGACCAGAGCGAGGTCCCGCGGCTGGATGCGCTGGAGGAGCGGGGCTGTGCGGCGCCCTGGTGGAGAAGATCGCGGCGCGGGGGGCGCGGGTCGTCACCGGCGCGCGCGTGGAACGGCTGCAGGCGTCGGGCCCGGGATGGGTGGCCGAGACGCCGGCCGGCTCGTTCGCGGCGGACTTCCTGATCAACTGCGCCGGGCTGCACTGCGACCGCGTGGCGGAACTGGCCGGCGAGCGGCGTGACATGCGGATTCTGCCGTTCCGCGGAGAGTACTACAAAATTCGCCCGGAGCGCCAGAGCCTCGTGCGGCATCTCATCTATCCCGTGCCCGACCCGCGCTTTCCGTTCCTCGGGGTGCACTTCACCCGGCTGATCCACGGCGGCGTCGAAGCCGGGCCGAACGCGGTCCTGGCGTTCGCGCGCGAAGGCTACCACAAGACCGACATCCGCCTGGGAGACCTCTACGACGCCCTCACATATGGCGGGTTGTGGCGGTTTCTGCGGCGCTACCCGTCGATGGCGTGGTACGAACTGCGGCGCTCGTTCAGCCGGGCGTTGTTCTGCCGGTCGCTGCAGCGGCTGGTACCGGAAATCCAGCCGGACGACCTGGCTGCGGGCGGGTCCGGAGTGCGCGCGCAGGCGATTGCGCCGGAAGGCGAACTGGTGCAGGATTTCCGGTTCATCGCGCGCCCCAACGCGCTGCACGTACTCAACGCGCCCAGCCCGGCGGCCACGGCGTCGCTGGCCATCGGCGCCGAAATTGCCGCCATCGCGGGACAGGCGGCCGCGGCGTGACTCCGTGACAGTCGACGTGGAGTGCTATTCGGGGTACAGGGCCGATGAACGCCCGCTACGCTTCCGCCTGGGTGAACGCTGGCTGGCGGTGGACGCCGTCGACGACCGTTGGTACGGCCCGGAGGCGACGTACTTCCGCGTGAAAGCCGAGGACGGCTGCCTGTACGTGTTGAGGCATGCGGAGACCGAAGACGTGTGGACGGTCGAGGCGTACCGCCGGTAGCGCCCACTCACACTGCGCGGCTGCCTACGCCACCCCCACCATCTCCGCGGCTTTCTTCAGCGCTTCCCAGTTGCCTTCGGGGATGGGGATCCCGGGTTTCAGGCGCTCGGCTTCGGGGCGCCACTCGGGGTCGCCCGCCACCAGGACCTCGTCGTACCCGGGGGCGGCGGGGGTGGATTTAACGATCCGCACCAGCTCCTCCATGCGCGACGTGAACTCTTCCACGGGCATGAAGCGCGCCACGTCGATGGCCAGGTAGGTCTGGCTGGTGCGGGCGGGACGGCCGTGGTCGCGGATGCCGCACACGCCGGTAGCCATGGCGCCGCCGCCCAGTACGCCGCAGAGGATCTCCACCATCATCCCCAGGCCGCTGCCCTTGTAGCCCCCCAGCGGCATGAGCATCCCGCCACGGTACGCCTTGCCGGTGTCGGTCGTGGGGCGGCCCCCGGAATCGAAGGCCCACCCCGCGGGGATTTCGGGCTGGCCGTTCAGGAAGGCTTTGAAAATGCGCCCTGCCGCCACGGTGGTGGTTGCCATGTCGAGTAGCCACGGGCCGGGAACGGACATGCAGATCGGATTCGTGCCGATGCGCCCTTCCCTGCCCTGCCAGGGCGGCACGATGGGTGAAGCGTTGCACAGGACGATACCGATCTGCCCGGCGGCGCGCATCTTCCGCGCCCACCACGCGGCGGCGCCGAAGTGGTTGGAGTCGCGCGCCACCACGAGAGCCAACCCGTTCTCCCCGGCGAGGCGCACGGCGTGCCCGCAGCAGGTTTCCGCCACCCATTGGCCGACTCCGTTCTGCCCATCGAACAAGAGGCACGAGCCCGATTCGGACACCACGCGCCCGTCGGCGAGCGGGTCTGTGTCACCGGCCAGCAGCCGCTCCACGTAAAACGGAATGAGCTGGACTCCGTGCGTATCCACGCCGCGGAGGTTGGACGCCACCACGGATTCCGCAACCAGGGCAGCCTTATGCGGCGGAACCCGGGCGGCCATCAGAATCCGCTCGGCGAATTGCCTGAGCTCGGGGGCGCTGACCAGGGGCATAAGGACCCAGCGTAACAAGTGTGTGGCTTCACAGGCCTGAAAGTAGATCCTTTGCGCCTCGAAGCGAGGTACTGCGACACTCGTAGAAGAAGGAGGGCGGCCAGCCGGCTGCCCCGATACGAGGGGGAACTACCATGGCGAAAAAGGTTGGCGGTCCGGAGCAACTCCTGGTTGAGGAGCTTCAGGACCTTTTCGATGCGGAGAAGCAGCTTGTCCGCGCGCTCCCGAAAATGGCCAAAGCGGCCAACGACGAGGAGCTGACAAATGCCCTGCGCCAGCACCTCGAGGTCACCAAAGGACAGGTCCAGCGGCTGGAACAGGTATTCCAGTCGATGGACATGCGGCCTCGCAGCCGTCCCTGCAAGGGGATGCAGGGAATCGTGGAAGAAGGCCAGCAGGTAATCTCCGAAGAGCGCGAAGAGGGGATCCAGGATTCGGCCATCTGCGGCGGCGCGCGGAAGGTGGAGCACTATGAGATGGTGAGCTACGAAAGCGCGCGGTCCCTGGCTCAGCAGATGGGGATGAGACAGGCGGCGCAACTTCTGGATGAGACCCTTCGCGAGGAGATCCAGACGGACAAGCAGTTGGCGCAGATCTCCAAACGGCTCGTGAAGGGAACTTCTTCAGGGCGGCGGACGGAGAGCGCATCGCGGGAAACGTCGCGGTCCGGCGGCCGGCAGTCTAGCGGGCGGGCTTCCGGCCGTTCGAGCTCACGGGAAAGCGGCGGCCGGTCGGCGTCCGGCCGCAGTTCGGGCCGTACCCGCCTCAGCGGGCGCCCCCTGACGGACCACGAGGAGATCCGCCGCTGGGCGGAGGAGCGGAATGCCCGGCCTTCCTGCGTCAAGCGTACCGGCGGGCGGGGCGATACGGGGATGATCCGGCTGAATTTCCCGGGCTATACCGGGGAGGAATCGCTGCAGGATATCTCTTGGGACGACTGGTTCGGCAAATTCGACGAGAAGAATCTGGCGCTCATGGTCCAGGACAGCACGGCGACCGGCGAGAGGAGCAATTTCAACAAACTGGTGAGCCGTCAGACGGCGCAGCAGCGGCCCCGGACGCGGGCGGCGGGGTAAGGGTTCGGTAAATGGGGCGGGGCTTCGGCCGGGCGGAAGCCCCGCCCCACCCTCTCGGAGGGAACTTTTTGTCGGGGAGGGGTGTCTATACCTACCGAAGACTGTAGTTTTTTGATAGTTTGAAGACAGGCTGAGACCGAGGCGCCCTATGGCAGCCACTTCAATCCTGGACTTGGGTCCTGAGCGGACTCCCGACCCGGAGGCGGAAGACCTCCGGCTGGTGGAAGCACTGCGAGTGGGCTCCGAAAGAGCCTACGAGGATCTGCTGGGCAGATTCCAGCAGCCCGTCTATACCCTCGCGCTCCGTCTCCTGGAGGACCCGTCCGAAGCGTGCGACGTGGTGCAGGAGGTTTTCCTCAAAGTCTTTCGAAACATAGGGAGTTTCCGCGGGCAAAGCAGTTTAAAGACCTGGATTTACAGGATTACGGTCAATGAGGCTCACAACGCGCGGCGCTGGTTTTTCCGCCACCGCCGGCGCGAGGTGGAACTGGACACCGACCCGGAAGAGAACCGGAGCTGGAAGGAAATCATTCCAGACGGGAGCCGGTCGCCCTTTGACGTGGCGTTCGACCGCGAGCAGCACGTCATGATCGAGGCGGCCCTGGAAAGGATCAATCCCATTTTCCGCGAAGCCGTGGTGCTGAGAGACATTACGGACCTGAGTTACGAGGAGATCGCGGAAGTATTGGGCGTTTCCCTGGGAACTGTCAAGTCCCGAATCCTGCGGGGCCGGGATGCCCTGCGGCAAGAACTCGCGGGAAGCCTGGATGCCAGGCATTCGCTGCGATTGGCGCCGAGAACGGCCGAGTAACGTTATGAGCTGCCAGATGCATGAGCAAATCCCTTCACTCCTCGACGGACGAATGATGCCCGCCGAGGAAGGGAACGCGTTGGCGCACTTGGAATCCTGCCGAACCTGTCATACCGACTACCAGTCGCTTGACAGTCTGCGCAGAGCCCTGGGCAGCATGGCGCGACCACGCATGCCCGAGGGTCTGACCGAGCGATTGCGGGTAATTGCTTCGCACGAGCGCGAAATCCGGGCCCGCCGGGCCAGTCTTCGCGCCTGGACGGGCTACTGGCTGGGCCGGCTGCGTCTGCAACTGGACAACGTCGCGCGCCCGGTGGCGCTACCCTTCGCCGGCGGCCTTCTCTCGGCCCTGGTGATGTTCGCCGCAGTCAGCTACGGCATGCCCCGGCTGGCGTTTCCGACCAGCCTCTCCGACGATGTCCCGACCGTGTTTGCCACCGACCCCGAGGGCGAAGTGGTGGATTGGATCGCCGATCACCGGCATTACTACGACAGCGCGCAGGAGGTTCCCCAACTCGTGCCCGCAACCGCTCCGGTGTCGACCGACGCCGCCGTCGTGCTGCTCCTGATCGACCCCCAGGGGCGCGTGGCGGACTACATGACGCCGAGCGGCCAGGTCACCAAGGAAATGAAGAGCATGATCCTGCTCTCCCAGTTCACGCCCGCGACGATTTTCGGACAACCCACCTGGGGCTACAAACTGGTGCTCTTCCCCCGCACGCCCGGCTCGGCGCGGAGCTAAGCGGCCCCGGAGTGGCGCGTCAGCGGCTCGGACAGCATTTCCTGATCAAGGGATCGGTTCTCGAACGCATTGCAGCCGCGGCTGTTCCCGCGAGGCAGGGCCCGGTCATCGAGATCGGGCCCGGCCGCGGCGCCCTCACCGAGAAACTCCTCAAGCGCGCGGACCGCGTCATCGCCATCGAAGTGGATCCCTACCTGGCGGAGCACCTGGGGCGGAAGTTCGCCGGTGAGCCGCGCCTGGAGATTGTAGAGGCGGATGTCCTGCAGACCGACCTGGGCCAATGGGGACAGGCCGCCATTACGGGGAACCTGCCGTACTACATTTCCTCGCCGATCGTGGAGAAAGCCGTGCGCCTGGCGCCGCCTCGGGCCGTGTTCCTGGTGCAGAAGGAAGTCGCGCAGCGGCTGGCGGCGCACCCGGGCGAGCGCGACTACGGCTTTCTCACGGTGCAGACCGCCGTATTCGCGAAGGCGCGCGCCCTGTTCGAGGTAAAACCGGCGGCCTTCTACCCCCCGCCCAAGGTGGATTCGGCGGTGGTGCTGCTGGAGCCGGTCGAGCAGAAGCTGTTATTCGACACCTGGCCCTTTCTGCAATTCGTGGCAGCTTGCTTCCGGCACAAACGGAAAACCCTCCGCAATAATCTGGCGGGGATCTACGGGTGCGCTGTGGATGAATGGCCGGAGGCGGGGTTGCGGGCGGAGCAGATTCCGCTGGAGGGGTTCGTGGAAATGTTTGAAAGGGTTGTCAATTGGCCACGGATGCACACGGATGCACACGGATGAAACCCCAATTCTTTTCGTTCTTATCCGTGTTTATCCGTGTTCATCCGTGGCTAAACACTCTTCAAGTAGCGCTCCCGTGAAACCCGGATTAGCGCCTTGGTC
>JAIQFU010000354.1 GCA_020073115.1 Terriglobia bacterium
GCGCGTCTGCAGGCCGGGTTTGTCTCCGCGGTCTCGCACGAGTTCAGGACCCCTCTGACGACCATCCTGCACTTGGGGGGCCTGCTCATGGAGAACGACGATCTCGGGCGCGACCGCAGGCTCTCTTTCTACCGTATGCAGGCCCAGGCCGCCGAACGTTTGAAGCGTTCGGTGGAGTCGCTGCTGGACTTCTCATGCATGGAGGGCGGCGCGAGAAACTATCGGAAGGAAGCGCAGGATGCGGGTTCCCTCGCGAGGGAGGCCGTCGACGCTTTCTCCTCCGAGAGTGCGGCCGCCGGGTTTCAGATTAGCTACGAACCGCCGACGCGCCCCATGCCAGTGGTTGGCGACCACGAAGCGCTCCTTCACGTTCTATGGAATCTTCTCGATAACGCTGTGAAGTACTCGGGCGAAAGCCGAAGAGTCGAGGTGACCGTGTCGTCATGCGACGGCCGCGTGGAGTTGTCCGTGACGGACCACGGCATCGGCATTCCCCCAAACGAGAGGGCGCGGGTTTTCGCCAAGTTCACCCGAGGCGACGAGGCGATCCGCCAGGGCATTCGCGGTACGGGTATAGGACTGGCGATGGCCCGCCACATCGTCGAGGCCCACGGAGGTAAGATCGAACTCGAAAGTGAACCTGGGAAGGGCAGCCGCTTTACGGTATGGCTGCCACGGGCGGGATAGAGCATGGCGCGCATACTCATAGTCGAAGACGAAGCGCCCATTGGACTGGGTCTTGAAGAGGACTTCCGGCGCCAGGGGCACCAGGCCGAAATAGCATCAGACGGAGAGGCCGGGCTGCGCCGCGGGCGCAGCGAGACCTGGGACTTGATCCTGTTGGACATAATGCTCCCAAAACTCGACGGGTTCGAGGTCTGCCGCGAACTGCGCCGCGCCGGCGTCGGGACGCCGATCTTGATGCTAACGGCGCGCGTCCAGGAGGCGGAAAAGGTGCTTGGTCTGGATCTGGGCGCCGACGATTACCTGACCAAGCCTTTCGGAATTCACGAACTCCGGGCGCGGGTCCGCGCGCTGTTGCGCCGCGCCGGCGGGGAGACCCGAGGCGTGCACCGAGCCGGCGATTGCGAGTTGGATTTCGACCGCGCGGAAGCGCGCCGATCCGGAAGCGCAACCGAACTGACGGCGCAGGAGATCCGTTTGTTGTCCGTCTTCCTGGCGAACCAGGGCCGCATCCTCAGCCGCTCGCGACTCATCGAGCTGGCTTGGGGAACCGAGACGCATGTATCGGACCGGGTCATCGACACGCACGTATTGAACTTACGGAAGAAGATCGAGCCAGATCCAGCCGAGCCGCGCCATCTGGTCGGCGTGCGCGGCCTGGGGTATCGGTTCGATCCGTGAACACTTGACGCTCTCTTGACATTCGCCTTCCTGAGACTTGACCTCCGGCGGCCACAGTAGGAAGCGAGGAGGCCGATGATATGAGATTCAGCGGATGGATGACCGGCATGGCGCTGGCGGCGTCTCTGTCGCTGCCCGTCGCGGCGCAGCCGCAGGATAAGGCCGAAGTGGCGCTTCGCGCCGCCATGGAGAAGGAAACCGTCGAAGGCGACGTGAAGGCCGCCATCGAACAATACAAGAAGCTCGCGCAGAACAACAATAAGTCTGTCGCCGCGCGGGCCCTGGTGCGGCTAGGCGAGTGCTACGAGAAGCAAGGCAACGCCGATGGAGCGGCCCCAAGGTGGACCTTTACGGCGCCGTCTCTTCCGATGGCCGGTATCTCTCTTATGTCAATTGGGAGACGGGCGACCTGGCGTTGCATGATATTGTCGCCGACACCGACCGGCTCCTTACAAACGCCCCACCTTGGACATCCGGTAGCGAGTACGCCGAGGAGTCAGCCATTTCGAGAGACGGCAAGCAGGTGGCGTATGCGTGGTACAACACGAAACGCCGCTTTGAACTCCGCATAGTGAACCTCCAGACCTCGGGCTTCCCGGCGCCGCAACAGTTGTTCGACAGCGAAGACGTGAGTCGGATCGCGCCTTACGACTGGTCGCCGGATGGCAAGTGGCTCGCCGTCGGCTTGCAGCGGAACGACGGCACGGCCCAGATCGGTCTGGTCTCGCCGCAGGAGGGCTCGCTGCGTGTGCTGAAGTCCGTTGTCGCAATCCCCACGAGGATGTTCTTTTCGCCGGATGGCAAGTACCTGGGCTTAGACCTTCCTGCCGGCGACATGCCCGACCGCGATATTCTCGTGCTGACCGTTGGCGACGCCGGCGAGACCAAAGCGGTGACAGGCCCATCTCAGGACATCATGATGGGCTGGTCGCCTGACGGAAAGCGTCTCCTGTTCGCGAGCGATCGTAGCGGATCCATGGGTCTTTGGGCGATCCCTATGGCGGATGGCAAACCCCAAGGACCTCTTGAGTTCGTCAGGCCGAATATTGACCCGAAGTCTCTGGGGGTGACCGCCTCCGGCGCGCTCTACTTGGGGGCAACCATCGACGACCGCGACATCCATCTCGCATCCCTGGACTTCAACACGGGAAAACTGCTTTCTCCGCCGGTGCGTCCCATCCAGACTCTTACCGGATCCAACTCCCAACCCGAGTGGTCGCGGGACGGAAAGTACATGGCTTATGTGCGGACGAAGCGCGCTTCGGAACCTGGCCGGGCGGGCGGTAATCGCGTCCTGGCGATCCGCTCTGTCGAAACGGGTCAGGTGCGTGAGTTGCAGCCCAACTTGAGCATGATTTTCCTCCCCAGTTGGGCCCCCGATGGCCGTGCGTTTGTGTTCGAGGGGACCGACTTCCAGGGCCGCGAGGGCATCTACCGGATCGATGCCGAGACCGGCGAGGCCGCGCCGATCGCCGTCAGCCCGCCGGAAGGCCGGTTCCGAATGCCGCAATGGTCGCCGGACGGGAAGAAGATCTATTACACCGTTACTCCATACCGGGACGCCGCTCTGATCGAGCGGGATCTTGCCTCCGGGAGCGAGCGGAGACTGATTCCGCGAGCAAACCTGTTGTACTTGAGTCTCTCGCCCGATGGCCGCTTTGTCTCCGGAGCGAGTTTTGATTCGTCCGGCAAGTCGTCGTCTCTGTTGCTGATTCCCATCGACGGCGGCGAACCTCGGGAACTGCTTCGCGTGACGGCGCCACAGCGCTTTTGGCCTATGGTGGCGTGGATGCCGGACGGACAGGGCGTAGTCGTCAGAAAGTTATTGTTTGACAGTGAGAATGCGGCCGAAGAACTATTGTTAGTTCCCGTCGGGGGCGGCCAGCCTCGCAAGCTGGAGATCGACACGCGCTACCTCAATGTTTCGCGTATCAACATCCATCCCGACGGGCGGCAGGTCGCATACCTCGGCGGAGATAAGAAGAACGAAGTCTGGGTGCTGGAGAACTTCCTGCCGGTCGCCAAGGCCGCCCCGGCCGCCAAGTAAGAGAATAGGGACGGGCCACCGGTCCGTCCTGTTTCGAGATCGCGCAGTGTTGATGGCCCTTACATCTCGCAACCAACGCTCTGGGAACGATATGTAGCGTTACCGCCGACAACTCTGACCGGGCCGCTTTGTGGACCAGTTCTGTCCGGTATCCCCGTTTGAACCGGAACACGCCACTTCTCAGCCACGGCGTTCCGTCAAGGGGACGGGCGTCTGCAATATCCGTTTCACATTCCCGATTTGGCATGGACTACGAACTTCGGCCTGACTGAACCCTGCACGAGCTTGCGCGGGCGTGCGTTGATCAGGTTCCGCAGTGCTAGAATTGAGCCGCGGAGGCGTATAGATGCCTCGATGCCCGCGCTGTTCGACTGAAGTACCCGTCACGGAGCGCTTCTGCGGAACCTGCGGAGCGCCCGTACCCGGCTCAAGGGGAACCGGCGCTGTTACGATGACAGCCGCAGCCGCGCAGCCCGCAAGCGCAGGCCCGCCTGAGGAAGGCCGTTTCGCACCCGGCACGGTGCTGGCGCAACGCTATCGGATTTCGGGCAAGCTCGGCCAGGGCGGCATGGGCGAGGTGTACCGCGCCACGGACTTGTTGCTTGGCCAGACCGTGGCCCTGAAGTTCCTGGCCGCGCGCCGCGCCGCCGGGGAGAGCGCGCTGGAACGCTTTCGCAGCGAAGTGCGCCTGGCGCGCCAGGTCTCGCACCCGAACGTTTGCCGGGTCTACGACATCGGTGAAATCGAGGGCTCTCCGTTCCTGACCATGGAGTACGTGGACGGGGAGGACCTCGCCTCGCTGCTGCGCCGCATCGGACGGCTGCCGTCCGACAAGGCCGCCGAGACGGCGCGCCGGTTGTGCGCGGGTCTGGCCGCGGCGCACGAAAAGGGGGTGTTGCACCGCGATCTCAAGCCGGCCAACGTAATGATCGACGGGCGCGGGCACGTGCGCATCACGGATTTCGGCCTGGCGGGAATGGCCGGCGACATCGCGCCCGCGGAGATTCGCGCGGGGACCCCGGCCTACATGTCACCGGAGCAACTGGCGGGTAAAGAGGTCACGAGAAGAGCGATATCTACGCGTTGGGGCTGGTGCTATACGAGATCTTCACCGGCAAGCGTCCTTTTGAAGCCGCAAGTCTGACGGAATTGCAGCGCAAGCAGCAGGCAGGTCCGCCGAGCGTGAGCACGCTGGCGAAGGACGCGGATCCCGCGGTGGAGCGCGTGATCTTGCGGTGCCTGGAGCCCGACCCGGCGAAACGCCCCGGGAGCGCGGTTTCGGTGGCGGCGGCTCTGCCGGGGGGCGATCCGCTCGAGGCGGCGCTGGCCGCCGGTGAAACGCCCTCTCCGGAGGTAGTAGCGGCGGCGGGAGAGAAATCCGGTATATCGGTGCGCGCCGCGCTGGCTTGCTTCGTCGCCGTCCTGACGGGTTTGGCGGTAGCGGCCCTCCTGGGCGGGTACACGAGCGCATTGCGGAGGACCCCATTCCAGAACTCGGCGGAAGCCCTGGCTCAGAAAGCACAAGACCTGATCCAAAACCTGGGCTATACCGACCCGCCGGCAGATCACGCCAGCGGCTGGAGTTGGTATGGGAGTTCTCGCAGACGTGCCTTTCGATCACGACCGCGAATTGGCTGCGACCGTGGGTGCGTACGCATTACCGGAGGCGAGCGCGGACGAAATGAGCTACCGGCAGTATGCGGAACGGCAGGAGAGGCCTGAAGAATACCAGGCCCAGATGGCCGAGGGACAGCCGTCCCTCATCCTCTTCTGGTTCTGGCAAAGCCCGCGTTACCTGGAGACAAACGGGGCCGATCACGTAGTTCAGACAAATTACATATCATCCGACCCGCCACTGAATATCCCAGGCATGGTCAAAGTAGTTCTCGATCCTCGAGGCCGTTTGATCTATCTAGAGGCGGTGCCTCCGGAGGTAGAACACCGGCCTTTGCCGGTTGCGGCCGCAGACTGGGGCGCGCTCTTCCGCGCAGCGGGGTTCGACCCGGCTCACTTCACGCCGGCGGCGGCGCAGTGGACTCCCCCGGCCGGCTTCGATGCGCGTGCGGCGTGGACCGGGTCGTACCCGCCACACACGCCCCGCACCCCCCTTCGGATCGAGGCGGCCGCCTGGCGCGGGAAGCCGGTGTATTTCGACGCATTCGGACCGTGGCGCAAGCCGCTGAGGACGGAGGGCTTTCCGATGCCCGCCGAAGCGCGAGGAGTCGTCGCGGTTCTGGCTGTCCTCAGATTGCTGCTGCTCGCTGTTGCGGTCTTGCTCGCCTGGCGCAATCTCCGCATGGGAAGGGGCGACACGCGTGGAGCGTTCCGGCTGGCCATTTTTGTTTTTGCCTGCGATTCCATAAAGCGGCTCGTGATAATGCATCATGTTCCAGCGGCCCTAGAGGAGACCTATGTCATGCAGGGACTCAGCCTGGCGCTTCTGAATGCGGGCGCGCTCTGGTCGCTTTATGTCGCCCTCGAACCGTACGTGCGGCGACGCTGGCCGCAGAGCCTGATCGGCTGGGCGCGCCTGCTGAACGGTGGAGTTCGCGATCCCCTGGTGGGAGCCCAACTGCTTATCGGTTGCACGATTGGCATCGCCTTCAGCCTCCTCTATTTTTGCTGGGACGTCGTCTTTGTGCGCTACGGCCTGTTCCGGCCATACCCGTTGCTCATCGAAGCGTTGCTTGAGACACGCCGCATGACCGGCCAACTTCTTACCGGGGTGTGGTTCGCGCTCGTCGACACGCTTGGGATGTTCTTCTTGTTTTTCTTATTGCGGGCTCTGCTTCGACGGCAGTGGCTGGCGTGGGCGGTTTGGGTTGGGGTGTGGACCGGCCTGACTGCACTGGGAGGCGAGCTGCCGGCGGTCAATGCGATCTTCGCCGTATTCCTGTTTGGCATTGCGGCTTTGGTCGCGATGCGGTTGGGGCTCCTGCCTCTGGTTGCCGCACATTTCACCTTGTGTATGCTGATCCTCTTCCCGATGACTGCGAATTTCTCCGTCTGGTACGCCGGACGGACGCTGTTCGCGCTGGCCGCCGTGCTCGCGCTCGCGGCGTACTCGTTGCGCACGGCGCTCGCGGGGCGGCCACTGTTGAAGGAGGACTTCCTGTAAAGCCGCCACCGGCATTCGCCGCCGCGGATTCGGCATGAAGACATGCGGTGGCCGTAAGAGTGGCGCCATCAGAAGGTGATGACTCCCGCCTCTTCCGTTCACCCGGGCGAATCACGCCCGATGCGAATATCTGACATCCCTCCAATCGAGCACCCTTTCCGGACCGCGCCGATTCGGGTCTTCGGCTCCTTGCCTCGAAAGTAGCGCTACCGGAAACTGACATTTCGAGGCTCAACGGAAGTGCGAGCGGCTTGCCCATCGATGGATTGAGGGCAAAAGATCCTTTACGGAGGGCGGGCCGGCGTCAGGCGGTGCCTTCGGTCGGCGTCCCATCGAGAACGACACTGAAGAACTCGTCAGCATCGAAATAGGTCCGATCGGCTCTCCCCTACGGCGACAATTTCAGGCGCGTCAATGAGTTCAATTTTGAGGAGACAGTGGACGGCACCGACCATGACAAATACGCCTGGATGAATTCTGCCTGGGCGTATGCCGCCCGCGTTACCGATTCGGTGGCCCCGGCACCGGGACGGTGCGAATGTGCGAGGCCTTGCCAATCAGATCGGCAACCACCCAATGGTCCTCTCGCTGCTGGAGGTGATCGACCCTGAGGTCAGCCACTTCGCCCCGGCGCAGACCGCAGCCGAGCATTAACGCCAGGATCGCCCGGTCGCCGCGGCCCTTTAGGCTCTGAGCGTCGGGAGTCTGGAGCAAGGCCCGACTTTGTTCCGCCGTCAGCCAGTTGCCCAGCCGCACCCCGATTCGCTTGGCGCCCTTCACGCGTCGGATGCCCGCCGCCAGTTCGGGGCTCAGTAGCCCGGTATCGGCGGCTTCATACGCGAGCCTTCGGACGGCCGCCAGGCGGAGGTTTATCGTCGCCGGTGCGAGCCGTCGGCTTTCCAGTTCGAGCCGGTAGCGCAGCACAACTGTTTTGCTGAATGCCAGCCTCTGCTCCGAGCAGTAC
>JAIQFU010000355.1 GCA_020073115.1 Terriglobia bacterium
AGGAGTAGACCCCGCCGCACCAGTCGATGGCTTCCAGGCCGCGCGCGCGGGCCATGGACGTGATTTCGCCGGCCTCCTTCCAGGCGCGGTGGTCGCACCAGAGATAGTAATCGTCGATAGGCTGGAGTTTTTCGTCCACGGGGATCACGCTGGAGCCCGTGGTATCGAGCGCGAGAGCCTCAATGGAACGGCCGTCGATGCCGGCGGCCTCGATGGCCCGGCGCGAGGCTTCCGCCAGCGCCCGCATGTGGTCCGCGTGGCTCTGGGTGGCGTGGTCGGGATCCTCCTTCTTCCGGAACAGGGGGTATTCGGCGACGCCGGAACCGAGCCGGCCTTTTACGCTGTCGAAAATGGATACGCGTACGCTGAGAGTTCCGAAATCTACGCCGGCTGCGATGCTCATGGATTACTCCTGCTTCCAGTCGTTAGTCGTTAGTCTTCGGCCTTTACTAACCACTAACGACTAACGACTTGCGACTGACGCCTTTGTTACGAATGTTGGCTGACGCGCCAGCCCAGATACCGCGTGGACGCTTCCTGGACGGCTGCGGCCACGGTCGAAAGATTGGCCGCGACGTGGTGCTCGAAGCCTCGCTCGCAGATGAAGTGCAGCAGTTCCTGGAGCCGCGGAATCCGCACCACGCCCGCGCCGCCGAAAGTCTCCAGCGGATCGTCGGTAAACTCGCCGTGGCCCACGTAGCCGTCCACCGTGCCCTCGCGGTCGTTGGTGGAGAACCGGGCGAAGCTCATCGGGCCGGGCTTTACCAGCCCCACGCACGTCCCATAGGTGTTCTCGCGGCCCACGGTTCCGGCGATGATCGCCTGAAAATCCATCCGCGTCTCTTTGAAGAAGTGCTTGGGCAGGTTGCTGCAATGGAAACAGACCGCTTTGTCCGGGTCTTCGCCGTAGTTGTTGTTCCAGTCCAGCAGCGCGCTGGGCGTCTGGGAAGCCAGTTGCAGGGCGTGCATCCCGATGACGCCGCAGATGTCCACTTCGCAGGCGCTGGACATCAGGTTCTCGCTCATCATGCTCATCACGGTGCAGGGCACCACGCCGAAGTACTCTTCGAGCGATGTCCAGCACTGCACGGCGCTGATGTCGCACTCCGTCTCGGCCATCCACCCGTCGATGACGGCGCCGAGCTTGGCCATCTTGAGCAGGGCCTCGCTGGGAACGCTGTCGGTGGAGACGTAGCGGCGGATCTGGTCGAGTTTGGCCACGGCCGCCGGGTCCTGATCGCCCATGCGATTGATGCGGCCCAGGATTTCAGAGAGGTCGATCGGCTCGACGGAGATGCCGTTGTTTTCCAGAATCTTCTCGCTGTAGCGGACGGTATTGAACGCCGCGGGCCGCGCTCCGATGGACCCGATGCGCAATCTTCGCAACCCGCGCACCACGCGGCAAACGGCGGCGAACCAGTTCAGATCCTGGCGGAAGCACTCGGAAGTCGGCGCCTCCGTGTGGCGCGTGGTCAGCGAGTACGGGATGCGGTACTGTTTGAGGTTGTTGCACGCCGACATCTTGCCGCAGAAGCTGTCGCGGCGGTCGCTGATGGTCATGCGGCCCGGGGTATCGGGCGTGGCCTGGATCAGCACGGGCACGTTCAACCCCGCGCCGCGCAGCGTGTCGGCGATGGCCCGCTCTTCGCCGAAATTCGGCAGCGTGACGATAATGCCGTCGATCGCGTCGCGGTTCTTCTTGAACAGGTCCACGCAACGCGCCACTTCGGCGCGCGTCGTCACCGCCCCGCACTTGGTGTCCTGGGGACCCAGGGCGACGGAGCCGTACCCGGCCTTTTCTACAGCGGCAATCATTTCCTCGCGGCCGCTCTTGGCGAGATGATCCGGGAAGAACCCCCGGTTTCCTACGATGATGCCGAGCGTAACCCGGCGCGCGTTTCCGTTATTCATTGTCATTTCCTTTTCGGGGGCGGAACCGGATGGAATAGATGGAGCCCAGGACAATCAGCAAAGCGCCCCACCAGATGGATGGATGAAGGTACTCCACCCCGATCCAACGCAACTCGGAGGCGACCGCGCGCTCCGCGGGATTCGCCAACTCGTAAATGCCGGCCCCCAGAATCACGAAGCCGTACATCAGCAGCAAAACGCCGATGAAGAACCAGATGGAAAGCATTCCCGCACGATGCATGTGTCACCTACCAGAAAATTACCTGTAAGACCAAAAATACGATCGCCACGACGCCCGCCCAGAAGATGGGACGCTGATACAGCGCCAGATGCCCTTCCGAAGGCAGCACGGTGCAGCCGTAGACGAGCCCGTTCAGCTCCGCATCGGACTTCGGCTTCGTCATGAGGCTGACCGCGATCGTGACTCCCACGCAGGCGATCCACGACCACAGCGCGCGAAACATATTCTCCGCCATGGGCTTGGCATTCGGCGAGAGTGCGATGTGGCGCAGCGCGGTAGGGTCGAAATGCACCCACAGCCACATGCTGATGGCGCAGCACGTCCCCGTCAGCAGGCCCCAGAATCCGCCGGCCGGCGTGGCGCGCTTCCACAGCATTCCTAGCAGGACGGTGCCGAACAGCGGCGCGATAAAAAAGCTGAACAGCGCCTGCACGTAATCCATGATGCTGGCGAACTGCATCACCAGGTACGCCGTGCCGATGCTCACCAGCACGCCCAGGATGGTGCACCAGCGGCCCACGGAAACGTAATGCGTGTCGGTCGCGTCCTTGCGGAACAGCGCGCGGTAGATGTCGTACGTCCACACCGTGGCGAACGCGCTCACGTTGCCCGCCATGCCGGACATAAAACCGGCGATCAGGGCCGTGATGCCCAGGCCGAGCAGGCCGGGGCCGCAGTAGCGCACCAGCATCATGGGCAGCACTTCGTTGTAGCTGTGCGCGCCCACCACGTTCAGGCGCTTGATCTCTATGCCTGCGTGCGCCCTGCAAAATCGTACGCCGGCGTACGCAGCCGCTATCAGAAGAAGCACCGCCAGCCCGAGCAGTCCCGGAAGAATCACGATGAAGGGCACGCACATCTTGAACGCCGCGCCGATAATCGGCGCCAGCTTGGCGGAGCGCAGGTCTTTCGCCGAGATGACGCGCTGCACCACCAGGAAGTCCGTGGTCCAGTAGCCAAACGAGATCACCCAGCCGAGGCCCAACACGATTCCGACCCAGTTGATGCCCATGGGGTTGTCGCTGAACGAACCCAGCGTGCTCCACAAGTGGGTGTAATCGCCGCCGGGGAAGTTATGATGGATGCGCGCCACCATGCCGTTCCAGCCGCCGGTCTCCACCAGGCCGATGATGGAGATGAGCAGCGCCCCCAGCCAGATGAGCACGAATTGCAGAACTTCGTTGAAGATGGCCGAGAGCAGGCCGCCGAGGCCCACGTACAGCGCCACCGTCACGGACGATACCCAGATGCTGAAGTGGATGTCCCAGCCCAGCACCACCTTCATGATGAGGGCCATGGAGTACATGTTGATGCCGCTCATCAGCACCGTCATGAAGCCGAACGAGATGGCGGCGAAAACGCGCGCGGATTCGCCATACCGGAGTTTCAGGTAGCCCGGCACGGAATGCGTCTTGGAAATGTAGTAGAAGGGCATCATCACGATGCCGAGGAACAGCATGGCGGGAATGGCGCCGATCCAATACCAGTGGGTGGCCAGAATGCCGTACTGGTAGGCGGACGCAGCCCACCCCATGAGCTCGAGCGAGCCCAGGTTGGCCGCCAGGAAGCTCAGGCCGGCGATCCAGGCGGTCATTTCGCGCCCGGCGAGGAAGAAGTCTTCGCCGGTCTTGGTAAAGCGCTTCAGGTAGAAGCCAATGCCCAGGACGGCGGCGAAGTACAAGACGATAATGACAAGATCCACGCTGGAGAGCGTGACCAAACGAGAAGGGGCAGCCTGCAGCAGGAGCGCAGGAAGCGACAGAAGTGAAAACGCTTGCACTCCGCTATCTTATTAGTCAAGCAAGGTCCGCCGCAAGTGGGCTATCGCGCCGGCGTGTGGGGTGGGGCGGGCTTTAATAACAAATCCTGAAAATCGAAGCTGAAGTCGGTGAGCGGCGACACCGGCGCCAGCTTTACCTCGTCGATGGAGCTGTCCGGCTTTAGCGAGAACGTCACGTAGGCGTCGGCCGCGAGCGTGCGGTCGCGCCAGCGCGCCACGAACGTGTCGTACTGCCAGTGCTCCAGGTCGCCGGTGAGCGCCTTGGTGTGGGTGAACGAAATCGAGAGCTTGCCGCCGCGCTCCTCGATCAGCACGTCGCCATACCAGGCGTCGCGGTAGCGGCCGGCATAGGAGGCCAGGGGAAGCGAGGGACGCGAACCGGTGTTCCGTTTGCCCGCCTGCGCCGCAACGGAAGCCCGCGCGGCGGCCGTCTCTTTCGCCGCCAGGTCCGCTTCGGCCTCCACCCAGTCGGCGGCTGGCGCCCCGAGGTAGTGATCCAGGATGGCGTACGTCACGGCCGCGTGCGCTTCCGGCGCCTCCTGGTTCGTCAGCACGATCACGCCCAGGTTCAGGCCAGGGATCATGGTGACGCGCGAAACGTAGCCCGCGAGCGTACCGGTGTGGTACACCATCTTGCGGCCGCGGTAGTCCCGCAGCATCCAGCCCAGGCCGTAGGCATGGAAATTCGGCTGGATCGCTTCCAGCGCGGGGGCGGCCCCGGCGGGCAGGTCCGGGATCGGGAGAATGGTTTGGGGCGACCACATTTCCTTGGATTGCGCCGCGCTGAACAGTTGCAGGCTCCCCGACTGCCCGCGGCCGAGCTGCAGCAGGACCCACTTCGCCAGGTCGGCCGCGCAGGAGTTGATGGCCCCCGCGGGAGCGTTGTTATCGTGGTCGGTTTGCGCCAGCGGCACGAGTTGGCCATCCGCCCGGGCATGCGGCGTGGCCCCATCGGGCGCGGCCATGAGCGCCTGCGTGCTGGCGTTGGTGGAAGTCATTCCCAGCGGTAGGAAGATCCGCTCGCGCACGAAATCCGCCCAACTCTTCCCGGTGACTGCGGGGATGATCTGACCCGCTACGAGATAGAGCAGGTTGTCATAAGCGTAGCGGCTGCGGAAGGTCGTGGCCGGTTTGAGAAACCGAATCCGCCGGATGATTTCCTCGGGGGTGAAGTCGGTGGCGGGCCAGAACATCAGGTCGCCCGCGCCGAGTCCCAATCCGCTGCGGTGCGTCAGCAGGTCGCGGATGGTCATCTCGCGGGTGACGTACGGATCGTACATCTGGAATCCCGGGAGGCGCTGGATCACCGGATCGTCCCAATGAATCTTGCCCTCGTCCACCAGCATGGCCAGCGCCGCCGCGGTGAAGGCCTTGGTGTTGGAGGCGATGCGGAACAGCGAATGCGGCGTCACCGGCGCGGCCTCGCCCAGTTTCCGCACGCCGTAGCCCTTGGCCGCGGCCACCGCTCCGTCTTTGACGATGGCTACCGCAATCCCCGGGACATCGAACTGCTGGCGGGCGCGCTCGACCGCGGCGTCGAGATAATCCTGCGCGCGGCAACAGGCCGCCGTGATGACGAGCGCCGCGCTGAAATGAAGCCAGACCATAAGAATGAGTCTAACGGTAACGGAGGCGCTCGTGCCTGCTGTTGCCGGCGCCGGCACGGCAGGCGGAAGCCCACGCTACACTAGGTTAGCGATCCATGCGCGTGACCATCGACGCCGTGCCGCTGCTGTACCGCAGCGCGGGCGTCAAGAACTACCTTTACTACTGGATTCGGAACTTGCGGCGGGAAGCAGCCGATATCGATCTCCGCCTGTTTCCATTTCTCGGAGAGCCTTCTTCGCTGGACCACGAGGCGTCGCCCGCGGATCCGCTGACTACCCTGGCCCGGCTCGGCCTCATGTTCTGGCTGAACCGCATCCCCACGGATCTCTCGCGCTGGTTGGTTCCGCGCGCCGATGTGTTTCATGCCAGCAAATTGCGGTATCCGCCGCGGGGCCCCAAGCTCACCGCCACCGTCCACGACCTGACGTGGCGGTTGATGCCCGGCATGCACTCGCAAGCCAACGTCGCGGCCGAACACGTTTTCGCGGAAAACGTGCTGCGGCGGGCGGATGGAATCATCGCCGTCTCCGAGGCCACGCGCGCCGACGCGGTCCGCATCCTGAGGCTGGCGCCGGAGAAGATCCGCGTGATTCACCATGGCATTGCGGAGGGGTTCTTCGAGGCTGCGCCGCGAAAATCCGAGCGGCCGTACGTGCTCTTCGTGGGCACGATCGAGCCCCGCAAGAACGTGCCCTTGCTGCTCGACGCATGGGCGGCCCTTCCGGCATCGCTCCGCGCCGGGTTCGACCTGGTGCTGGCCGGTCCGGCCGGGTGGCGGCAACGGGAAACTCTGGCGCGCCTCGCCGATCCTCCCGCGGGCGTACGGTACCTGGGATACGTACCCGAACAGGACCTTCCCGGGCTGTTCGCAGGGGCCACGGTGTTCGTCTATCCGTCTCTCTACGAAGGCTTTGGGTTCCCCGTGGCGCAGGCCATGGCGGCCGGAGCGCCAGTCATCACCGCGGGCGTTTCGGCGCTTCCGGAAATCGCCGGCGGCGCTGCCCTGCTGGTGGACCCGCACAGCGAGGCGGAACTGCGGGGCGCCATGGCGGAACTGCTGATTTCGCCTGCCCGCCGCGCGTCGATGAGCGAGCAGGGACGAAAAAATGCGCAGCGCTTCACCTGGCGGGAGTGTGCGCGGAAATCGGCGCAGTTCTTCCACGATACGGCGGGGGTGTAGCCGCGATGGCGCCCGCAGAAAATCGTAACCCGGACGCCCGCCGCAACGTCCACAAATTACACCAACCCGGTATTCGGAACTGGAGATCTGATTGCCTCTACTCTTAGCAAAGATGTCTGCCTGCGCGAGCAGTGCCAGACTGCCGATTCTGGCATCGATTGCCGCCGTCATCGCGCTGTCCACCCCCTGCGGGGCGCAGCCGGGGTACATAATTTCGACTTTGGCGGGCTCCCTCAATAACGCGGGGCCGTCCGGCGATGGAGGCGCGGCCACCGACGCTCAACTCAACTTTCCCACCGGCGTCGCGGTCGATGGCAGTTTCAGCGTTTACATCGCGGATAATAAGAACAATCGCATCCGCCAGGTCCAGGCGGGTAGCGGCACGATCACGACCCTGGCCGGGAACGGCAATGCGGCGCTCTTCGGCGATGGAGGCTCCGCCGCCACCGCCAGCCTTTTCTTCCCTTCGGGCGTGGCCGTGGCATCGAACGGCGACTACTACATAGCGGACTGGGGCAACAATTCGGTTCGCAAAGTATCTAAGACGACCATCTCGACTTACGCCGGCAGTCCCAGCGCGCAACCGGGGTTTTCGGGAGATAACGGCCAGGCTACGAGCGCGCTGCTGAGCAACCCCGCGGCCGTGGCGTTGGATAGCCAGGGCAACCTCTACATCGCCGACTGGGGGAACAACCGCATCCGCAAGGTGGATACCAGCGGAAAGATCACCACCGTGGCCGGCGCCGACAACACCGGCCTGGGCGACGGCGGAAAGGCGACGAGCGCCCGATTGAACGGACCGCGGGCCGTGGCGGTGGACCTGGCGGGCAATCTCTACATCGCCGACACCGGCCAGAACCGGATCCGCAAAGTGGACACGACCGGCATCATCACCACCCTCGCGGGAACCGGCACGAACGGGTTTTCCGGCGACGGCGGTCCGGCTGTCGGCGCGACCCTCGGGAACCCGCGCGGAGTGGCGGTGGACGCCATCGGAAATGTCTTCATCGCCGACTATTTCAATAACCGGATCCGGCGCGTGGCCCCGAACGGGACGATCTCCACCATCGCCGGCACGGCCCACCCCGATATCATCGGCGACGGCGGTCCGGCGACCAGCGCGGGGTTTAGCCAGCCCATGGGCCTGGCGGTGGATGGCGGCGGCGCGATCTACATTGCCGATTTCCAGCACCAGGTGGTCCGAAAACTCACCCCTATCCTCCCCACCATCGGAGGGGTCATTACCGCCGGCGACTTCGGCGCATATCAGTCGGCGATGGCGCCGGGGAGCTGGATCGAGATTTACGGTTCTAACTTCGCCGCCGGCCCACGCGGCTGGGCGGCCGCCGATTTCACGGGTTCGACGGCGCCCACCGCGCTCGACGGGACGGCAGTCACTATCGGCGGCCAGGCCGCCTTTGTCGATTACGTCAGCCCGGGCCAGGTGGATGCGCTGATCCCCTCCAACGCGCCGCTGGGGCAGCAGCAGATTTCCGTCCGGTCGCTGGTCGGGTCCAGCGCTTCGTTTCCGGCGACGATCAGCGCCTCGCAGCCGGGGTTCTACGCTCCTCCGGTGTTCAAGATCGGCGGCAAGCAGTACGCAGGGGCGCTGTTCCCGGATAACACGACGTTCGCCGTCCCGGCGGGCGCCGTCTCGGGCGTGCCTTCCCGGGCAGCGAAACCGGGCGATACGATCACCCTCTATGGCGGGGGGTTCGGGCCGGTACTCCCGGACACGCCGGCCGGCCAGCCCGCTCCCGCCAGGACTTCGCTAGTAACGACGCTGCAGGTGTTCTTCGGGACTTCGGCCGGGAATGTGACGTACCAGGGCCTCTCGCCTGGGTCGTAT
>JAIQFU010000356.1:0-2406 GCA_020073115.1 Terriglobia bacterium
CTTTCCCACCGGCACGATTCCCTATTTTCAAACCAAAGAAAGGAGGCCTGGCGGCGGATCGCTTCGCTCCCGCCTTCAGGCTCATCTTGCGTGAGAATCAAAACCGGCGTTCAGGCTCATTCTTCGATGAGAATATGCTCGGTGGGCTGAAAGCTTGATTCACCGCCGAGGCGCAAAGACGCAGAGGAAGACTCAGAAGAAGAAGGGCTTCGCGCGTTATTCAAAAACCGTGTCTTCCCGGGCTTCGGGCGCGGAGGGGGCAGAGGAATGGGCTTGTCCCGAGATCGCAGACCGGGGGAGAGCACGTCCCTCTGTCCCGCGCGGCGCGCGCCCGCGAAACACATATTTTGGGGATAATGAAATTGAATTGACTCCCGCAAGAAGCCGCATCCTGGCGCTCGACCTGGGGAAAAGACGCATCGGACTGGCCATCAGCGATCCATTGGGAATCACGGCGCAAGGGCTTCCGAACCTGGTGCGCTCCAATAAGCGCGCCGATATGGCGGCGTTGGAGCGGCTGGCGGAGGACCGCGAGGTGGGACTGGTGCTGATGGGCAACCCGATCAATATGCGCGGGTCCGAAGGACGGCAATCCGGGTGGGCGCGCGAGTTCGGCGAGGCTCTCCAAAAGCGCACGGGGCTGCCGGTGAAATACTGGGACGAGCGGCTGACCAGCGTGGAGGCCGGCCGGGTGCTGCGCGAAAGCGGTATCAGCATCGAAAAGCGCGCGGCGGCGGTGGACCGGCTTTCGGCGGTAATCCTCCTGCAGAGCTATCTCGACTCGCTTCCACCGCGCGTATGAAGATCCTCCGCGTACCGCTCCTCCTGGCAGCCGTGGCCGGCGGCTTTCTTTTGTACCGGCTGAGCCGGCCTTATCAGGGCTTCGAGGGGGAGCGGTTCGTGGATGTCCCGCGGGGGACTTCCACCCGCGGGATCGCGGCGCTTCTGGCGGACGCCGGCGTGGTCCGCAGCCGCTGGGATTTTCTGCTGGCGCGCTACATCGAGCGAGGCCGCAAGGTCCAAGCCGGAGAATACCGCTTCCAGCATCCGGCTACGCCCCTGGAGATCTTCGACCGCATGGCGCGCGGCGACATCTTCTACTACGAGATGGTGGTTCCGGAAGGCTGGAACATGTTCGATATCGGCGCCGCGCTGGAGAGGACCGGACTGTTCCCCGCCGAGAAGTTCGTTTCCGCCGCACGCGACCCGCGGCTGATCCGGGACCTGGACCCGCGGGCGCCCACGCTGGAAGGCTATCTGTTTCCGGACAGTTACCGTCTGAGCCGCCACGCCACGCCGGAACAGGTCTGCCGCCTGATGACCGGGAGGTTCCGCGAGGAATGGCGTAAATTGGGGGCCGGCGCCGATGCACACGACACCGTCACCGTGGCGTCGCTGGTGGAGAAGGAGAGCAAGCTTCCGGACGAACGGCCGCTGGTGGCGGCGGTTTTCGAGAACCGGCTGCGGATCGGAATGAAGCTGGATTGCGATCCGACCACGATTTACGCCGCGCTGCTGGACGACCGTTACCGGGGGACGATCTACAAATCCGACCTGGAAAGCGACAACCCGTACAACACTTACAAGCGGGCGGGGCTGCCGCCCGGGCCGATCGCCAACCCGGGGCTCGATTCCATCCGGGCCGCGCTCGATCCAGCGGCTTCGGGCGCGCTCTATTTCGTCCTGCGGCCGGACGGTTCGGGGGCGCACCAGTTCTCCGCCAACATCGCCGATCACGAAGCGGCCATCGCGAAGTACCGCCGTGCCCTCCGCAAGTAGATCGATCAAGCAGCAATTGCGCGATTATGTGGCCGAGCGCCGGCCGGAGGCGATCACCGAGGCGGTGTGGAAGGACCTGCTCCTGCGGCTCGCGCCGGTTTCCGAGAGCTACCTCCGCGACCTGCTGCGCGCCACCGGCCTGCCGTTCGATCTGCCGTGGGCGGGGGTTCGCCAGCACGATTTTCAGGAACTGGAGGAATCGCTGTGCGGGCTGTGGCGCATTTACGCGGAAGCCATGGAGGCGGGCGACCGCGAACGGGCCCGCTACTGCCGCCGGCAGGTGATCGCCGCCAAGGACCGCGCCAGGTTCATCGCCGCCAACCCGCGCACGAATCCGGAGAAGAAGGCGGAAAAGGAAGAAATGGCGCAGTGGATGCTGGTGTGGCTGGAAACCCCGGGGGTGTTCCCGGCGTGGTTGGAGGCGAGGAAGAGGGTGAGGTAGTACGGGCGATGGCCGGGTTGTGCGCCGGCGCTTTTGGCCCACGCAAAAAGCACCGGTGGCGCAAACCGACCACCGGCGGTACTGGTGCTATGCTGAGCCTTCCATGCGTAAGCTGATTTTGGCTGCCATTGGCCTGGCCGGCGCGGCGCTGATCGCGCAGCAGGCTGCTATTTTTTCAGTCCTCA
>JAIQFU010000356.1:2414-9832 GCA_020073115.1 Terriglobia bacterium
TACCTCGTCCCCTCCAACCAGATGCTCCGTCCGTGGGGCGAGCAGAGCATGATCGCGGGGCGGCCGGTGGACATGGCGTTCGATTCCGGGAAGCGGGTGCTGGCGGTCCTGAATACGAACACGGTGGGGCTGTTTCACGGTTCGACGGGGACCAAGGTGGCGGACATCCCCGCCACGGGCACGATCCCCCGGCGGAGCACGTCGTACGCCGGGATCGCCTTCCGGCCGGGCGACCGGGAACTGTGGGCCAGCGAGACCACGCGCAACGGGCCGGACAGCCTACTGATTGCGGAGCTTGCCGACAACGGCATGCCGGTGAAAGCCAGCCGCATGGACCTGAAGGGGCATCCGACGCCGGTGGGGATCGCCTTCTCGGCCGACGGCCAAACGGCCTATGTCGCCTTAAGCCGCGCCAACGCGCTGGCCGTGATCGACGCCGGCACGCACGAAATCCGGCGGCAGATCGAGGTGGGGATGGCCCCCTTCGGGGTGGCAGTCTCCCGCCAGCACGGCCAGATTTTCGTGACGAACCGCGGGGGCCGCAGGGCGGGCGCGAAAGACACGACCGCGCCCTCCAGCGGCGCGCCCATCGTGACCGACCCGGTGACCGGTTCGTCGGTATCCGGGACGGTCAGCGTGATCCCATTCCTGGACAGCACTTATTTTGGCTTTGCCTACGGGGACAGTGCAGCCGGGGAGCAGACGATCGCCGCCCAGCGGACGCGGCGCTGGGGAGCCAGCCGAATGCGCTGGCTTTCGCCGCGGACGGCAAGACGCTGTACGTGGCGTGCGGCGGGAACAACGCCATCGCCGTGCTCCATCCCGCGGGGAAGACGTGGAAAGTGGAGGGCGCCGTGCCCACCGCGTGGTTTCCCTCGGCCCTGGCGCTCGACGGCGAGGGCGCGCTGCGCGTCCTGAACATCAAGGGCGTGGGCAACACGGCCAATAATCGCGGCACGTTCAATTCGCGGCAGTACGAGGGATCGCTGGAGCGGATTCCCGCCGTGACGCCCATTCAGGTGGCCGCCGGGACACGCGAAGTGAAAGCCGCCAACAGCCCGGTGTACGAACCGGCCGGCGGCGTGGCGAACCTCTCCTCGCTGGGCATCCAGCACGTATTCCTCATCATCAAGGAAAACCGCACATACGACCAGGTCCTGGGCGATATCGGCAAGGGGAACAGCGATCCCAAGCTGTGCATGTACGGCCGCGATGTCACGCCCAACCACCACGCGCTGGCGGAGAAGTACGTCGTGCTGGACAACTTCTACACCGGGGGCGCGATCAGCTTCGACGGCCACCAGTGGCTCATGCAGGCGTTCGTCAGCGACTACGTGGAGCGCGCGTTCGCCGCGTCGCCCCGGGGGTACGCCTACAACATGGCGGATTCCATGGTGGTGGCGCCCACGGGCTTCTTCTGGCAGGGTGGGACGCGGCCGCTCGGCGTGCGGCTTTACGGCGAAATCCAGTTGGGCGCCCGCTGGAACCCGGATACGCAGAGCGCAGCGGACATCAACGAAAACCAGGAACTGACCTGGAGCCAGTATTGGCAGGCGTACAAGGAGAACCGCTGGCAGAGGATGGTGGGCTCTCGCGCCGCGGTCCCGGCTCTCCAGCCCTACAGCAGCCGCCGGTACCCCAACTCCACGCTGAGCATCCCGGACCAGATCCGCGCGGAGGAGTTCCTGCGCGAGTTCGCGGAGCGCGAGAAGAGCGGCGATTTTCCGAACCTGAGCCTTATTTCGCTGAACCAGGACCATACCAACGGGACGCGGCCCGGATCGCCGACGCCGAAGGCCATGGTGGCGGACGACGACCTCGCCCTGGGCCGCATCGTGGAGGCCATCTCCAAGAGCCGGATCTGGAGCAAGAGCCTGATCCTGGTGACGGAGGATGACGCGCAGGATGGGGTAGACCACGTGGACGGCCACCGCACGCTGGCCCTGGCGATCGGCCCGTTGATTCGCCGGAACGCGGTGGACTCGAACAACTACAACCACACCAGCCTGATCCGCACGATCCAGGAGATTTTCCGGATTCCGCCGAGGACGCGCTTCGTGAAGGCGGCCCGGCCCATGACCAGCATCTTCACGGCGCAGGCGAATCCGGAGCCGTACGAGTGCCTGACGCCCCGGCAGGCCATCGACGAAATGAACCCGCCGTTGCGCGCCCTGAGCGGCCGCCGGCTGTGGGCCGCCCGGGAATCCCTGGCGATGAACTTCAAGGACATCGACGATGCCCCGCAGGATACCCTCAACCGCGTCCTGTGGTGGGACGCGAAGGGATACGACACGCCGTTCCCGAGAAGGAAATAGGCGCCGGTCGACAGTCGTCGGTTCGAGGCATGGGTTTCACTGGCGACCAACGACTGCCGACTGAGGACTTCGCTGTAGTACGATACGGACAGGAGAGTATTCTGAAGGCGGATCTTAGCGAAAGTCCCGATGTCCAGACCGCAGCTCCCAGTTGGCTCGTGGCCGTGCGCGCGGCGGAATCCAAGAAAGCCACCGATATCCGGGTCCTGGATCTTACCGGGATCACTTCTTTTGCGGACTATTTCGTCATCTGTACCGGCGCCAACCAGCGGCAGATCCAGGCCATCAGCGACGAGGTCGGACTCCAGTTGAAACATCAGGCGGGCGAACTGCCCATCAGTCTGGAGGGGTACAACCAGGCCGAATGGGTGCTGGCCGACTACGGCGACCTGCTGGTGCACATCTTTTCTCCCAAAGCGCGGGAGTATTACGACCTGGAACGGCTGTGGCGGAGCGCGAAGACGCTTGAGATTCCGGGCGAGTGAAGATTTTTCTGTACTACATCGGCAAACCCAAAGATCCGCATGCCAACGCGATGGCGCAGGATTTCGTGCAGCGCGCGGGACGCTACGCTACGGCGGAGATGCGCGAAATCCGGGCGGAGCGGGGCGGGGTATGGGAGAAGCACCCCAGCGCGCGCAAGATTTTTCTGGATCCCGCCGGCAAGCCGATGGACTCGGCGGGGTTTGCATCGCTAATTTCCCGGGCGGAAATGGAGGGGCGCGACCTGGTGTTTCTGGTGGGCGGCCACGACGGGTTGCCGGCAGGCTGGACGGACCACGCCGACGCCCTCGTTTCGTTTTCCCCCATGACCTTTCCGCACGAACTGGCGCGCGTGATGCTGGCCGAGCAGATTTACCGCGCCTTCGCCACCTTGCGGGGCCATCCCTACCCGCGATAACGTAGAACCTTGCGCCATGTCGTGGTTTAAGCGGGACATACCGAACGGCGAGAAGCTGCCGAGGATCGACGATAAGGAACGCCGCGTCAAGACCGAGGGCCTGTGGCAGAAGTGCGAGGCGTGCCGGCAGATCATCTGGAAAAAAGAGCTGGAAGCGAACTGGAACGTTTGCCCCAAGTGCGGCGCGCACTCGCGGATGGATTCCATGATGCGGCTTCGGATGCTTCTGGATGGCGGCGCGTACCAGGAGTTCGACGCCGGGCTGCGCTCGTCCGACCCCCTGGGGTTCGTTGACAGCAAACCATACAGCCAGCGTCTGGCGGCCATGCAGGAGGCCACCAATCTCTCCGACGCGCTGATCTCCGCCGAAGGCCGGCTCGACGGCCGAACGGTCCAGATCTGTTCCATGGAGAACCGGTTCATCGGGGGCAGCATGGGTTGCGTGGTGGGCGAGAAGATCGCGCGCGCGATTGAAAGGGCTATGGAGCGCCGGACGCCGCTGGTGATCGTCTCGGCGTCCGGCGGCGCGCGCATGCAGGAAGGGGCGGTCAGCCTGATGCAGATGGCCAAGATCTCCGCCGCGCTGATGCGGCTGGACGAGGCGCGGCTGCCCTACATCAGCGTGCTCACCGATCCCACCACCGGGGGCGTCACCGCGAGCTACGCCATGTTGGGGGACCTCAACATCGCCGAACCGGGCGCACTGATCGGTTTCGCCGGGCCGCGCGTCATCGAGCAGACGATCCGCCAGAAACTGCCCGAGGGCTTCCAGCGGGCCGAGTTTCTGCTCAAGCACGGCATGCTCGATGCGGTGGTGCCGCGGCTGGAGCTGAAGGCGTACATCTCCAAAGCCTTCAAGTTTTTCATCGGATAAGTGAACTACCCCGATTCGGTCCAATTCCTCTACGCGCTCGGGAACGAAATCAAAACAGCCAAATTCGGGCTGGAGCGGATCCGCGCGACCCTGGAGGGGCTGGGGCGTCCGCAGGACCGCTGCCGCTTCGTACACGTGGCCGGCACCAACGGCAAAGGCTCCACCTGCGCGATGATCGAGTCGGGCCTGCGCGCCGCCGGCCGGCGAACCGGCCTCTTCACCTCCCCGCACCTGAGCGAGCCGACGGAGCGCATTCGCCTCGATGGCCGGGCCGTGAGCGCGGAGCGGTTCACCGGCGCCTTCAACCGGGTCCACGCGGCGGTGGAGGATCTGCTGGCGCGGGGCGCAATTGACCTGCATGCCACTTATTTCGAAACCGTCACCGCCATGGCGCTGTCGATTTTCGCGGAGGAAGCCCTGGACACGGTGGTGTTGGAAGTGGGGCTGGGCGGCCGCCTGGATGCCACCAACGTGGTGCAACCGGAACTGTGCGTCATCACGCCCATCGATTTCGACCACGAAAGATACCTGGGGCGGAGCCTGGAATCGATCGCCGGCGAGAAGGCGGGAATCCTGAAGCCCGGCGTTCCGGCGGTGTTCGCCGGGCAGAGGCCGGAAGCGGCCGCGGTTTTGGGAGAGCGCGCCAGAGAGGTGGGGGCGCGGGTCATCCGGACCGCGGAGAGGCAGATCCGGGAGTTGAAGTTGACGGCGCGCGGCAGCAGGTTTTCCGTGGATCCGAACCTGTCGATCTACTGCCCCCTGGCCGGCGCGCATCAGGTGGAGAACGCGCTGACCGCGGCGATCGCCCTGGAGGAGTTGGGCGCTCCGCGGGACGCGATCGAAGCGGGGATTGCACGAACCGAATGGGCCGGCCGGCTGGAGCGCGTCTGGGAAAGTCCGGAGATCATCCTCGACGGCGCGCACAACCCGGCGGGGGCGCGCGCGCTGGCGGCGTATATCGACCGGTTCTACGCCGGGCGGCGCGTCCTTCTGATCCTGGGGGCGATGCGCGACAAGGCGGTGGCGGAGATCGGCGGAATCCTGTTTCCGCGCGCGGAGCGCGTGATCGTGACGGCCCCGCGGCAGGTGCGCGCCATCGCGCCGGAGAGCCTGCTGGACGTGGCCGACCACGCGGGCGCAACCGTAGCGCCGGCAATCGAAGCGGCCCTGGAACAGGTCTGGAAGCTGCCCTCGGACTGGGTGGTGTTCATCGCCGGTTCCCTTTACCTGGTGGCGGAGGCGCGCGCTGTTATCATTGGGGCTCACCGATGAGTTTCCTCCGGTCCCTGCTGTTTTCCATCCCCCTGATCGTGCTCTCCACTATCGCGATGGGCTCGCTTTCCCTGCTGGCCTCGTTTTTCGACCCGACCGGAAGGACGCAGCATCGCATCGCGCGCGTGTGGGCGAAGATGCTGCTGGGTGTGAGCTTCATCCGCGTGCGCGCGGAGGGGCTGGAGAAGCTCGATCCGGACGGGGCATACGTATTCGTAGCCAACCACGCGAGCTTCATGGATATTCCCGCGATTCTCGCGAGCCTCCCGCACCAGTTCCGGTTTTTCGCGAAGAAGGGCCTCTTCCGCATTCCCTTTCTGGGAACGCACCTGCGGCGCGCGGGGCACCTCGCGGTGGACCGCTCGAGCGCGCGGGCGTCGCTGAGGAGCATGAGCGAAGGCGCGCGGATCATCGCCGGGCGCGGCGTGTCGGTGCTGCTGTTTCCGGAGGGCGGGCGCTCGCCGCACGGGTTGCGCGAGTTCAAGGAAGGCTCGGCGTACATCGCGATCAAGGCAGGGGTTCCGGCGGTGCCGGTGGCGATCGTGGGGATGCGCCCGCTGCTGCCCATGGGTTCCATTCACATCCGCAGCGGGCGGACGGTGTTGCGGATCGGAGACCCGATCGCGACGAAGGGCATGCAGGTTTCCGACCGCGCCGAGTTGAACCGGCGGCTCTACGAAGAAATCTCGCGGCTGCTGACCTGAGTAGCGCCGGCGGTACTCGCCGTGGGTTAACGTGAGGGCATGCGCCTATGCTTCGGGGTTACTATTCTGGCGCTTTGCGCCCACGCCTCGGAATACAACGTCTATATCGGCGACGCGTTCGATTATCGCGTCGCCCGCATCGCCGCGGACGCGGCCGGCAATACTTACATCGCGGGAAGCCGCACCTTCGATTCGAACTCTCCCACGCAACGCCACCGAGTTGCTCTGGTCCACATACTTTCCCGCGCAGGTGAGCGCGCTGGCGGTGGACGCGGCGGGGAACGTCTATCTCACCGGAAACACAACAAAGTCCGACTTTCCCGTGACTGCCGGCCTGCCCGCGGGAGCCGTATCGGCTAACATCGGCGGGGCCACCGGCGCGTTCGTGACGAAGCTCTCCGCCACGGGCGACAAGATCCTCTACTCGGGCCTGATCGCCGGTCACGCGAAGGATTGCGGTTCCGGCAGCAGTTGCTTTCTCAGCATTCGGAACACATCGGGCGTTTCGGTGGCGGTGGACCCGGCCGGAAACGGGTATTTCGCGGGGAATACGGAGACCAGCGATCTGCCCACGACCTCGGGCGCGTTAGCGACGAAGGGGGTGGGGGCGTTCGTGGCCAAGGTGAACGCCGCCGGGACGGGGCTGATTTACCTCACGTATATCGGTCCCGGGTACGCTGCCATCACGCCGATCACGTATCCGGCCAACGTGGCGCGAGCCATTGCCGCCGATAGCGCCGGCAACGCGTACCTGGCCGGTTCCAGCTTCGATCCGCAGTTTCCGTCCACCGCCGGCGCGTACCAGCAAGGCTTCTCCGGCCCGGCGCCGGCGCCGGGAACCCCGCCGCGGGCGCCGCCGGACGCGTTCGCGCTCAAAATCAACCCTGGCGGAACGGCCGCGGTGTGGGGCACGTATCTCGGCGGCCCGGCGGCGGTCGATACCGCGAACGCGATCGCGCTGGATGCCTCCGGCAACGTGTGGGTGACGGGCACAACCGCTTCCCCGATCTTCCCCAACCAGCAGGGCTGGATGGTGGGCGGAAACTTTGTGACCGGGTTCAACGCCTCGGGTTCCGCGCTGATCTATTCGGCGCTGTACCCGAACGACGCCGCGGGGCAGTCCATTGCGCTCGATGCCGCGGGTCTGGCGCACATCGCCGGGCCATCGGGCCTGGTGGCCGCGGTGAAGCCGGGGGCGGCCGTCGCGCCGCGGATCTTCGGCATCGCCAACGCCGCGTTCGGAGGCGTCTTGGGCCGCGCGGCGCCGCGCGAGATCATCTCCATCTACGGACCGCATATCGGGCCGTCCACGCCAGTCGTCGCCGTTCCCGACAGCGCCGGCCTGCTGCCGC
>JAIQFU010000357.1 GCA_020073115.1 Terriglobia bacterium
GTTGGCGAAACGCGTGAGCGCGTGCGCGCCGCCGGTCACGATGGTTTCGATCTCGGAGACGCCCTGGACGCGGGCGGCATCGGCCACCTGGGAAAAGAGATCTTCGCGAGTCTGCCGGGAGAATTCCATAACGAAAAAACCTTTTGGCCACGGATGAACACGGATGAACACGGATAAGAACACAAAAATGTGTTTTGCCTTATCCGTGTTCATCCGTGTTCATCCCTGGCCTATTCCTTTGCGTACGCGCTCCCGATCCGGACCCCCCGGAAACGCGCGGGACTGGCGCCATGGCCGGTGCCCATCACCTGCTCCGGCTGGCCTTTGCCGCAGTTGGGCACGCCCCACAGGGTCCAGTGCTCGCGCCCGGCGATGGCGGCGCAGCGGTTCCAGAACTCGGTGGTGATTCCGCTATAGCTCGGGTTCTTGAGCATGCGGACGCGCTTGCCGTTGCGGATCTCCCAGCCGATTTCGCACCCGAACTGGAAGTTGTAGCGCTTGTCGTCGATGGACCAACTCCGGTTGGTCTCCATGTAAATGGCGTGGTCCGCCCCGAACACCTCTTCCAGGGTTTGCGCCCCGGGCTCCAGGCTCACGTTGGTCATACGGATGAGGGGCAGCCGCGCCCAGCCGTCGGCGCGCATGCAGCCATTGGACCGCGCGGCGCCCACGGTGGCGGCGGTCTCGCGCGACGTCATGTACCCGGTGAATCGCCCGGCGCGGATGATCTCCGTGCGCTGCGCCGGAACGCCTTCGTCGTCGAAGGCGAACGTACCCAGGCCGGGGCCGTGCTCCACGCGGGCGTCGCACACCACGTTCACCATTTCCGAGCCGTATGCGAGGCGCCCCAACTGGTCGAGCGTGAGGAAGCTCATGCCGGCGTAGTTCGCCTCGCTGCCCAGCACGCGGTCGAGCTCGATGGGATGGCCGATGGATTCGTGGATCTGGAGCCCGAGTTGGGAGCTGTCGAGGATCAGGTCGAATTCGCCTTCGGGGCACTGGTCCGCGCCGTGCAGCGCGACGGCTTCTTCCGCCACGCGCGGCGCGTTTTCGAGCAGGCGCAGTTCCTCCACGAGCTCGTAGCCTTTCAACTGATACTGCCCGCCGAAGGAGTTGGGGTAAGAGCGGCGCTGAATCTCGCCCTGCTTGTAGCTGAGGGCGGAAAACCCGGCGCCGCTGGTGACGCGGGTCTGGTCGATGAGGCTGCCGGCAGTGGAAGCGAACACCTGCCGCCGGCGTTCGAAATGCATGGACGCCTCGGCCAGGCTCACCCCGGCCACACGGCGCAATTCCTCATCCACGGCCAGTAGAGTAGCGAGGTTCCGGTCTACGGGAATGGTGAACGGGTCGATGCTCCAGGGGGATACCCATTCCGCCTCGTACTTCTCCTCCGGGACCAGCCGGACTTCCTCGCGGCGCGCCGATGCGCTGGCCCGGGCGATTTCGATGGCCAGCCCGGCGGCGGCTTCGACGCCCTCCCGCGAGAGGTCGTCCGTGGCGGCGAACCCCCAGCAGCCGGACACCAGCGCGCGAATCCCGACGCCCCGCGATTCCGTGCTGGAGACGTGGCCGGGGCGGCCGTTCTTGGTGCTGACCTCGCGCTCGCCGATCTCGACCGCGCGTACATCGGCGTATGCGACGCCGCGGCGCGCAACCGCATCGAGAGCTGCCAGAGCGATCGCTTTCATCGTGGCGTGATCAGGCCGCCCAGCTTGTCCTGTTCGCCGGAGGCGGCGCGCGGAAAACGCGTGGAGTACGCTTCCGGATACTTCAAGCCGGTCCCGGTATTGTACAGTACGATGCGGTCCGTACGCTTCAGGAAGCCGGAAGCCAGCAGTTTTTCCAGCGCCGCGACGCAGGCGGCGCCTTCGGGGGCGGCGTAGATGCCCTCGTCGGACGCCAGGGTCACGCCGGCGTCCAGAATTTCGCCGTCGCTCACCGCCACCGCCGCGCCTCCGCTGGCGCGCACGGCATCGAGCACCAGGAAATCGCCCAGCGGCTTGGGTACGCGCAATCCCGCGGCCAGCGTGCTGGCATTCTCGAAAAACCGGCTGTGGCGCTCGTTCTCCTGCCAGGCGCGCACGATCGGCTGGCAGCCTTCGGCCTGCACCGCGATCATTTTCGGCCGCCGCGAACCGATCCAGCCCAGCTTTTCCATCTCGTCGAAGGCCTTCCACATCCCGATCAGGCCGACCCCGCCGCCGGTAGGATAGAAGATCGCGTCGGGCAGCTCCCACTCCATCTGCTCGGCGACCTCGTAGCCCATGGTCTTCTTCCCTTCGATGCGATATGGCTCCTTGAGGGTGCTGACGTCGAACCAGCCTTCCGCGGGAGCGCGCTCCGCCACCATCCGGCCGCAATCGCTGATCAGACCGTCCACCAGGGTGACGCAGGCGCCGTATGCCTTACACTCCAGGTAATTCGCCTGGGGCACGTCCGCCGGCATAAAGATGTGGGCTTCGATATGGGCGGCGGCGGCATAGGCGGCGAGTGCGCTGGCCGCATTTCCGGCGGAGGGGATGGCCGCCTTGCGAATCCCCAGCTCGACGCACATGGAAATGGCGCAGGAGAGGCCGCGGGCCTTGAACGAGCCGGTCGGGTTCAGGCCCTCGTCTTTGATCCAGAGCATATCGGCGCCGAGCCGGGCGCCCAGGCGGCGCGAACGGAGCAGCGGAGTCCAGCCCTCGCCCAGCGAAACCACCGCCTCGTCCGCGGCGGGGAGGACCGGCGCGTACCGCCACATGGTGGACGGGCCGTTGGAAACGTCCCGCCTGCGCCATCGGCGCCGGATTTCATCGAGGTCGTACCGGACCAGCAGCGGGGCGCCGCAATGACAGAGATTCGCCGGCTTGCCCGCGTCCGTCTTGTGGTTGCAGACGCTGCACTCTAAATACGTCGCTTTTGCCATTAAGTACCGAGTCTAGCATCGTGGTGAAACGCAGGTCCGGCTCAGTGCCCGCCGCCGGCCGCGCCGCTCCGCGCCATGGGAGTCTCCCGCGGGTTCGCCTCTTCCTGTTCGTAAAATCGCAGCCCGCAAACCCGGCAGCGATACGGGGCCAGGCGAAGCAACTGCATCACCGAATCCATCACGGGCCTGCGCATCTGCGAAGGCCGGGCTTCCCGGTTGCCGCAACTCGGACAGCGGTGAGGTTTCTCAGAAGCCATGATGGACCCGCAGTTTATATTGCGATATTCGAGAGCCTCAGGACAAGCCCGATTTGGGGGAAAATGTGCCGGTAGCCCCGGTACTGGAACTCCTGGCCGGAAACCGCGCGGCCATCAGCGCCCGCCCGCCGCGGCTCAACCTGCCGGTCGTGCTCCGGCGCGCCGCAAGCTATTATATCCGTGGACTACGGTCTGAAAGGGAAGGCATCATGACCACACGCAGACAGATTCTGGCGCTGGCCGGTGCGGCCCCGGCGTGGCTGGCATCGACCACTTCGGCGGAGGCCGCGCCGAACTTTCGCCGCATGGGCGGGGCCCCCACGGCATTCTCGATACGGTCGAGTGGCGGGCGCGGCCGTGGCGGTTTCGGCGGGCGCGGTCCCGGCGCCGCCCCCGGCGGCCGCGGTACGGGCCCCGCCCCGGGCGGCCCTCCCCCGTTCGACATTATCGAGCACTGCCATAATATCGGCCTCGGAGGCGTGCAGATGTCGCGGATTCCGTCGACCGACCCGGAAGCCGTGAAGAAGCTCCGCGCGCGCATCGAGGAGTATGGCTTTCACCTCATCATCGACGTCCCCTGGCCCCAGCCGGGCGGCGACCTGTCGAACTTCGAGGCGCAGGTGAAAGCCGTCAAAGAAGCCGGCGCTACCGCCACGCACGCGGCCATGACGGGGCGGCGCTACGAGGATTTCGCCGCCGTCGAGCCCTGGAAGGCCATGTTCGAGCGCTGCCAGAAACAGATGGAGACCGCCGAGCCGATTCTGCGCAAATACAAGCTTCCCGTCGGCATCGAGAATCACAAGGGCTGGCGCGCGGCCGAGCAGGCCGCCTGGCTGAAACGCGCGGGCAGCGAGTACCTTGGCGTGTGCCTCGATTTCGGCAACAACATTTCGCTGTGCGAAGACCCCATGGACACGCTGAACACCCTGCTGCCGCACATCCTCTTTGCCCATATCAAAGACATGGCGGTGGAGGAGTACGAGGACGGGTTCCTGCTGTCCGAAGTCCCCATGGGCGAAGGTTTCCTGGACATCAAACAGATGGTCCAGATCCTGCGCAAAAAGGACCCGAACATGATCTTCGACCTGGAGATGATCACCCGCGATCCGCTGAAGATCCCGGTGTACACCGCCAGGTACTGGGCCACGTTCGACGATTCCTACAGCCCGCTGCCGGGCCGCGACCTGGCCAAAGTGCTGGCCCTGGTGAAGAAGAACAAGCCCGCGAAACCCCTGCCCAGAATCGCCGGGCTGGCGCCGGAGGCGCAGGTCAAAGCCGAAGACGACTACAACAACCAGTGCATCGCCTGGGCGAAACAGAACCTGGACATGTAAGGGAGTACCGCCGGCAGGTCGGTTCTCGCCGCCGGTTGTTTTGTCCTCGGGCAAAAGAACCGGCGCCAAAACCCGCGCGCCGGCGGCGCTCAGTCCGCCGCGATACGGTCGTGTTCTTTTTCCGCCGGTTTGGCGATTTCCACGCCGGCCATCTGTTCGATAAAGGTCACGATCGCGGAATGATCCAGTTGCCCCTTGCCCTCGTTCATGAGCGCCATGAGCATTTGTTGTACCAGGCTGGTGAGGGGCAATGAGACTTTGGCCGATTCGGCGGCGATGGTGGAGCCGGATGCGGAACCCCGGCTTGAAGTTGCGGGCGATCACCATGGGCGCTTTCGCGTTCAACACGGTGCTGCCCGCGAGCCCGCCTTTCACCGCATTGAAGACCACCTCCGGGTCAAGGCCCGCGCGCGTGGCCAGCGCCAGCGCTTCGCCCATGGCGGCGATATTGCAGGCCACCATGATCTGGTTGGCTAGTTTGGTGACATTGCCGGCTCCCGCGGGGCCGGTGAACGTGACGGTGGAGCCCATCTTTTCCAGTACCGGCCGCGCCTTATCGAACGCCTCGGGCTCGCCGCCCACCATGATGGCCAGCGTGCCGTCGATGGCCTTGGGCTCTCCTCCGCTGACCGGGGCATCCAGAAAATTCACGCCCTTCTTCCCGCAGGCGGCGGCGACTTTCTGCGATACCAGCGGGCTCACCGAGCTCATGTCGATGAGCAGCGTCCCCTGGCGCGCGCCTTCCAGGACGCCGCCGGAACTCAAGACCGCTTTCTCCACGTCGGGGCCGTCGGGGAGCATGGTGATGACGATTCCCGCGTGCGCCGCCGCGTCCTTGGAAGACGACGCGCGCCCCGCGCCCGCGCCCGCCAGTTCCTCCACGGCGGCCGCCACAACATCGTAGACCACGACCTTGTAGCCCGCCTTGAGAAGATTCCGCGCCATGGGTTTTCCCATGATGCCGAGGCCGATAAATCCAATGGTTTGGGACAAGTTTCTCCTCCCGGTTTAAACCCTGTAGTTACTAGATGTTTGCGGACCTCGGCGGATTCAGGCCCAAAACCCGAACGGCCGGCCGCTATGGTGCTAAAATCCCGCCATGCAAACCTACACCTGGAACGACATTCCTGAAGATGCGCTCAACCCGCTCGCCGGGCGTAGGGCGCTACACGGCAAAGGTATCACCGTGGCGCGCTTCCGCTTCGACAAGGGAAACGTGGTGGCGATGCACCATCATATCAACGATCAGATCACGATGATTGAATCGGGCCGGGTGAGCTTCAACCTGGACGGCGAGATCAAGGAACTCAAGGCCGGCGACTTCCTGCACGTAGGCCCCGATGTCCCGCACGGGAACGAGGCGCTGGAAGACACCGTGATCATCGAGATCTTTTCACCGATCCGGCAGGACTGGATTACGGGAGACGATTCGTACCTGCGGCAGAAGCAGGCGGCAGGAAGATAAAGAACGGGCGATTTTCTACCGGCGCCCCCGCCGCGCGAATTTCCAGGCGTGGTCCACGATGGTCCGCAGGTCCGCGTATTGCGGCTTCCAGCCGAGCGCGGTGCGCAGCTTGTTTGACGCCGCGACCAGCGCCGGCGAGTCTCCCGCGCGCCGGGGGCCGATCACATACGGGACCTTCTTGCCCGTTACCTCCTCCACGGCCCGCACCACCTCCATGACCGTGTGGCCCGTCCCGGTGCCAACGTTGAACTGGTCCGACTCGCCGCCGGCGATCAGATACTCCAACGCCAGGATGTGCGCCTGCGCCAGGTCGTCCACGTGGATGTAATCGCGGATGCAGGTGCCGTCCGGGGTTTCGTAATCCTGGCCGAAGATGGTGATGGGCTCGCCGGTCATGACCGCCCGCAGCACGAGGGGGATCAGGTGCGTCTCGGGCTCGTGTTCTTCGCCCAGCCGCCCTTCCGGATCGGCCCCGGAGGCGTTGAAGTAACGCAGGCACACGCTGGTGATGTGGTGGATCTCGTCGAACCACCGCAGCATGGTCTCCACCATCACCTTGGACTCCCCGTACGGGTTCACCGGGCGGATCGGAAAATCCTCGCGGATAGGCGATTCGGGCGGTTCTCCGTAGACCGCCGCGGTGGAGGAAAACACGATATGCCGGGGGCCGGTTTCAGCCATGGCCTTCAGCAGCGACAGCGAGCCGACCACGTTGTTCCCGAAGTACCGCGCCGGTTCGCGCATGGATTCGCCTACGGCGATGAATGCGGCGAAGTGGATCACCGCGTCGAAGCGCATCTGCCGCATCAGTTCGGATAACGCGCTGCCATTGCACAGGTTCAGCTCGTAGAGTTTGCCGGCAGGCACGTTGTGGCGATGGCCTTTCGAGAGGTCGTCGACCACCGCGACGTCGTATCCCTGCGCGAGCAGCAGGCGGACGGTCTGGGAGCCGATGTAGCCGGCGCCGCCCGTGACCAGTATCTTCCGTGGGTTCACAGACACGATTGTACGCCGCCGGTCCGATCTACTTCGGTGAAAGCGTGCGCCATACGGTTTTGAAGCCCTTGGGCAGCTCGAACCGGTCCCCGCGAATGAAAAAGGAACCGACGCCGGGCAGATCCGGCAAGCTGACGGTGGAGCCGTTGGTGGACCAAATGCGCACGCCCGGGCCGACTTCGCGCGTTACCGTCTTGCTCTCCGGGAGCGTCCATTCGAACCCGGGGAGCGGGTCCACGCTCCTCAGATCGGCATAGAACCGGAAGGTGGCGGCGCCGGTATCGATTTCGGTGAACTCCACCCCCACCGCGAAGTAGTCTCCTTCCGCATGGTGTTCCAGGCGCCGTACGCGCCCCCGCACCGCGGCGCCTTGGGAGATCAGTATTTCGCCGCGTGAGACCACCGCTTCCGCGGTCCTGCCCTCCAGCACCGCGCCGACGAACAGGCGCTCGTTCACGGGCGCGGCGAGCGCCACGGTCACCGGAATGCCGGCGGGAAGGAGTCGCCCGGCTTCCGCCCGGACCGCGGTTGCTCCTCTCCCTTCGACGACAGACTCCCCCGTTTCCGGCGCTTCTCCGAAACGAATCGTGCTTTCCGCACGGAACGCCCGGCATTGGGTGAACTCCAGAAGGTTCCGGTCCTCTTCGCCGGAGGCCTTCCGCAGGGCCAGGCTTCCGCTCTGCGGCAGCACCAGGCTCGCGCCGCCGATCTGCATCGGCGCGTAGTTCACGACGCTCGCAACGTCTTCGACGGGGACCGTGGGCGGGATTTCATAGGCGCGGACCTCCAGGCGCCGCATGTCGAGCGACTGCGGATCCACCCAGGCCGAACCCTTCATGCCCGCCACTCCGGAGGAGCCATCCGACTCGATTTGATAGCCGCTGAACACCGGAGAAATTACGTAGTCGTACCGGGCTGTCCGGCGCCCCGCGAGGTCCTCTTCGCCGGAATACCGGATCACCGCGTGGCCGTTCAGGAACACCGTTTTCAGGTGCAGGGCGAACGCTCCGTTTTCGATTGCGCCGCTGGCGATGAACGCGCTGGGGTTCTCCTCGCCGAACCGGCGGCCCCCGGGAGATCCATAGAACTCGCTCCCCCCGGCGTAGAGCACTTCCAGCCGGATCGTGTCGAGCGGCTCCAACTGCTGCCCGGGCCGCTTGTGAAAGCGCTGGATTGTCTCCAGGCAGGCGTAGTCCGGGAGCTTGGCCAGGGCTTCGCGCAGACGCGCCTTCACCCGGGCGAGCAGCAGTACTTCCGGCGGCAAATCCTGGGCCGCCGCCAGCCCCGGCGCCAGAAACGCGAAGAGAACCAGCCTGCCGATTCGCATGCCGCCTTCCTTGCGGCCCCGGAAGGGAACCGTATCCGCTAGAATTATTACATTACTGGTAGAAGGTGAACAATTGGCCCGGAAGCTTCCCGATCGCGTCGCCGTCTATCCCGGATCGTTCGATCCCATCACCAACGGCCACCTGGACCTGATCCAGCGCGGCTCGCGGCTCTTCGACCGGCTGATTGTCTCCATTTTGCGGAACGAGCGCAAGGAGCCGCTCTTCACCGTGGAAGAGCGGATGGACATGCTCCGCGAGGTGGTCCACGTCTACCCCAACGTGGAGGTGGATTCCTTCGATGGTCTTCTGGTGGAGCATGCCGCGGCGCATTCCGCCACGGCGCTGGTGCGCGGCATCCGGGCCATCTCCGACTACGAGTACGAGCTGCAGATGGCGTTGATGAACCGCCGCCTGCGACCCGATATCGAAACCGTTTTCATGATGGCCAACGAGGCCTATTCGTTCATCAGCTCGCGGCTGGTTAAAGAGGTCTTCAGCCTGGGTGGAAATATCTCCGGACTCGTGCCCCCCTCGGTGGAGGCGCGGATGCGGAGCCGTTTTAAAAGCAGGAGCAGAGGGGCGTAGTCGAATCGCATGCAGGCAGCCAGGGATCCGATCGCAGAACGTATTGCTTCCATCAGCGTTTCCTCCACGATGAAGGTGGCGATGGATGCCGAAAAGCTTCGCGCGGCGGGCGTCGAGGTATTCGATTTTGGAGCGGGAGAGCCCGATTTCGCCACGCCCGAGAACATCCGGCGGGCGGCCATCCGGGCCATCGAAGAGGGCTTCACGAAATACACGCCGGCGCCCGGGACCGCCGAACTGCGGAAGGCCATTTGCGAGCGCCACGCGCGTGATTTCGGGACCGCCTACGAACCCTCCGAGTGCATCGTGACGGTGGGTGGCAAGTACGCGGTTTTCAGCCTCACGCAGGCCCTCCTCAATCCCGGCGACGAGGTGGTGATCCCCGCGCCGTACTGGGTCACGTACAAAGACGTGGTGCACTACGCCGGCGCCCGCTGCGTTTTCGTGGAGGCGGAGGAGCGCAACGCGTTCCGGCTGACAGCGTCGATGCTCGAGCCCTATCTCACCGCCCGCGTGAAAATGCTGGTGGTCAACTCGCCCTCGAACCCCAGCGGCGCGGTGATCGAACGCGGCGAGTTCGAGAAAATCCTGCGGCTGACTGCCGCGCGGGGCATCTACCTGCTGACCGACGAGTGCTACGGCCGGTTCTTGTACGAGGGCGAGCCGTTTTCCATCGCCTCCGCGCCGGAGGCCCGGGGAACCGTTCTGGTGGCGGGTTCGCTTTCCAAGACTTACGCCATGACCGGCTGGCGCATCGGCTATGCCCTGGCGCCCGCTCCCGTGGTGGCGGCCATGACCAAGCTGCAGAGCCATTCGACTTCCAACCCGGCCTCGATTTCGCAGAAAGCCGCGGTAGAGGCGATGCTCGGGCCGCAGGAATCCGTGGGCGTTATGCTGGCGGAATACCGGCGGCGGCGCGATTTCGTCCTGGAGCGGCTGCGCGCCATCCCCGGAGTCACGTGCGTCACGCCGAGCGGCGCTTTTTATGCGTACCCCAATGTATCGGCGGCGCTGGGAAAGAACGGGATCCGGAACACGCTCGAATTCGCCGGGCGCCTGCTGGCGGAAGCCCGCGTGGCGGTGGTCCCCGGGGAAGCCTTCGGCACGGACCGGCATATCCGTATTTCCTACGCCGCCCCGATACGCGACCTGGAGCGCGGCCTGGAGCGGATTCATCGGTTTATCGTGGAGAATTCGTAGCAGGATGCGGAAAAGGCTCACCGAACGAATGGGCCACGGATGAACACGGATAAGACTTAGTTTTGAATCCGTGTTTATCCGTGTTCATCCGTGGCCCATTGGCGTTTTTCCGCAGCCTGACAGCAGCCGACTGCAAAGAAGATGCATGAACCCATCCGCCTTACCCCCTCCCTTCGCGAAAAGGTTTGGGGCAAGACCCGCCTGGCGCCCTGGTTCCCGAACTCGCAGAAACCGATTGGAGAGGCATGGTTCC
>JAIQFU010000358.1 GCA_020073115.1 Terriglobia bacterium
TGGGCGATGCCATGCCCTGGCTGGATATCTCCAAGATGCAGGAATCGCAGCTGCTGCAAACGCGGGGCTGGTAATGAAAAGGGTGGGGGTGCTCTCGCTGCAGGGCGATTTCGCGGCGCACGGCGCGGCGCTGGAGCGCGCGGGCGCGGAAGCGGTCTTCGTACGCGATCGCGAACAGCTCGCCGGATTGGATGGCCTGGTCATCCCCGGGGGCGAAAGCACCACCATGCTCAAATTATTGCGTTACGACGGGATGCTGGAAGCGCTCCGCGAGTTCGGCCGCCGCAAGCCGGTGTTCGGCACCTGCGCGGGCGCCATCCTGATGGCCGGACGCGTCCTCAATCCCGAACAGGATAGCCTGGGACTGATGGATATCGAGGTGGAGCGCAACGCGTACGGCCGGCAGTTGGACAGCCGCGTGGCGGCGCTCCATCCGGAGCCGGAGTTCCAGGAGCGCGCCGGAGCGGGTTCGCTCGAAGCCGTTTTCATACGGGCGCCGAAAATCCGCCGGGTAGGGAAAGGCGCGCGCGTTCTGGCGCGGTATGGCGGCGATCCGGTCCTGGTGGAGCAGGGGCCGCACCTGGTGGCGACGTTCCATCCCGAGCTGACCGCCGATCCGCGGGTGCACGGGCTCTTTATGGAGAAGTTGTGAACGATTCGCCCAAACGTGTGCTTTTCGTGTGCATCGGGAACGCCTGCCGGAGCCAGATGGCGGAGGCCTTCGCGCGGGCCTACGGCAGCGACGTCGTGGCCCCCGCCAGCGCCGGCCTGTACCCTGCCGACGCCCTTCCGGCGAACACGCTGCGAGCCATGTCCGAGAAGAACCTCGACCTGCGCGGCCAGTTCCCGAAACATATCCGCCAACTGGGCCGTTCGCAGTTCGATTTGATCGTGAACATGAGCGGCGAGGCGCTTCCCGGCAGGTTCGAGGCGCCCGTCCGGAACTGGGATGTCAGGGACCCTGTGTCCCTGAATTACGAGGAGCATTGCGCCGTGCGGGATGAGATCGAGCGGATGGTCATGAACCTGGTGCTCGAGCTCCGGCGCGAACGCAATGCCCCGGTCTTCCGCGGCCAGGGCTCGGGCCGCCTGAAGCTCTGAAGTTTTTTCCCGGTGGTCCGGCCCGTATCGCCTGCCCCCTCCCCCCTACATAGATCCATCTCTTTTCCCGTCACGAACGCTACTGCTCTGGCCCCGCGATTGCACCTTTGGCGTGCGGAGGTAACTATGCGGAAATTCGCGCTGGCGGCCCTCGTGGCCCTTTTTCCGCTGGGGCTATTCGCGGCGCGGCTCACGCTCCGGGACGGAACCGTGGTCTACGGACAGTTTGTCAGCGGTTCATCCCGGAACATTGTTTTTCTGGATGACAATGGCGTGCGCCGCAGCTTCGACGTGAATCAGGTTCAGACACTGGATTTCGACAACGTCAACGCGCCCGCGAACGGCGGGCGAAACGGGAATCCTTACCAGAACAACGACCGCTATAACAGCAACTCCATCAACAACAGGGAAAACGGCGACTACAACAACAATACGGCGAACCGCAGCGCCGGCGACTGGGCGGTATTGCAGCCGGGCACGCAGATCGCGGTGCGCACCGACCAGGACATTAATTCCCAATCGGCGGCGGAAGGCCGAAGCTACCCGGCGAGGATCGCCGAGGACGTGGTGGACCCGTCGGGCAACGTCGTGGTCCCGCGCGGATCGGAAGCGGACCTCGTAGTTCGCCGGATCACTTCCGGCGGCACGCTGAACAATGGCGATCTGGTGCTCGATCTCCAGTCTGTTCGCGTGAACGGGCGGCGGTACATGGTCAGCACCGAGGACGTCAACCAGTCTGGCGCCAACGGAATCGGCAAGAACAAGCGTACGGCGGAGTACGTCGGCGGCGGCGCGGTGCTCGGGACGCTGATCGGGGCCTTGGCCGGCGGTGGCAAGGGGGCGGCCATCGGAGCGTTGGCGGGCGCGGCGGCCGGCGGCGGCGCGCAAGTGCTCACGAAGGGCAAAGAGATCCGTGTCCCTGCTGAAACGGTCCTCAACTTCCGTCTGGATGAGCCCTTGCACTTACGGGAAGCGCGCTGAGCGGCGCGCATGGAACAACGAACAAAAAGGAGGAGAACATATGGCGCGAGAAATAGAAAATGTTTCAACGAGAAGCGATGCGGATTGGGATGAGAGCCGCAACTATAGACGGGTGATGTCCTGCGGAACGCTGGCCGGCGACACGGTACGGAACACCGCGGGCGAAGATCTCGGGAAAGTCAAAGAAATCATGCTGGATGTGCCCACCGGGCGGGTGGCCTACGCGGTTCTTTCCTTCGGCGGCTTTCTCGGGATGGGGGACAAGCTGTTCGCCGTCCCCTGGCAGGCGTTGACCCTGAATGAGCGTGATAAGGAGTTCATTCTCAACGTGGATAAAGAAATGTTGAAGAACGCTCCGGGGTTCGACAAGGACAACTGGCCCGATATGGCGGATCCGCAGTGGGGCTCGCAGATCTTCAAGTATTACGGGTACACGCCCTATTGGGAGGCGGACGTGACGGGCAAAACCGACGAGCTCGACCGCCGCGAACGCGAAGGAAGGTTCGACCGCGACCGCAACCGCACTCTGAAGAGCGGCGGCGGAGGCGGGCTGTAGGAACCCAGCCCGTCTCCCTGCGGCGCGGCTCTGTTTGCGTTTTCAGGGCCGCGACCGCGGGGAGCGGTCTCAGCGCTGAAAGGAGATAGTCAATGCCTCAGGAACAGAAAGGCACGATGGTTTGCGCCTGTGGTAAACAGTTCATCAACCGCGCCGATTTCGATCGACACGCGAAGGAGTGCCCCGCGGCGCAATCCGCGCAGCAGGGGGCGTCGGGCAATCCAAAAACCAGAACGGCGGGCTGAGGCCCGCGCACTGCCGGCGCGGCTCATTCGGCGGCCCGTTGTGGGCAAATACCCATGGCGGGCCGCCGTTTTTTTATCGACTACCCTGCCCCGTGTATTCGCAGACAGCTTGCGCACCGCGGCGGTTAACGACAAAACAACGCACGATTGATTTTAGACCCCCATACCCGTTGTCATGGAAAAAGGTAAGTACCTTCCGGCGCTCCGCACGGGATCGCCGGCAAGAGAGAGACGAGAGGATGAGAAAACAAATACTGGTAACGGGGGGAGCCGGTTTCATCGGTTCGCATTTGTGCAACGAGCTGCTGGAGCATGGCTATCGGGTCCGCGCGCTCGACAATCTTTCGGAGCAGGTTCACGGGCCCGGAAAGAAGCGCCCACAGTACCTGGACCCGCAGGTGGAGCTGCAAGTCGGGGATATCCGCAACCCAGCCGCGGTGCGCAAAGCCCTACAGGGCGTGGAAGCCGTCTATCACCTGGTCGCGGCGGTGGGGGTCGGCCAAAGCATGTACCAGATCGAAGAGTACATGAGCGTCAACAACCTGGGGACCGCGGTGCTGCTGGAAGCGCTCATCGAAAGGCCGGTAAGCCGGCTGGTGGTGGCCTCCAGCATGAGCATTTACGGCGAAGGATTGTACAAGGCGCCCGACGGTTCCACCCGCGTTGTGGAGGAACGCCCGATTCACCAGCTCAAAGCCGGCGACTGGCAGGTCCGGGACGCCAACGGCGAGGAGCTCTCGCCCATTCCGACGCCGGAGAACAAGCCCGCGCGCCTCGCGTCCATTTACGCGCTCAACAAGTTCGATCAGGAACGCATGTGCCTGATGATCGGCCGCGCGTACAACATACCGGCGGTCGCTATGCGGTTCTTCAACGTCTATGGACCGAACCAGGCGTTATCGAACCCCTACACCGGGGTGCTGGCGATCTTCGCCTCGAGGATACTTCACGGTAAGGCGCCGGTTATATTCGAGGACGGTTTTCAGCAGCGCGATTTCGTCAGCGTGTACGATATAGCGCGGGCGTTGCGGCTGGCCTTGGAGTCGCCCAAGGCCGCGGGGAGCGCGTTTAACGTGGGCAGCGGCCGGCGGTACACCATTCGCTCGGTGGCGGAGCGCATGGCCGCCGCCTTGGGCAAAGACGCCATCCGGCCCGAGATCACGGGCAAATACCGGGTGGGCGACATCCGCCATTGTTTCGCCGACATCACCCTGGCGCGCGAGGTTCTGGGGTACAAGCCGCAGATCGGGTTGGACGAAGGCATCGTAAGCCTGGCGTCGTGGCTGGAAAAGCAGCAGTTCGCTCCGGGACGGGTTCCGGACGCCCGCGCCGAACTGGCCCTGCGCGGCCTGATGGTGGGATGATGCGGTACGCCTTGGTCAATCCGGCCTGGAGTTTCGAAGGCAGCATCTACTTCGGGTGCCGGGAGCCGCACCTCCCCCTGGAATACGGGTACGCGCGCGCGCTGCTGGAACGCGCCGGGCACGAGGCGCTGCTGGTGGACGGCCAACTCGAGGGACTCGCGCCGGAGGAGATCCGGAGGCGCGTCGCCGGCTTCCGCCCCGATTTCACGGTGGTCACCTCGGCTCCCAGCTATCTGTTCTGGCGCTGCGCGCCGCCGGAATTGCGGGTTCCGCGGGAGACCGCGGAGCTGGTTCGCGACGTGGGGGGAAAGCTGATTGTGGTTGGACCGCACGCCTCCACCACGCCGCGCACCACTCTGCGCAAGCTGGGCGCCGACGCCGTGGCGCTGGGCGAATGCGAAGACATCCTGCCGCTATTGGCCGGCGACTGGAGCGGCGTTCCGTCGCTGTGCTATTGGCGCGGCGGCGAAGCCGTGATCACCGGCGGGCCGCATGCGTGCGATATGGACGCCCTCCCCGCGCTGGCGTGGGACCGCGACCTGCTCGCCTTGCACCGCCATCACCACCACCGTTTCGAAGCCGATCCCGCCGGCCCGGGGGCCGAAATGGAAGCCTCGCGCGGGTGCCCCTACCACTGCACCTTCTGCGCCAAGGACAATTTCCGCGACGATTTCCGCCGCCGGCCGCTGGAAATCGTGTTGCAAGAGCTGGACGGGTTGCTCGCGGCCGGCGTGGAGTATGTCTACTTCATCGACGAGATCTTCCTGCCCAACCGGCCACTACTCGAAGCGCTCGTCCCGCGCCGCCTCAAGTTCGGGATGCAGACGCGCATCGACCTGTGGAGCACGGAAATGCTGGACTTGCTGGGCCGAGCCGGCTGCGTGTCGGTGGAAGCGGGGGTGGAGAGCATCACCGAGGAAGGCCGCGCTCTGCTGGACAAGAAATGCCGGCTCTCCACCACCCAATTGGCCGACCGGCTGATCTTCGCCAAGGGCCGTATCCCGTTCGTCCAGGCGAACCTGCTGGAAATGGCGGAAGACGACCTGGAAGCCGTGGAAGCGTGGCGCGCCCGCCTTCGGGAACATGGCGTGTGGGCCAACAAGCCCGTGCCGCTCTTCGTCTATCCCGGTTCGCCCGAATATACGCGTAAGTGGGGCGACGCCGACGACCAGGCGTGGGAGCGGGCCCACTCGGATTATCTCCAGGTGAACGCGGCATTCAGCGACATCCAGGAGCAGAAGCCGGTTTCTCTGGTCCAACTCGAGTTGGGTGATGGGCGTTAGACGCATCCTGATGACGGCCGACACGGTGGGTGGCGTATGGACCTACGCACTCGAACTGGCGCGGGGGCTTGCCCGCGAGGGGGTCGCGGTCGGGCTGGCGACGATGGGCGCCCCGCTCCACCCCGGGCAGCGCCGCGACGCCGCC
>JAIQFU010000359.1 GCA_020073115.1 Terriglobia bacterium
GTTTCAACTCGCCGTCTGGGCTGCCCGTGGGCTGAAGCCCACGACGGTACGCTTCAGCGTGCGCCGCGATTTGACAAATCATCCATCTGTGTATTATTATTCATCTAAGTGCATAATCATTCAGCGGACGAGGACGCCCCGATGACCCGGCTCTCCCACGCACCCACGGTCAAAATGAGCGCGCCGGACCTGCTGCGCGACCTGGACCTCGCGGATGAGGAACTCCATTACCTGTTGCGCCTGGCTTCCGATGTGAAGCGCTCGCCCCGGGAATACGCCAGCGCCCTGGCGGGTAAGTCCATCGCGCTGCTGTTCGAGAAGCCATCGCTGCGCACGCGGCTCACGATCGAGCTGGCCATCAAGCAGTTGGGCGGCGATTCGCTCTCGCTCGAAGGGCCCATCGGCGTGCGCGAGCCGCTCAAGGATATTGCGCGCAACCTGGACCGCTGGGTGAACGGGATCGTGGCCCGGGTGTTTTCCCAGACGACGATCGAAGGATTGGCGGAGTGGTCGTCCGTGCCGGTCATCAACGCCTTGAGCGACCTTTTTCACCCCTGCCAGGCGCTGGCCGACATGCAGACCATCCGGGAGCGCTTCGGGGAACTGGACGGGCTCAAGCTGGCCTTCGTGGGCGATGGGAACAACGTGGCGCACTCGCTGATGCTGACGGCGCTGCGGCTGGGCATGGATTTCGCGCTCGGCTGCCCGCGGGGGTACCTGCCGAACCCCGATATCGTGGCGCAGGCCGAGGGGCTGGCCGCCGTTTCCGGAGCGTCGCTGGTGGTGACGCACGATGCGGCGCAGGCCGTCTCCGGGGCGCACGCGGTTTACGCCGACGTTTGGACCAGCATGGGCCAGGAGCAGGAGGCCGTCATCCGCCGCAGGGCGTTCCACGAATACCAGGTGAACGACGCCCTGTTCGGCCTGGCGCGGCCCGACGCCGTGTTCATGCATTGCCTCCCGGCGAAACGCGGCGAGGAGGTGAGCGATGCGATCATGGAATGCGGCCGCTCGGTAGTTTTCGACCAGGCCGAAAACCGGCTGCACGCGCAAAAGGCGCTGTTGCTGATGATGCTTTGAAAGGCAGCCATCAGCGGTCAGCTTTCAGCTGTCAGCCTGAGGCGCCCGGCCTGCGGCCGGCGGCTGAAAGGTTTTAGCTGAAAGCTGACAGCTGATGGCTGATAGCTTATTTTCTTATGCAAAAACCCAAAAAAGTAGCGCTCGCCTACTCGGGCGGGCTGGATACCTCGGTCATCATTCCGTGGCTCAAGGAGAATTACGGCTGCGAGGTCGTGGCCGTTTGCGGCGATATCGGCCAGGGCGCCGATGAACTGAGCGGACTCGAAGCCAAGGCCCTGAAAACCGGCGCCTCGGAAGTTCACGTCGAGGACATGCGGGAGGAATTTGTCTCCGAATACCTCTGGAAGCTGGTCCGTTCGGGCGGCGTGTACGAACACAAGTACCTGCTGGGCACTTCCATCGCCCGCCCGCTGCTGGCCAAAAAGCAGGTGGAAGTGGCGCTGGCCACGGGCTGCGACGCGCTGGCCCACGGCTGCACCGGGAAGGGCAACGACCAGGTGCGGTTCGAGCTCACCTACAAAGCCCTGGCGCCGCATCTCCCGGTGATCGCCCCCTGGCGCGAGTGGGACATCGTCTCCCGCGAGGACGCCATCGAGTACGCCCGCGCGCACAACGTCCCCATCTCCGCCACCACCACCAAGATCTACAGCCGCGACCGCAACATCTGGCACATCTCGCACGAAGGCGGCGCGCTCGAAGACCCCGCCAACGCCGCGCCGGACGATATCTGGATGCTCACCAAGAGCCCGGCCGAAGCGCCCGATAAACCCGGTGCGGTGACCATCGGGTTCGAAATGGGCGTTCCTGTTTCGGTGAACGGCCGCAAGATGAAGGCCTTCGAGCTGCTGGAGGAATTGAACCGCATCGGCGCGGAGCACGGGGTGGGGCGCATCGACCTGGTGGAGAACCGCTTCGTGGGCATGAAGTCCCGCGGCTGCTACGAAACCCCGGGCGGGACGCTCATCCTGTTCGCCATCCGCGAACTGGAAGCCCTCACGCTCGACAAGAACACGCTGCACTACAAGCAGCAGCGGGCCCTGGAGTACGCCGAGATGGTGTACAACGGCCTGTGGTTCACGCCGCTGCGCGAGGCGCTCGATGCCTTCTTCGAGAAGGTGAGCGAGACCACCACGGGCGAAGTGAAGCTGCAACTCTACAAAGGCAACGTCCAGCCGCTCAGCCGCAAATCGCCGTACTCGCTGTATTCGCTGGATATCGCCAGCTTCACCATGGGCGCCAGCTACGACCAGAAAGACGCCCTGGGGTTCATCAACCTCGTCGGGCTGCCCATCAAGGTGCGCGCCGCCAAGGCCGCGCAGACGAAATGAAGCTCTGGGGCGGACGTTTTGAATCGGGGCCGTCGGAAGTTTTCGAGCGGTTTTCGGGATCGCTCGATTTCGACCGGCGGCTGGCCGACGCCGACATCCGCGGCTCCGAGGCCTTCGCGCGCGCGCTGGAACGCGCGGGGATCCTGAGCGCCGCGGAGCGCGAGAGGATCGTGGCCGCGTTCGAAGCGATGCGGGCGGAGGCGGCTTCTCCCGCGTTTTTCGAGGGCGCCACGGACGAAGACGTCCACACCCTCGTGATCCGCAAGCTGAAGGAACGCGCGGGCGCGGTGGCGGACAAGATCCACACCGGCCGCAGCCGCAACGAGCAGGTATCGCTGGACACGCGGCTGTGGCTGCGGGAGGAATGCGACCGCATGCGGAGCCGGCTGTGCGCGGTCATGGGCGATCTGCTCGATCTCGCCGCGGCTTATCCCGGCGCGGCCATCCCCGGCTACACCCACACCCGGCGCGCGCAGGCGGTCCTGTGGCCGCACTACCTGCTGGCCTACTTCGAAATGTTTTCGCGGGACGGGGAGCGCTTCGGCGAAGCGCGGCGGCGGGCGAACGCGCTCCCGCTGGGCTCCGGCGCCCTGGCCGGCAGCGGTTTCCCCTTCGACCGCGAAGCCATGGCGCGCGACCTGGGCTTCGAGGCCATCACCGCCAACAGCATGGACGTCTCGGGCGACCGCGACTTCGCTCTCGATTTCCTCTACGCCGCCAGCACGGCCATGCTCCACCTCAGCCGCCTGGCCGAAGATTGGATTCTCTACTCCAGCGAGGAGTTCGGATGGCTGGAACTGGGCGACGCCGTGACCAGCGGCTCCAGCCTGATGCCGCAGAAAAAGAACCCCGATTCGCTGGAGCTGATCCGCGGGAAATGCGGCCGGGTGATGGGCTGCCTCACCTCCCTCATGGTCACCATGAAGGGCCTGCCGATGACCTACAATCGCGATATGCAGGAGGACAAGGTCCCCCTGTTCGAGGCGGCGGACCAGTTGGGCGGCTCGCTGGAGATGATGCGCGACGTGATTCGGACCGCAAAGCTGAATCCCGCGCGGCCCGCGGCCGCGGCCGAGGAGAGCTGGGTGGTGGCCACCGACCTGGCGGAAGCGCTGGCGCGGGCCGGAACGCCCTTCCACCAGGCGCACCAGATCGTGGGCCGCTTCGTTCTGGAGAGCGTGCGCGCCGGAAAGCGGCCGGCGGACTGGACGGGAGAGGAGATGGCGCGCTTCGCTCCCGAGTTTAGACCCGAAATGGCGGCGTACCTCAATCCCAAGAAAGGGATGACGTCGCGCGAGATTCCCGGCGGCACGGGACCGGAGGCGGTCGCTTCCGCATTGGCGCACGCCAAGAGACGGCTGGAACAGATGGACGTATGACGAAAACTTATCGCCAGGGCCAGATATTGAAGCTGATCCGCACCAGGCGGATATCCACCCAGGAAGAACTCGCCCAGGAGTTGAGCAAGCAGGGCATCGCCGCCACGCAGGTGACGCTCTCACGCGACATCCGCGACCTGCGCCTGGTGAAGACGCGGGAAGGCTACCAGGAGATGGCGCCGGAAGAGACCGGCCCGGAGTTCGCCCTGCTGGCGGCCGAGTTCCTCCTCGACGTGCTGCGCGCGCAGAACCTGGTGATCCTCAAGACCTCGCCGGGCCACGCCAACTCCGTGGCCGTGGCTCTCGATCACGAGGGCTGGCCCGAAGTGGTCGGCACGATCGCCGGGGACGACACGATCCTCGTGGTCACGCCCGACAACCCCACGGCGGAGGCCATTCAGGAGCGGTTGGTCGGCATGCTGGAGCGGACGTAGGGCCGCGCGAAGCGCGGTCCTACAGCATGAACCAGAAGATGTATCCGCACTGGTTGCAGATGTAGTTGGTCGCTTCCTTATTCGCCCAATCGAAGCGGAAGAAAGTGGCCGCCCGCGTATTAAGCAGCGAATTGCGCTCATGAAAGCGCGTGCCTCCGCACACCGTGCAGACCAGTTGCCGGCCGGCGGCGACCACGCTGATAGAGCCGTCCGCCTGGGGGATTTCCTGAAAATCCACGATGCCTCCTCGTTTCCCGGACATTTTAGCTCTGCGCTACACTTCAGCCATGACCGACTTCGGCGAATGCTACGAAAAATTCAAGGTCCAGGGCAGAGAACTTGCCGATAAAATCCGCGAACTGATCCACGAGGGCAACGTGCGCCGTATCATCGTCAAGGACGAGCACGGCCACACCTTCATGGAAATTCCGCTGACCGTGGCCACGCTCGGCGTGGTGGCCGCGCCCGTGCTGGCGGCGGTGGGGGCCATCGCCACCCTGGTGGCGCGCTTCGAGATCGTGGTGGAACGCGCCGCCGAGCCGGCCGCGGCCGCCGCCGAAAAGCAGGATCCGCAAGCGAGCTAGAACCGGTATATCGCAACCACGGTTCAGGTTTCCACGGCCGCGCCGGCGGCCAGGTTCTGCGCGCGCCCGCGCGCCGTTTCCTGATCGGCCGGACAGCTTCCCGCTCGCACCGGGTTCCGTTTCGCGCTGGCCCTACGAGAAGCCCGCAAATCGCTGGCTGCGGCGGTTCACATCTCGCCCTTGAGTCCCAGCTCTTCCGCTTTCTCCTGCATGGCTTTCACGCAGAAGCCGATGTGCTCTTCCAGCGGCACGCCCAGTTCCTCGGCTCCCTGCACGATCTCCTGGCGGTTCACCGAGCGCGCGAAGGCCTTGTCCTTCATCTTTTTCTTTACCGAAGGGACGTCCACCTCGAACACGCTGCGGTGCGGCTTGACGTAAGAGATGGCGGTGATGAAGCCCGCCAGCTCGTCGCAGGCGAAGAGCGTCTTCTCGAGCGGCGTGACGCGCGGCACGCCCGTGTGGGTGGCGTGGGAAAGGATGGCGCGGCGGATCTCCTGGTCCACCCCGCGTTCGGCCAGGATGGCTTCTCCCTTGACCGGGTGGTCCGGCAGTTGCGGGTGGATCTCCCAATCGAAATCGTGCAGCAACGCCGTAACGGACCACTTGCCTTCGTCTTCCGCGAGCTTGCGGGCGTAGGCCGTGACGCAGGTTTCCACCGCCAGGGCGTGTTTGCGCAACCCCTCGGATTTGGTGAACTCGCAGAGGATGTTCCAGGCTTGTTCGCGATCGAGCATCGACAACATGATAGCGCCACAGGACCGCTCCCTCCGGCCGCGGCTCTTCAGCCGGCCCTCCACGGATCTCCCCATGCCGCATGGCGCGCGGCGCGAAAGGCATCCCGGTCCCTCTTCGTTGTGCGCCGGGCGGCGAATGATACGCGCGTCCGCAAGCGCCGGCGGCTGCCGCGCCAGCGCCACGTAGCTGAACTTCTCGTCCTCGTAGTTGAGTTCGGCCCCCTTGAGGCGGCGGTGGATGCCGGAGCGCTCCACGCGCGCGGCGAAATGGCACCAGTCGGGATCGCGCAGCGGGCATTCGCTTTCGTGCGGGCAGGGCGCCAGCATGCGCGCGCCGGAGCCCAGGAGCGGATCGCGGACCCGCTGCCTGAGCAGCGCAAAACCGGCGGGCGTTCCAGGCTCGATCACCGCCAGCGCCACGCGGGCGGCCCGCCACAGCGCCGCCGCGGCGAACGATGGCAACTCGCCGAGCACGTACGCCGCGATCACCAGGTCGTGCGGCGGCAGGTCCTCCGTGCGCGTCAGGTCGCCGGCGATTTGCGCGGCCTCGGGAAGCCATTCGCGCGCGGCCGCCGCCAGCGCGGGGTCGCGCTCCCACATGGTGATGCGCGCCTCGGGGAACCATTCGCGCGCGGCCAGCGATGCGGCTCCGGTCCCGGCGCCGAGATCCAGAACGCTCGCCACCGGCGCGGCGCCGAGCCGCGCCCGCACCTCGCGCAGCACGGCGTGCGCCGCGGCGTACGTGGCGGGCATGCGCGTGGCGAGATACGCGGCCACTCTCTCGGTGTCGGAGAGCCGCGCCGCGCGAATCGCCTGGCCGCCGCGGTAGGCCTGCGACATGGCCGCGGCCGCGCGCTGGAGCGCCGGGAACCCCACGGCCTCCGCGCGCTCTTCCACCACGCGCCGCACGTAGTCGGGCAACTGCATACTTCCATGATGACGGATCAGCGGCGGAACTTTCCGAAAGTCGTGGTGTCTATTCGGGTGGAGGTTGACGAAATGCAGTCAACACCCGGACGCAGGCTTCGCTGATTCCCGAACAGAACAGGAGGTTACCGCGCTTTCGGGCGCCAGCGCCGAACGTGTGTCCGCAGCAGCCGGGGGCAGGCCGAACGCCTGCCCCCATTGAGGAGGCGTGCCATGTTTGAGACGGCGGTACTTTCATACGGTCCCGCGGGCAAGCGCGTGTGGACCACTTGTTTGGGAATGACGGGAGAGTCGCTGCTGGTTGCGCTGGCGATTCTCATCCCGTTAGTGTCTCCGGCGGTTCTGCCGAGAACCGAGGCGTTGGTCGGGTTGATCGCGCCACCCATACCGCCGTCTCGCCCTCACGTCCCGGAAGCGGCGCAGCCGGCCGCCGCGCCCTTAGTGTGGCCTCGCTAATTCTTGGTTGGCAAGCTTTACCATCCCGTGAAGCCGTCGGTGGGGGTCCCGGTAATCGAAGATCCGCCCGATGCGGCGGCCGGTCCTTATGTGGTCGGGGCGGTTCCTACCGGCGGCCCGGGGGAGGGCGTAGTGGGAAGCC
>JAIQFU010000360.1 GCA_020073115.1 Terriglobia bacterium
AGCGGCCCGGCGCGGCGCGGAGCAGCGCCTCGAGCTGGCCGACGTTCAGGTCGTAGCTCGCCGTCACCCGCTCGAGCCCGAACCGGCTCAGGAAAAAGTCGGCCGTCCATGGGTTGGCGACGTTGAGCGAAAAATCCCCGCGCTTGCGCTCGGTCGCGAAGAACCGCAGGTGATCGTAGTTGCGCACCAGGTAGCCGTCGGCCTCGCAGGAGCGGACCTGCTTCAGCATCCAGTCCTCGCCCGGCTTGAAGATGCGCGGCGGCGCGACCCAGATCGACGACCCTGCGGAGTCGCCGGCCGCCTGCAACTCCCGAAACCGCCGGACGGCGTCGCGGTAGTGCTTCGGATTCTCAAACTCGCAGTACAGGGTGCGTGCGCCGGCCGCCCACGCGGCGTCGAGCGTGTAGGCGCGCAGGGCTTCGTCCAGCGTGATCCGCGAACCGTCCGGGGCAACGCGCTCCAGGGCCAGGGCGAGCGATGCGGCGGGGGAGGTGCGATTCTCGCCCCCGCCATCCGTCCCGAACGCGATCTTCACACCCGCCTGGAGTAGCGCCCGGCAGGGGAAGAGGTTTTTCGGCGCGGGCTGCCCCGCGGCCGTGCGCATGTCGGTGTGCAGCAGGAGGGGCGGCTGCCAACTGGCAAGGGCGCCCGCCCGGACCATCGTGGGTATGGCATCGGGGGGCATGTCGTGGGCGTGTTCCACGCGGAAACGCGGGTCCTGAAGGTTTTGCTCGCGCCGCACGCGCTCGAACACGCTCAGCAGGATGCGCAACTCCGGGTTGCTGCCGGTATGCACCATGACCTGCAGGCCCGCCTGCGAGGCGCCCGAAACCCACCGGTAATACGCCTTTTCCGTGATAGTCCCATACCCCTTGACGGCGCCCCAATGCATCCAGGAATCGCCGCGGCCGTGGGCGGCGATGTAATCCCGCAGGCGCGGCCACCCGGGCAGGCCGGGCGACGCGTACACGCGGACGCGCAGTTTGCCGGCCTCGTGCATGCGCCGCAGGATGAGGAAATCGTACCAGGCGTTGTTGTGGTGCACCGAAGTGACGCCCATATGCAACAGCGCAGCCATCTCCTTTTCGAGCGCCGCCTCATAATGGGCGCGGTCCCGGTCCGTAATTGCGGCTTCAACGCGCCACATGGGGCCACCCCGAACGATGCCCGTGGGCTCGCCCGCGCGGTCGCGTTCGATCACGCCCGGGGGTTCATCGGGGGTCTGGCGCGTTATGCCGGCCGCCCGTAGCGCGGCGCTGTTCGCGATCCCGGCGGCGCCCTCGACCTGAACCAGCCGCACCGGGTGCCCGGGCGCCAGGCGGTCGAGCCAGGCGCGCGACGGCAAAGGGCCGCGCCACGTGGAATCGGTCCAGTCCTCGCCCAGAATCCAGCCGCCCGGGGGCAGTTTGGCCGCGTAGGAGCGGATTCTTGCGGCTACCTCTTCGCGGCCCGCCAGGAACCGCATGAATATGGGGGTAAGGGGACGGTTGCGGTCGAATGCGAGGAGGTGGATGTGGGAATCGATGAAGCCCGGGGTGAGCAGGCCGCCACGGCCATCCACCACGCGGGCGGAAGGCCCCGCGAGAGCCCGGATTTCATCGTTCGACCCGGCGGCCAGGATGCGTTCACCCGCGGCGGCCACCGCCTCGGCCCAGGGATGCGCAGCATCGCCGGTCCAGACGCGGGCGTTGACGACCGCCAGGGTCGCGGTTTGCGCGGCGACCCCGGCCGCGGACAACGCAATCCATAAAATCCCGGCTTTCACCCGCATTACAGTTCGACTCCGTGAACAGTGGGCTTGTTTCAGTGCCCCGTCTCTACACTGGTACCGCGTGGAGTGGGCCTCCTGGCCTGCAACGCCGGCGTCCGTGCCGGCGTTCTGCGAAAGCCCACGTCTCATTGACTGGGCCGAAAGCCCATGAAGACAGGCAGCGGCGCCAGCGCCACTGCTAACATAGTAGTTACCCCTGAAATGGATTCGCATCAAGTAGATCTCAAGCAGACGATCAATCTGCCGAAGACGGCTTTCTCCATGAAAGCCAACCTGCCGCAGGCCGAGCCCAAAATGCTGGAGCGGTGGGATAAGGAGAAGCTGTACGAGCGCATCCGCGCCGCACGCGCCGGCCGCCCCACCTATATTCTGCACGACGGCCCGCCGTACGCCAACGGCCGCATCCACCTCGGCACGACGTTCAACAAGATCCTGAAGGACTTCATCGTCAAATCGAAGACCATGGCGGGCTTCGACTCGCCCTACGTCCCCGGATGGGACTGCCATGGCCTGCCGATCGAGATCAAGATCGACAACGAGCTCGGCCCGAAGAAGGCGCAGATGTCGGCGGTGGAGATCCGCCGCGCCTGCCGCAAGTACGCGGAGAAGTACGTCAACCTGCAGCGCCAGGATTTCAAGCGCCTGGGCGTGCTCGGCCAGTGGGACAACCCGTACCTGACGATGAGCGCCGAGTACCAGTCGGTGATCGCGTCCGCGTTCGTCGATTTCCTCGACCAGGGGTACGTCTACAAGGGGCTCAAGCCCGTACACTGGTGCATCAAGGACCGCACCGCGCTGGCCGAAGCGGAGGTCGAGTACAAGGACCACACCAGCCCCTCCATCTGGGTCCGTTTTGCGCTGGTGTCCGACCCGGCGCGGATCCACCCGGACCTGGCCGGCCGCAAGGTCTATGGGGTCATCTGGACCACGACGCCCTGGACCATGCCGGCCAACATGGCCATCGCGTACAACCCGAAGTACGAGTACGCCGCCGTGGACGTAGGCGGCGACGTCTACATCATCGCCGCCGAACTGCTGAAGGTTACCGCCGAAAAGTGCGGCTGGACGGATTACGTTACCGCGGCTGCGTTCCCCGGCGAAAAGCTCGAACACGCCGTTTTCCGCCATCCTTTCCTGGAACGCGACTCGCTCGGCATCCTGGCCGACCACGTCACGCTGGAGCAGGGCACGGGCGCCGTGCACACTGCGCCGGGGCACGGCCAGGAAGACTACGTCGTGGGCCGGCAGTACGGGATCGAAACCTATTGCCCGGTGGATGCCGCGGGGCGCTTTTATCACGCTACGGGGGCGGCGGGCCGCCTGCCGGAAAGCCTGATCGGCAAGACCGTGTGGGAAGCCAACCCCATCGTAGTGGAGATCCTGAAATCTTCGGGCGCGCTGCTCGCGCTGGAGAAACTGGCCCACTCCTACCCGCACTGCTGGCGCTGCCACAACCCCACCATCTTCCGCGCCACGGAGCAGTGGTTCATCGGGATGGAGCGCAACAACTTCCGGCAGCGCGCGCTCGACGCCGTGCACCAGACCCGCTGGATGCCGGAGTGGGGCGAGGAGCGCATCGCCAACATGATCGCCACGCGGCCCGACTGGTGCATCTCGCGCCAGCGCGTGTGGGGCGTGCCCATCATCGTCTTCTACTGCGACCGCTGCCGCGAGCCCATCACCGACCGCGCGATTCTCGACTGCGTGGTGCAGCTCTTCCGCGAGCACACAGCCGACGTCTGGTACGAGCGCACCGCGGCCGAACTGCTTCCCGCGGGGATGAAATGCCCCAAGTGCGGCGGCGCCGAATTCAGCAAGGAAAACGACATCCTGGACGTGTGGTTCGATTCCGGGTCGAGCCACCTGGCCGTGCTCAACCAGCGCTTCGGGCTGACCTGGCCCGCGGACCTTTACCTGGAAGGCGGCGACCAGTACCGCGGGTGGTTCCATAGCTCGCTGCTGGTGGGCGTGGGGGTCAAGGGTGGCTCGCCCTACCGCTCCTGCGCCCTGAACGGCTGGGCGCTCGACGGCGAGGGCCGGGCCATGCACAAGTCGCTGGGCAACGCCATCGAGCCGGAGGAGGTCATCAAGAAGGTCGGGGCGGAGATCCTGCGTCTGTGGTCCGCTTCGGTGAACTTCAACGAGGACGTGCGGTTCTCGGAGACCATCCAGACGCGGCTGGTGGACGCCTACCGCAAGATGCGCAACACCTTCCGCTACCTGCTGGGTAATCTTTCCGGCTTCGATGCGGCGAGTGACGCCGTGGCCGGCGGCGAGATGGCGGAGATCGACCAGTGGATCCTGCTGCGCGCCGAAGATCTCACGGCCCGCTGCCGCGCGTGGTACGAAAACTTCGAGTTCCACAAGGTGTACCACTCCGTGTACGCCTTCATGACCGTGGACCTGAGCGCGGTCTATTTCGACATTCTGAAGGACCGGTTGTACACGGCGGCCGCCAAATCCCAGTCGCGCCGCAGCGCCCAAACCGCGCTCCACCGGCTGCTGAATGCCCTGGTGCGCCTCGCGGCGCCGCTGATGAGCTTCACCGCCGAAGAGGTGTGGCAGCAGATGGGCGCGCCGGAAAGCGTTCACATGGCCTACTTCCCGGAACCGGCCGAATTGACGGCCGGTATCGGGGACGCCGCGCGGAAACGGGGCGCCAACTGGGACCGTCTAATGGAAGTAAGGGGTGATGTACTGAAAAGCCTCGAATCCGCGCGCAACGAGAAGCTCATTGGCGCCCCTCTCGAAGCCCGCGTGCGGCTTTCCGCCGATGGCGATCTCTACCCCCTCCTGGAGGAATATCGCCGCGAACTCCCCGCATTGTTCATCGTCTCGCAGGTGGAACTGGAGCGCGCGGCGGACGGCGCTTTGGGCGTGAAAGTAGAGCGCGCCGCGGGCGAGAAATGCGAACGCTGCTGGAAATACGCGACGGACATCGGGGCCGACCCGAAATTCCCCACCATCTGCGCCCCTTGCGCGGCGGCGGTGGAAGAAACGCTGGGTGGTGAGACGAACGATGGGAACGCTTGAGGCGCGCTGGAAGGCCTATGCCCTCGCCGGGGGCGTATTCGCCCTCGACCGCCTCACCAAGTGGCTCATCGAGACGCACGTCTCTTTTCTGGATACGTACCGCATCATTCCCGGTTTTTTCGATATTGTGCGCTCCACCAACCGGGGCGTCGCTTTCGGCCTGTTCAACGAATCCGGCGGCGCGTGGCGCACCGGGCTGCTGGTGATCTTCTCGCTCGCGGCAGTGGGCCTGGTAAGCGCCCTCCTGTGGAAGCCGAAGCGTCTGGACCGGCTCTCCGTCTGGGGTTTCGCCCTGATTCTGGGCGGCGCCGCGGGGAACCTCTTCGACCGCCTCCTTTCGGGGCGCGTCACCGATTTTCTTTTATTTTACGTGGGCCAGTACCAGTGGCCCACTTTCAATGTGGCGGATTCGGCCATCGTGGTCGGCAGCGGCCTGCTGGTGCTCGATCTGCTCCGCACGAAGCGGCAGGCGGCGAATGTACCCTGAGATTTTCCATATATCGTTCCTCCATACTTACGGTGTCCTGGTGGCCCTCGCCTTCGCGCCGGCACTGCTGGGCGTCGAACAGAGCTTTTATGGACGGCTGCTTTATGGCTGGGGGATCTTTGTCGTCGGGGCTCTCGTGGCGCGGCGCGGCTGGCCGGCGCTGTTCAAAACGCTGCTTGCTTACGGTTACTTCGCGCGCCTGCCTGTGGCCATCATCATGTTCTTCGCCTTCCGCGGCAACTGGGGCACGCACTACGACGCCGTGCCGCCCGATGTGCCTGCTCTGGGTCCGTTGGCGAAGTATTTGTGGCTCGGGTTCTTTCCCCAGTTGCTCCTCTGGGTGGCGTTCACCATC
>JAIQFU010000361.1 GCA_020073115.1 Terriglobia bacterium
GAGGGGAGTTTCCACCCTGCGTCCGCGCCGGCCGTTCACCACCGGGTAATGGACGGCGGCAATAACGGGCCGGAGCCCCGGCTCGACCACGGTGAACTTCATGGCAATGTAGTTCTGCCGGTCGCGCGCGCGGATCACCCATCCCATGCTCTTCTTCTCGATTTGCGCGAAGAACTCCAGCCGGTAGTCCTGAAAGGAGAGGGAAGGGCGCAGGAGGGCGAGTTGCCCCGGTCTGACGTAGCCGTCGGAGTGACGCAACCAGCCCGGCGCCCATCCTTTGGCGGGGGAGCCCCAGGCTTCCATGCCAGTGGCGAACGTGTCGGTCACGTGTACCGAGGCGCGCCTGGCCACGCTTTCGCGAAGCCAGCCGAACGGTCCTTTGGACTGCTTCTGCGGTGCGTCGGCGGACGCGGAGCGACCCGGCGTCCAATCGGCGGCGCCGCTCACCGCGGTGCTGTCCACCTCGGCCAGAACCGGCGCAGCCTCCTGGTGGACGACCGGAGCGCGATTTCCCAGCCGGACGGCGCTGGCGCCGGCCCAGATCCCCACGCCGACGAACAGCCCGGCGGCCAGGGCGCTGACGGCGCGCATGGCCCGCGCGGTGCGGGAGGGGTGCTGGATGGTTCCCGGCATGACCACCACGGTGGCGGGCCGCCGGTTTTTCGTCTTCTTTGGCGCGAGGTCTTCCAGCCGGGACAAAGAGGGCTCCGGCAGCCACTCGGGAACCTGCAGGGGCCGGCGCGGTGCGAGCCATTCCAGGACCGGAACCCGCGGCCCACGCACGCCGTGGCAGTGATAATCGAGCGGCACGAACCCGGCCTCGGGCGGCGCCTCACCGGTGAGATCTTCGTCGTCGGGGAGGGCTTGCGTCTCGAAGAGCGGGGAGACGGCGAGCGCCGGGAGAGAGACAGGGCGCCGGCGCGCTTCGTTTTGGGGCGGAGCCAGGACCGGCGCGGCGTCCTTCCGCGCCAGGAAGCCGCCGCGCAGTTGGAAGCCGGGGACCGGCATGGCGGGGCGGGCCTGGAACGGGTCTTCCCAAGCCGGCAGTTGTCCGGGGATCTCGCTGGCGTAGAACACGTCGGGCGTGATCGGCCGGGCGGCTCTGTCGGCCGGTGTGACAGGAAGCCGGGCCGGCGGCCGCGGGGCCCAGCGGGCGTCCGGGGCGATGCCGATCTGCATCGCGGGAGGCAGCGCGGAGCGGGTCTCGGCACGCAAGGGCTGCGCCGGCAGCGGGGTGTAGACGCCGGGGAGCTGCGCGGGGAGGTCCAGGGACGGGGCAAAGCCGGCGAGTGGGAGGGCCCGGGGGGCCGTCCCTTCAGCGTTCTCCAGCCATTGCTGGCGCTGCAATGCGGGGTTGCGCCGCGGACGCCAGCTCACCGGGGCCAGCGCGATGGAAGGCGCGCCGGAGGCGTCGCGGAGGGGCGCTGCGAGCTGCGATGCGGGCGCGCTCCCGGGATCCTCGCGGGAAGGCGCGGCAACTTTCGGCTGCACCCGCGCTCTCTCGAAGACCGGCCGGAGCGCCGTCAGACCCGGCAGGCGGGCCGAATCGGAGCGGCTCGTTTGGCGGGCCGGCGCGAGAGAGGCGGCCTGCCGCACTTCGCGCATGGCCGGTTCGGGCACGGGTGTGCGCAGGAAACCGAAGCGGTGCGCAAGGGCGGGCGCGTGTTCCACGAGTTGCAGGCCGAACGCGGGCAAACTCAACGGATGGGCGGCGGTTCGAGCTTCCAGGGCATAGGGGCGCACAAGCCGCGCCGCCGGCTGGGCGGAGGGAATCGGCCGGGGGGCCGCCACGGGAGGCGCCGGAATCGGGGCGGCGGGGGCCTCTTCCCGGCTCACCTCGAGGGTGAACCGCAGGAACCCGAGGGCCGAAGAGGGTTTTTCGCCGCCGGCCAACCCCAGGGGCAGGCAAATGGCCGAAGGCGGCAGGGACTCCCGTTCCGCCGGCCTCGCCGGTTTCAGGGGCCGGGGATTGCGGCCCAGCACGGCGGGGACGCCGATGCGCCATGCGGCCGGCAACTCCATGCCGTGGGCGGTGGTTTTGGCGATGAGGCGAAACGTTCCCGCCTGGGCGGGATTCCCCGGAGCGGGCCGCACCCGCTGCGCGAAATCGGCCAGCCGGACAGGGACAGGTTCCGGCTGACAAGCCTGCTGCAGGGCTTTGCCGAGCCGGCTTCCATAGCTCTTCCGATGGGCCGGGCTACAGAAGTCGTCGCCCCGGAGGAGCTGAATCGGACCGATTTCTTTTCCGCAATATAAACAGCTCACGCGCTTCCCCGATTCGGGATGGGACCATTATAGCCCTAAATAATGCCGGAAAAATGCACTTTACTTTAGTTGAAATTCTCATAGATATGTGTAGGTGGTTTTCCGCTATCGAAAGTTAGTATTGCGGAATGGAAAGGAATGATAGCCGCTCGCTCCGAGCGAGCCCGGGGGCAGAACGGCGCGCCTCCAGTGGCGGTTTTCGCCCACCGAGAGCAAGAAAAAACCGGTGGCGAAAAGCGACCACCGGCGTCACACCATTAATGAAGTCTGAATCTAGGCGCTGGCACGCAGGGGCTGCGCGACAGCGGTCTCCACGCGGAATTTGCGCGAAGTCAGCCGGACGGCCGTCCGGGTCCCATCGCTGCGCATGACAAACCCTGTGATTTGAAGGCCGACGGGGTAACCGTCGCCGTATTTGGCGGGCCAATCGACCAGAATTTCGACGTGAGCGCCCACGGGCAGCGTCTTGCGGCAGCGGAAACTGAGTCCGGACGCGCTCAAATCGCTAGTTATGCCCGTTCCGAAGCGCACCATCGCGCCCTTTTCAGAAACGCGGTAGTGCAGCGGGAAATGTAGATTGTATCGGCGGCTGATCCGCCTCTCACCGGCTATTTGATCCATCCTGACCTCCCCGGTCTCCGTTGTCACCTCGCCGACGCGCTAATTCGGGCGCCGACCACCGTGGTTCCGTGATTTGGCGTCCAAACTAGCAATTGAACAGCCAGTTTGAACGTCATTAGAAATGGCGGCGGGACCGTGCGAGAAAGAGGATGCGTTTGTACTTTTTACGTGGAGACGAACAAATTACACCCCGCTACCCGGAGCCCCGGGGAGCCCGAGGCGCCAGCCTCACCCGGCCGGGCGCGGCCGCCGGGGCGTTTGGTACGATAGAGGATCCTCGAATTTATGCCGCTGCGTCTCTACAACACGCTCACGCAACAAGTGCAGGAATTCGCCCCGTCAAGCGATAACACCGTCCGGATGTATACCTGCGGGCCGACCGTTTACGACTACGCGCATATTGGCAATTTCAGGACCTTTACGTTCATCGATATCCTTCGCAGGACCCTGAAGGCCAATGGCTTCGCCCTGGACCACGTCATGAACATCACCGACGTGGACGATAAAATCATCCGCAACGCCGTGGCGCAGAACAAGACGCTGGAAGAGTATACGGCGGTATACACGCAGGCTTTTCAAGAGGATTGCCGGACTTTGCGGCTGGAAACGCCAGAGCGCCTCATCCCCGCCACGCGGCACATCGACGACATGGCGGCCGCTATTCAACGACTCGCGGAAGGGCGCCACACCTATCGGAGTGACGGATCCATCTACTTCCGGATCTCGACCTTCCCGGAGTACGGAAAGCTGTCGCACACCGATTTCAGCGGCAACATCGCCGGGGCGCGGGTGGACGTGGACGAATATGAAAAGGCCGATGCCCGCGATTTTGCGCTCTGGAAGGCCCCCAAAGAGGGGGAGCGATACTGGGAGGAACCGATCGGGCCGGGCCGTCCGGGGTGGCATATCGAGTGTTCGGTGATGGCTATCAAGTACCTGGGCGAGACAATCGACATCCACGCCGGAGGGGTGGACCTGATTTTTCCCCACCACGAAAACGAGATCGCGCAATCGGAATCGCTCACCGGGAAGCCGTTTTCCCGATTCTGGCTCCACGCGGAATTTCTGATGGTGGAAGGCCAGAAAATGTCCAAAAGTTTGGGGAATTATTTCACATTGCGGGACGTTTTGGGGAGGGGGTACGAGCCGGAATCGATCCGCTATCTTCTGGCCTCGACGCCGTACCGCAAACAACTGAATTTCACGTTTGAAGGGCTAAAATCCGCGGCGACGGCTATCGAACGGCTGCGGAATTTCAAACTGCGGCTGGAGACGGACAAATTTCCCGAGGGCGCCGACGAAGAGGTGGCGGGCCGCACCGCCGCGGCCTCGCGAACCTTCACGGAGAGCTTGAACGACGACCTGAACACCGCCGAAGCGCTGGCTGCCATCTTCGAATACGTGCGCGACGTAAACAGCGCGATGGACGCGGGCCGGTTTCGGGCGGGGAACGCGGCCGGCGCGCTGGAGTTCCTGAAGAGCTTCGATTCCATCTTCCAGGTAATCGAACCTACGCAAAAGGGGGGTTACATCGCGGATTCGGAGGTGGAATCGCTGATTGCGGAGCGCTCCGCCGCCAAGAAGGCCCGCAACTTCGGGCGCGCCGACCAGATCCGCGAGCAGCTTTTGGAGCAGGGCATCGTTCTGGAGGACACCAAGTCCGGCGTCCGCTGGAAAAGGAAATAGCTTGAATATTCATACCAAGGCAGTGCACGCCGGCGACCGCAGGAAAGCGGGCGCCCAGGTTCCCGTGACCACTCCCATCTATACGGCGTCGAGCTACTCCTGCGAATCGATGGAACAACTCGACCGCGTTATTGGCCGGGAGGAGAACGGGTTTTCCTACGGGCGGTACGACAACCCCTCGAACGCCGCGCTGGAAGAGCAGGTGCGCGCGCTGGAGAACGGTCACGGCGCGCTGGCCTGTTCGTCGGGGATGGCGGCCATCCAGGTTGCGGTGGCGGCGGCGCTGACGGACCGCCCGCGGTCCATCGTGGCCGCCGACGCGCTCTACGGCGCCACGGTGGGGCTGCTCATGAACGTCCTGGAGCCTTCCGGCGTAAAGGTGCGGTTCGTGGACGTTTGCGACCTGGAGGCGGTGGGCGCCGCGGTGGCGGAAGCGCGGCCGGGGTGCATCATCGCCGAAACGATTTCCAATCCGCTGCTGCGCGTGGGTGAGCTGGACCGGTTGGCCGAAATCGCGCGGGGCGCGGGCGCGCGGTCGCGAGCAGCGACGCCACTGCTGGCGCGGCCGCTGGAACTGGGCGCGCACTTTAGCGTGCACAGCGTGACCAAGTACCTGGCGGGACACGGCGACGTGCTCGGCGGAATCGTGGTCAGCGACCAGGACCATTATGAGACGCTGCGGCGGCTTTCGCGGATCACCGGCCCCGTGCTGGGACCGTTCGAATCGTACCTGACCATGCGGGGCATTAAAACGTTTCCGCTCCGGATGGAGCGGCAGTGCGCCAATGCGTGCCGCGTGGCGGCGTGGCTGAGCGGCCGGCCCGAGGTGGAACGCGTGTATTTCCCCGGCGATCCGGCGCACCCCGACGCCGCGGCGATACGCCGGCTTTTCCCGCCGAACCTCTACGGCGCCATGGTGAGCTGCGAGTTGCGCGGGGCCGGGCGCGAGGACGTATTCCGCTTCATGGACCGGCTGAAGATGATCGTGCGCGCCACCTCGCTAGGCGACGTGCACAGCATGATGCTCTACCCGGTGATGAGCTCCCATCGCGAGATCTCGCCCAAGCACCGCGAGCGCATGGGAATTCGCGAGAACCTGGTGCGGCTGTCGGTAGGGATCGAGGCGGCGGAAGATATCATCGCGGACCTGGAGCAGGCGCTGTAGGCAGCCAAGGCCGGGGTTGTATTTCCGTGAACGTCCGGAGCCAGACTGCCATTGATCCGCCGGGCAGCCGTGAGTATGATACCTGAGTTCAAATTCACTCAGGAGGCTGTTATGCCACGGGCATCGGAAATTCACAACGAGACGGCGAAGGCGTGGAACGCCCGCGATTTCAATCAACTCCGTAACATGATGCACCCGGAATACACGTACACGGGAAGCGACGGGAAGGAAGTGGACGGCGGACCGGAGGGGGGTCTGGCAATTGCGAAGATGTTCGCGTCGGCTTTTCCGGACGGCGTCCTGGAGGTGAAGCGCGTATTCACGCAAGGCGACACGGCCATCGCGGAGATGGTCGGGCGCGGCACGCAACGGGGCACGTTCCTGGGGGTTCCGCCCACGAACCGGCGCGTCGAGGTGGCCATCTGCAACGTGATCGAGTTGCGCGACGGCAAGGTCTATCGCGAGCGCGAATACATGGACATGCTGTCCATCATGAATCAACTGGGGGTGGCGGCAACGGCCCAGAAGACAAAAACGGCTTGAAGCCGCTTGGCTTGGCTGCGGCGGAGGTTCACACCGCGGTGAATCCGGCGGCAGCCATGCCGCGCCGCGCTTCCGGGGTGGACTTCACCGCTTCCCAAACGGAGCCGGAGCGCGCGTTCTCGGCCATGAGGAGCGTGATTCCCAGGTCGATTCCCAGAACGTCGGGTCCGAACCATCGTTCGCCGGGGTGGAAGGCATCCACGAACCCGTAGCGCCCCCAAACCTGCGAACCGTAGCGCCGCAGCATGGATTCCAGCACGGCGGCGCACTCTTGCGGGAGGAAGGGCAGCGACCCGCCGGCCGCGCAGGGAACTACCAGGCCGTCGGGGCGATCGCATTGGGAGTAGCCGCCGCGCGAATCGCAGGAGGTGAGGCCCCAGATTGTCTCGCCGTACCAGGGATACTTCCCGGCAGCGTCGATGCATGCCTGGCGGTTGGCCAGGGTGGCTTTGCGGGAGTTCTCGAAATAATCGGCGTAGCGGTCGCGGAGGCCGCGGAAATCGAACCAGGCGTGGGAATACTGGTGGGTGAACAGGGGCATGGCGCACCCGATGAAGCGGCGGCCGCCTTCGCCGGCCAGGGGCCGCTTCCAGGCATCCCAGCACGCGGCGGGGATGGGGTGCGTCTCCGAAGCCATGGCGAGCAGGTAGGCCGCCATCAACTCGGAGTACGAATCCCAGCGGTAAGGCAGGAATCCGCCCTGAGGCGTCCAGCCGTGCGAAAGGAGTTTCCCGCCGTCGAGCATCCAGTCCCACTCGACGCGGTCGATGATCTCCCGGGCCGCGCGGTCGATGGCGGGGCTGTCGAAGTGGGTCTTGGCGTGAAGCACGCCGCAGAGCAGCCAGGTGGTGTCGATGGAGGACGCTTCCGAGCCCCAGGCGCGCCGGCCGGTACGGCGGTCGAGGAAATGCCAGAAGAAACCGCGGTGATGTCCAGCCTTGGAGGCGAGGAAATGGAGGGTTCGCGCGGCGCGGCGGCTAGCCTCGCCTCGGGGCAGGAAACGCCGCCGGTCCGCGATGCAGAGCGCGCTCAGACCGAAGCCGGTGGCGGCGATGCTCGCGACCTGGCGGCTTTCCAGGCCAGTAGCCCGGCAACGATCGCGGACCAGTCCCGTCCGCGGGTCCGACTGTTCCGCGAAGAACCGCACCGCACGCCGTTCCATCTCGTGGAGCAAAGCGTCCCTACGCCTCTCCGAGGCGCTCCGCGAAAATGCGGGAACGCCGGCCAGCAAAGCCGCCCCGGCGGCGCCTAACAATTGGCGGCGCGAAAAAGGACGAGCCACCCCGGATGAAGCCTGTGGATTCAAAAGACCCCTGAAGCTGTCTGGAAGATACTATCTTACGAGAGTTGCGTTCCCTACGGCAATACCCGCAATGGGGTATGAGTGGGACCCCCGGTGGGGCCGGTGGCCGGACCTTCGTTCGACTGGCAGGCCGGGTTACGGCTTCCGGATGGCGATGGTCGTGGTATCGTCTTTCGACCCGTTGGGCATGGTGACGACAATCGGGACGTAATCGCCGGCCGGAGCGGAGTCGGGGATCTGGATGTTGATCTGGTACAATCCCGCGAAGCCCGGGGCGATGCCCGAGAACGAAACCAAGGCGTTCTGGCCGCCGACTGTAACCGTGGGCAGGGACAGCGTCTTGTACAGGGCGCCGTTCGCCGGCGCCGTAACGCCGGCCGCGAGGATACCTTTGGCCGGGTCGCCATCCAGGGCGGCCTTGCCCAAGCCCGTGGCGTAGATCTGGATGAAGTCCTGGGGGTGCGCCGGTTCGCCGCACAGGGTCGTAATGGCGGGATTGGAAGCGCGGCAATTCCCGGCCATTCCATACTCTTGCGCGAGGTCGTCCGGCATGGGGATCCAGACCGTATTGGCGAATTGGGCGGCGGCGTTGCGCCGTTTCAGGAAGAAGACTCCGGGAGCGGCAGAAGCCATTTGGACCGTGAGATCCGTGCTGGAACCGTCCGGCGTAGTGACTTTGACGGTGGCCGGTCCTCCTTCCGGAAGATCGGTGGGAACCTGGAGATTAATCTGGCCTTTCGATGCCACAACCGCCAGCAAGGGCGCCTTGGCGCCGTTGAACGAGACGGAAACGCCGTTGAAATCGGTGCTGGGAAACCCGTTCAACTGATCTGCCACGCCGAACGTGGTCCCGAAGACGCTGGCCAGGGCGCCGGGGACGAGAGGAGCTTTCGGGTCAAAGCTGGCGGCGTTCACCACGCCGTTGAGGATCGGCAGGTTGTTGACCGGCACGGTGAGGGTCTGGCTGGATAAGCCCCCGATGGAAAGGAAGATCGGCTGGTCGCGCACCTGGAGAGAAACGGGCAGCCCTACCATCACCTGGTACATCCCGGGGATGCAGGCCGAGCCCAGGCAATCGGCCTTCTGGCTCGTCCAATATGCATTGACGACAAGCAGGGGGACGCCGCCGATGGTCACGGTGGGCAAGTCCACGGTATCCCAATACTCAGACTCCATGGCGGGACCCAAACCCGTGGCGTTGAGCACCAGGAGGTCACCCAGCCTGGCCGGCGTGGATGCGCTGAGCGGGTAGCCCGCGCCCTGCACGACTCCGTTGGCGAACCCCTGCGCGCTGACGATGCCACCCGAACCGAACAGCGCCGGGGCGTATTGCTTCAGGTCGATGGAAAACGCGTTCGAAAAGCCGACCTGGACCGTGCTTTTTCCCTGCGAAGCGGCCCACGGAATCACAATCACCCATTTGCCGGTGTCGTGCGAAACGATGGTCGTGACCGGAATGCCGCCGACCGTCGCGGAAGGATTCTGGGGATCGGTCGAAACAGACGCCGGGAGGTGGTCGCCGAGAACGTCCGCCATCGCGCCCGGGGCCAGCCCGGATGCCGGGTTCGCGGAATTGACCACGCTGGTGATGTTGGGCTGGGCGCAGAGGGCGCCCGCAAAGAGGGCGAGAAACAAGACGGGTCGCGTATAGCTGGAGTGCATTTGGAAACCTGCTCTGAATTTGTACTCATTTTAACACGGGACTATCCGGTATCCGTTCGCACCCGCTCGCAGGCGGCCGTGCTGTATCGAACAGGCGGCGACAGCGAGTTCTTGAGGCAATAGTCCGGAATGGCTATGCTGGGGTTGGGATGCGTGTGTTTCGGGACGCCAAGCCTCGCGTTCTCATCGTGGACGACGAGGACGCGGTGCGCACGCTGCTGTCTGAGTTTCTGGGTTCGCGCGGGTTCGAGACAGCGCAAGCCGCGAATGCGGAAGAAGCGCTGGAGGCGCTTTCCCGCCAGCCGTTCGATTTGGCGCTGTCCGACATCCAGATGCCGGGGCGAAACGGCATTTCGCTGCTGGCCGAGATTCGCCGCAGGCGCCCGGAAGTAGCGGTAAACGCAATGAAGACGGGAGCTTCCGATTACGTCTTGAAGCCGTTCAACCTGGATCGCGTGGAGCAGGCGGTTCGCGAAGCGCTGCAGCGCCGCGCCGAGTTGCAGGAGCAGGCCGAACAGCGGGGCCGGCTGGAGACCATGGTACGCGAGCAGACGGCACAGCTTCGGACGCTGCTGGCGGATTTGGACGAGGCTTCGGAGAACACGCTGGAGGCGCTCGTCGCCGCATTGGACGCGCGCGAACACGAGACCACGGCGCATTCCCGGCGGGTGGCCGAGTACGCGGTGCGTTTGGCGGAGGAACTGGGCGTACGCGGCGAGGCCCTGGAGAACATCCGCCGCGGGGCCATGCTCCACGACATCGGCAAAATCGGCATTTCCGACACGATTCTGCTCAAGCCCGCGCGGCTGACGGACGCGGAGTGGGCGGAGATGCGCCGCCACCCCCAGATCGGCTACTGGATTCTGAACGGGATCGAGAGCCTCCGGCCGGCGGCGGAAATCGTGCTTGCACACCACGAGCGCTTCGACGGCCGGGGTTATCCGCGCGGGCTGAAAGGAGAAGAGATTCCACTCGGGGCGCGCGTCTTTTCGGTGGCCGACACCCTGGACGCCATCACATCGGATCGCCCGTACCAGCGCGGTCACTCGTTCGAATCGGCGCGGCAAGAGATTGCCCTCAACGCCGGGCGGCAATTCGATCCGGCGGTGGTGGACCGCTTTCTGCGAATTCCCCCGCGTTTGTGGGAGGAGATTCGAGAGAAGACTCTTTCCGACGGCGGCCACGCGGCCGAAAACATTCCGCCTCTCATCCTGGAGCCATGCCGGCCAGACAACCAGTAACAGACAAGAAATTCCGGCTTCTCTTCGAAGAGCACCCTCAGCCCATGTGGATCTTCGATCCTGGAAGCGAACGGATTCTGGAAGCGAACGCCGCGGCCGGAGCGCTCTACGGGTTCTCCCCGGAGGAGTTCCGCTCGCTGAAACTCGCGGACCTCCTGGGCGAGCAAGAGTCGCACCGTTTCATGGTAGAAATGCGGAACCCCGCGCGGCCAGCTTCGAGCGTGTGGCGTCAGAGGACCAGCAGCGGGCGCGCGATCGATGTGGAGATGGCCATACACGAGATCGATTTTCTTGGCCGCAAAGCGAGACTCGCGGTGCTGATGGACATCACCGGACGACGCCAACTCGAGGACCAACTCCGGCAGGCGCAGAAGATGGAGGCCGTGGGCATGCTGGCCGGCGGCGTGGCGCACGATTTCAACAACCTCCTCACGATCATCACAGGTTACAGCCAACTCATCGCCAACAGCCTACTGCCCGGCGACCCCAACCGGCAATCGGCGGAACAGATCATGAAGGCCGGGGAACGCGCGGCGGCGCTGACGCGGCAGTTGCTGGCGTTCAGCCGCCGGCAGGTACTGCAGCCCAGGATTCTGGAGCTGAACCAACTGGTCCACAGCCTGGCCGCCATGCTCCAGCGGCTGATTGGGGAAGACGTCGATCTCCGGCTGGAGCTGCGGCCGGAGTTGGGCCGCGTGAGCGCCGATCCCGGACAGTTGGAGCAGGTGCTCATGAACCTGACGGTGAACGCGCGCGACGCCATGCCCAAAGGCGGGGCGCTCACCATCGAAACGGCCAACGTGGATCTGGACGAGAACTACGCCAGCCGGCACATCGGGGTCAGGCCCGGGCCCTTTGTCCTGCTGGCGGTCAGCGACACCGGAGTGGGGATGGACGAAGCCACCCGGATGCGCCTCTTCGAGCCGTTCTTCACTACCAAAGGCTCGGGGAAGGGGACCGGCCTGGGGCTCTCGACCGTTTTCGGCATCGTCAAGCAAAGCGGCGGGAGCGTGGAAGTGTACAGCGAACCGGGACGCGGCACTTCGGTCAAGGTGTATCTGCCGCGCATCGATCAGGCGGCGATCACGGAGCCGGAGCAAGCGCGCCGGAAAACGCGGCGGGGCACGGAGACGATCCTGCTGGTGGAAGACGATGAGATGGTGCGCACCCTGGTGCGCGAGACCCTGGCGCGCGACGGCTATGGCGTTCTCGAGGCTTCGGACCCGATTGAAGCGCGTGAGGTTGCCGCCGGCTATACGGGGCAGATCCATCTCCTGATAACCGACGTGATCATGCCCAAGGTGAGCGGGCGGGCGCTCGCCGAGCAGATGGCCCACATCCGGCCGGATATGAAAGTGTTGTACATGTCCGGCTACACCGACAGCGCGGTGGTGGCCACGGGGATTCTTCAGAAGGAAGTCGCGTTTCTGCAGAAACCGTTCACCCCGGCGGCGCTGGCGGAAAAAGTGCGCGACGTGCTGGAAGGGAACGGGAAGACCAGGCAAGCGGGGGAATAGCTCCGCCGGCGCCCGGTTCCTGGCGCCGGTTGGTTTTGTTTGCCGGCCAAAAGAACCGGCGCCAAAAACCGAGCGCCGGCGGTAATCTTACTTCGTCTGCACCGGGCCGAGGTATCGGTCCAGCCAGGCCAGAATCTCCTTGATTTTCCCGGTGCGCGGGACGGCGTGGCCGCTGTCGAACAGAACGTGGCGCTTGTCCTTCTCCGGAGCGCCCAACAATCGAAACAGGGATAGCTGGCTGGCTTCGAGGGGGAACATGAAATCGTAACGTCCGTTCAGCATCAGGATTGGCGTCCTGACGCGCGGCGCGAAATGGAGCGCATCTGCCTCCGGCGGAATCGGCTCCAAGTACATTCCTCCCGATTCCAGCACAGCAGCCCTGAAACGTCCGTTCGCCGCGACCAGCGTCGGGCCGAAAAAACCGCCGAGGCTCAGTCCGTAATACGCCAGCCGGTCGCGATCGACGTCGCTGCGGGTCTCCAGGTAGTCCAGAGAACGGCCCAAGTCTTTCGATATGTTGGTGAAGTACTCCCGCCACGCATTGAAGTTGCTGGGGCGGCCCGTGGAGCCGCCGCCGCGCTCGTAGGAGTTGCTGTAAATGGGGTATATGACCGCCCTGCCGCTCCTGACGACGAAATCGACGGCTCGGGTATCGATGCGGTCGCTGGAGGACTTTACGAGGAACGCCCCAGATCCCGGGAAATAGACGACAGTCTGAAAGGGCGGACGAGCGTTGCGCGGCAGGAATAGGATCGCGATTACGCGTTCGCGGCCATAAACAGCGTCGAAGGAGACCTTTTCCCTGCGCCAGTATTGCGATGTTTCATCTGTCGCGTCCACGGACGGGTTCAACTCCGTGCGGTCGTACGCATAGAGCGTCCGATAGGCGCGGTAGACCGCGTCGTTCGCCGGTTTCTCTTTGGAGTAGTTGCGGGTCAGCCTCTCGACTGGCGCCAGAACGGCTCCGGGGAGCGGACCAGAAAATCGCGCGCAGCGAAAACCCAGATTTGGCGTGCGGGCGAGCGGCGGCAGGGCATCATAGTCGGCGAACATGTAGGTGGGCTCGTTCCACGCCGCGCCAAGAGTGTAGCGCAGTTCGCCGGTCTGGTTCCAACACCACTCCTTGACGTTTCCTGCCATATCGAAGTGGCCGAATGGAGAGACTCCCTGCCGGCTGCCCACCCGCGCGGGTCCTGATCCCGAAAAATTGCTGCACTGTAGAATGTCGGAGTAGTAGCTCACTCCGGCGGCGCGGTACCAATGATAGATTGTGGGCAGGCTCTTACCGGCGAACTCGGCATAGGCCGCCGCCTCGTACCAGCTCACGCCGCCGACCGGGAAGTCGGCCTGGCCTTCCGGGTAGCTGCCTAATTCCCAGGTGGCGGGTCCCGGCTGGCCCGTGGCGTCGCGGAAACGGGTCATCGCCTCTTCCCACTCGATGCGCTTCCCGTTTTCCGTAAACGGCTGTATCCACCATGCCGGGTTCCGGTATCCGCCGCGGTCCACGAATTCTTTGAACTGCCGGTTAGTGACTTCGTACCGGTCGAGCCAATACTCGTCGAGCCGGGCGGGAGGCGCGAGACGGAACTGGAAGGTCCCGGCGGGCACACGGGCCATGCCCGGCGTAGCAGCGCTTGTGGGAGTGAGCGTACGGGCTAACTGCGCCGTAGAGAACCCGGCGGCGTCCACCGGCTCAAACCCTTGCTTCGTGATGCGCCAGCGGAGATAGAGCCGGGGGACGCGGACCTGGCGGGTGGGGGACCTGCCCAGCGGTTCCCAGGGGGCGTCGGTGGCGGTGTAGACCTTCCAGAAAACGTCGGCTCCGGGGGGAACTGTGACGACGTTCGCGGGCGTCGAGCATAGATCCCTGAGCCGCGCGAGCTCCGCGTCGTCCGGGAGATAGTGTCCGGCGCGTTGCGCCAGGAGAAACGCCTGGTCGTGCTTCTCGGCTTCCACCAGGCGGGCAATCTCGGGCAGCGCAACCTTGCGAGCCCAACGCGCGCGCGAGGCGCGGAACAGGGACCAGCCACCCCAGGCGAGAAAGGCGAGCAAGATCAAGACGGCGGGGAGGGCATAGCGCGGCCGGCGCAACACGGACCGGAGACTGATGGCGGCCATGCTCGACTGGAATGCCACGAGGTCTTTCCACAGCGCGCCGGCGGATGGATAGCGGGCGCCGGGGTCCTTTTCCAAACACCGAAAGATGATGTGTTCGAGCCGCTGCGGGACGCCGGGCGGCGGCGGTTTGAGGGGCGGGGCCGGCTCCCGGAGGATGGCGGCCAACAGCGAGGCGGCCGAGTCGCCCTGGAAGGGCCGCCGCCCGGCAAACATCTCATACAGCAGGCATCCGAACGAGAAGACATCGGAGCGCGCATCCACGGGTTTGCCTTCCGCCTGCTCGGGCGACATGTAGGCGAGGGTCCCCATGGCAATGCCGGCTGCGGTGCGCGGCCCCATGGTCAGGGTGGCGCCGGCCTCATCCGGGGCATCCCGTTCGGCCAGTTTGGCCAGGCCGAAATCGAGCACCTTGACGCGGCCGGGCCCAGGGGAAGCGGTCAGCATGATGTTGGCCGGCTTGATATCCCGGTGAACGATGCCCGCCGTGTGGGCCGCTGCCAACGCGCCGGCGATCTGCACGGCGCAATCCAGTGCTTCCGCCGCCGAAAGCCGTCTTTCCGCCATCACACGGTCCAGCGGCCGGCCATCGATATGCTCCATGGCGATGAAATCCACGCCATGGTCGCAATCGATTTCGTAGATAGTGACGATGCCGGGATGGTTCAGGGCGGAAGCTGCCTTGGCCTCCTGGACGAAGCGGGGCTTCCGCTCGGGTTCTCCCATCCTCTCGGGGGCCAGGAACTTGATGGCGACCAGGCGGCCCAATCGCATGTCGCGGGCCTTGTAGACGACCCCCATGCCCCCTTTGCCGATTTGCTCCAGCACCTGGTAGTGCGAGATCGTCTGGCCGGTCATGGTTGCGATCAAGTCTACTGCGGGGAAGGGGGTAACACAAGGCAATCCTCGCGGCCCCGCCGCCGGTGAGGCCGGACGAGCGCCGGGCGCCTCCCTCTCCAGATCGGATTTTACGATGCGCCCGCGGGGCCCGGTTCCGGCGATTGCCAAGAGATCGATTC
>JAIQFU010000362.1 GCA_020073115.1 Terriglobia bacterium
GATTCACGGCGCCGGAACCGTCCGGCGCGACCCGCCAGACATCGAAGCGGTCGTACAGCAAGACCGATCTGCCGTCCCTGGTCCACCCGGCCGATCCGTACGCCCCGGGCGTGCTCGGGGTGTCCGTATCCTCGTTCCAGAACTTCGCCGGCAGTGCGGAGGTCAGGTTCACCGTCTTGCCATCGGGGACCGAGATGGTGTTCCAGTCTTTGCCGTCGAACGTGAGCAGGTAGCGGCCCGAGGGCGACCACGTCAGATTGCCGCGGCCCTTCCTCGAAACCAGCCTGCGGGCGCCGGTTGCGGCATCCACGAGGTAGGCGTCGGCGTACCGCTCGTCGTAATCCACGGCGCGGCGGTACTCGCGGTCGTCCACGCCCAGGACCCACTGCGGACTTTCGGAGGGCGTGATGTCGGCCAGTTCGGCGTCTCCGAGTTGAACCAGCTTCTTCTCGGGGATCAGGTAGGCCGCCGTGTAGGTGCGGTTGCGGTCGCGTTCGGCGCGCACCTTCTGCACGGACTGGAGGTAGTCGTCCTTCCAGTGCCAGAGATCGACCGACGCTTTGTCGCCGGTGTCCGCCGCGGCGTCGTCTTTTTTCTCGGGGAGTGGAGGAGCGCAGCCGAAGTACAGGAGCGAGCCGTCTTTCGAGAAGCTCAGGTTGCCTTTGTCGCTGATGACGAACTCCTTGCGGAAGCCGGGGGTTTCGAGGGAGGCCACCTCCCCGGCGGCGGGCGCTTGCCGATCCCAGAGGTAGAGCTTGAATTTAGGCTGTTTGGCGGAGGCGTCGTCGCGGTCGCTCAGGAAGGCGAGTTCCTTCTGGTTTTCGTCCCACGCCAGCTTGAGGTACTTGCCTTTGTCCGCGAGCAGCGCCGCGGGCGCCGCGGCCGAAGCGATATCGGCCACGAAGACGCCGTTCCTGGCATTATCCCTGGCGGAAACGGCGAAGACCAGTTGGCGGGCGTCCTCGGAGAGGGAGAACTCCACGACGTCGGCGAACGTGCGTTCAGCGCCATCGGCCACGGTTCGGAGCACGAGATCCGTGCCGAACTCGGGCCGCGGGCCGGAAGCGGCGGCCCCGCCGCGCCCTCCGCGCTGCTGGTCGGCCTCATCGCCTTGTTTCTTCTGTTCCGGCGGAGCCGCCGTCTCCGGCTTGGTCTTGGGCGCTTCCTTCAGATAGGCCAGGTAGCCCGCCGCCTTCTCGGGGAGTTGAAACCGCTTCACACGCTCGATGCGGGTGGCGCGAGCCGAAGCCAGGTCGAAGATCACGATGGCCTCCCTGGGCATCTGGTCGGCGGGCTTCCTGTCTTTTCTGGCCTTCTCCATCTCCGCCCTGGAGGGAAAGGTGGAGAACACCAGGGTGCGGCTGTCGGAGGAGAAGGCGATGGTCACGCCGCGCGCCTCCGTCGTGGCCGCTTCCGGGTCCGGGGAGGCCGGCGGCTGCGGCCGCTCGCCCGCCGGCTGCCGTGATTCCTGCCCCGTGGCGAGGTTCCGAATAACGACTTCTCCGTCGCCTTCCTGGGGGAAGAGACCGTAGGCCAGCCACTTGCCGTCTGGCGAGAGGCGCTGGCTGGAGATGGACTTCCAGCCGTCGTAGTCGTGGTGGTTCAGCGGGCGCTTGGCGGCGGTCTGCGCCACCCCGGCGGGAACCAGCGCGGCCAGCAGCCACGCGGCCGCCACAAGGAAGGATCGGCGGGAGAGCATGATGCACCGTATTGTAGAATGCGGCGCACGCGGCGTACGCGCGCAAGGTAGGGAGCAGATCCTGACGCCATCCCGGGTGGAGTGAGGCCGACTCCCCGGACAACCGTACTCTACTATCTTGACAGACTTTAGGGCCATTGGTAGAATAGTCTGTCCTCGGAGGCGGTAATTCCTTTGCTTCGAGCGAGATGGCTTTTGCATCCCGGCCGCGGGCAAATGAATCCAACTAAAAGAGATGGCTTTTGTCCTACCGATCCCGTCGCCGGCCCGGACCGATGCCGAGCCGTTGCTGGCTACCATCGGCAACACGCCGCTGGTCCGCCTGGACAAGATTGCGCGGGAGTTCCCGGGCGTCGAAATCCTGGCTAAAGCGGAATTCTTCAACCCCGGGGGTTCGGTGAAAGACCGCGCCGCCCTGAACATGATCCTGGACGGGGAGCGTTCCGGCCGGTTGAATCCGAATCGCGTCATTCTGGATGCGACCAGCGGCAATACCGGGATCGCTTACGCCATGATCGCCGCGGTTCGCGGGTACAAGGTGAAGCTGTGCCTGCCGGCCAACGCCTCCATCGAGCGCAGGCGCATTCTGCGGGCCTACGGCGCGGAGATGGTGTTCAGCGACGCGGCGGAAGGATCGGACGGTTCTATCCGGCTCTGCCGGCAGATCTACATGGCCGATCCCGACCTGTACTTCTACCCCGACCAGTACAACAACCCGGCCAATTGGAAAGCGCACTACGAACATACCGGCTCCGAGATCCTCCGGCAGACGGGGGGGCGGCTGACGCATTTCGTGACGGCCATGGGTACGAGCGGAACGTTCACGGGCGTAACCCGGCGGTTGCGCCGGGAGGCGCCGCACGTGAAGTGCATCTCCGTTCAGCCTTCCAGCGGTTTCCACGGACTGGAGGGCTTGAAGCACATGCCCACCGCCATCGTCCCCGGGATTTACGACGAGGAACTGGCCGACGGCAACCTGTGGATCGAAACGGAAGACGCCTACCGCATGGTCCGCCGGCTGGGGCGCGAGGAGGGCCTGCTGGTGGGGATTTCCTCGGGGTGCAACGTGCACGCCGCCCTCACCATCGCCCGTCGCGCCGCGGAACGCGGCGAGAGCGCAACCATCGTGACCGTGTTGTGCGACAGCGCCGAAAAATACCTGAGCGAACACTTCTGGGAAGAGGAATGATCCGCATCGAACCCCGGCCCTGGACCGAAATGGTGGCGCACGCGCGGCGCACGTACCCCAACGAATGCTGCGGCGCCATGCTCGGCTCCATAGAGGATGAAAGGAAGACAGTCCGCGAGGCCCTGACCCTGGAAAACGCGTTCGAGGGTGCCCAGGCCACGCGCTACGTGTTGCGCCCGCAGGATTTGCTGGCCGCCGACAAGGCGGCGCGCGAGCGCCGCATGGACCTGATCGGGATTTATCACTCGCACCCCGATTGCGACGCGTATTTCTCCGAGACGGACCTGAAGAATTCGTGTCCGTGGTACTCGTTCGTGGTGCTCTCGATTCAAAACGGCGAGTTCCACCACGCCAACAGTTGGCTGCCGAACGCGGAACAGACCGAGGCGGCCCAAGAAGAGCTGATATGCCTAGAATTCTGATACCCACTCCCCTGCGGCAATACACGGGGAAGCAGGACGCCGTGAGCGTCGATGGATCGACGGTAGGGGAGGCGCTGAGCGCCCTCACCAGTCAATACCCCGATCTGCGCAAACAGATCTTTAACGACCAGGGAAAGATCCGCAGCTTCGTCAACGTCTACCTGAACGACGAAGACATCCGCTACCTGGGCAAGGACAGCACGACCGCCGGCGAGAACGATACGATCTCGCTCGTACCGTCCATCGCGGGGGGCTCCGGCGTGGCCGAGCCCATCGAGCAGGCGTCCCTTTCCAAGGACGAGATCCTGCGCTACAGCCGGCACCTGATCATCCCCGAGGTGGGGATGGAAGGCCAGGAAAAGCTGAAGGCCGCCAGGGTGCTGCTCATCGGCGCCGGCGGGCTGGGCGCCCCCCTGGGGCTCTACCTCTCGGCCGCAGGCGTCGGCCGGCTCGGGATCGTGGATTTCGACGTGGTGGATTTCACCAACCTGCAGCGCCAGGTGATCCACTCCACCCCCGACGTGGGACGCAAGAAGCTCGATTCCGCGGCGGAGAAGATGCAGGCCATCAATCCCCACGTGAGCGTGACCAAACACGAGACGGCGCTCACCAGCGAGAACGCGCTGGACATCCTCAAGGACTACGACATCGTCGTGGACGGCACCGACAATTTCCCCACTCGCTACCTGGTGAACGACGCCTGTGTGCTGCTCGGGAAGCCGAATGTCTACGGCTCCATCTTTCGCTTCGAAGGACAGGCCACCGTCTTCGCCTACCAGGGCGGGCCATGCTACCGCTGCCTGTATCCCGAACCGCCCCCTCCGGGGCTGGTCCCGAGTTGCGCCGAGGGCGGCGTGCTGGGGATCCTTCCCGGCACGATCGGGCTGATTCAGGCGACCGAGACGGTGAAGCTCATCCTGGGGATCGGCGAGCCGCTCGCCGGCCGCCTGCTGCTCTACGACGCGCTGGCCATGCGATTTCGCGAGTTGAAGCTCCGCAGAGACCCCGAGTGCCCGGTGTGCGGCGAGCATCCCACGATCACGAAACTGATCGACTACCATCAGTTTTGCGGCGTCCCGAGCCCCCGGGAAGCCGCCCGGCAGGAGAGTAAGGTGAACGAAGGCGAAATCGACGTTACGGAAGTGAAGCAGAAGCTCGATCGCGGGGACGACTTCACCCTGATCGACGTGCGCGAGCCGCACGAGTACAAGATCGCCAGCATCCCCGGAGCGCGCCTCGTGCCGCTCGGCGAATTTCCCCGGCGCGTGGGCGAGTTCGACCCCGAACGGGACATCGTGATCCACTGCAAGAGCGGCATGCGCAGCGCCAAAGCCTGCGGCATCCTGCGCAATGCCGGGTTCAAGCGCGTCCGCAACATGAAGGGCGGCATCCTGGCGTGGAGCGACAGGGTGGACCCCAGCGTGCCGAAGTATTGAGTGGGGCAGGTCCCCGACCTACCGGAACGCCACCCCCAGCCGGAAACTCCAGAACTGGATAGTGGTGTATTGCGTCGAGACGTGGTCGCGCATTTCCATTCTGAGCCCGACCTTTCTGGAGAACCAGTAGTTGGCGCCCCCTCCGAAATAGAACAGGTTCTCATGTCCGTCGCGGACCATGAGGGAGTATCCGCCGGCCACGAAAGGATCGAGTTTCAGCTCGGCCCCCCGCCGGAAGTGGTACGTGCCCCCTGGCGAAAAGACTCCCATGATGCAGGGGCCAAAGCACTCGCGCGGCCAGATTCCACCAAGCTCGACGTTCACCCCGATCCCTTTGCCCAGGACGCCGTCTCCCCCGCCGCCGGCGTGCAGGGTCATGGCGGTACGTCCGTATGACGTGACGCCGCCCGGCGCGAAAAAGAGGTACCCGCTGGAACTCTGGGCCGCCAGCGCGCCCGCCGCGGCCAGTAGGAGAATGGCTAGTCTCGTTTTCATGTTCGCCTCCCGAACAGCCACAGAATAGGCCGTCGGGGACCGCCGGTTGTCATACCCGAACGCGCGGGCTGCACCGCCCCTGCAATTTGTTTGTACCGGAATTGCACGGTGGGCCCCTCCTTGACTTGGACCGGCGTATACCCGATATTAGGTTGCGTAATGCGCCGCGCCGCTGCTCCGAGCATCGTGTGGGTGTTGGCCGCCGTGGCGGCGGCCGGCCAGCAGCCCGAACCCCAGCATCCCGCCGGCGGGCCGCCTTCAACGAGAAGCTCGACGACGCCCTGCATTGCAAAGCAGCGGAAGGCTGCCGCGTCGCCATGCTGATGCTCGATCTCGACGGCTTCAAGGCGATCAACGACGTGCAT
>JAIQFU010000363.1 GCA_020073115.1 Terriglobia bacterium
GTTTCCAGGTCTGGACGAGGAAGTTGACTGGCCCTCCCGCGCGTGGGTTCACCGTGCCGATGGCGGCCACTTTGGCCATGGCGGCATCGCGTGCGCGAACCAGCGGTTCCAGATCGGGCAAACGGACCTCGGACGGACCGCCTGCGGTCTCCGGGTAGCGGGCGCGCACGCGCTCGCGCACTTCCTGCAGGATGGCGATGAGTTCAGCGCTTTCCACGGGGCGTTCTCCGGGGGGGCGGCCACTCGGCGGTGACGACGGTGCCGAGGCCGCCGCGCGGGCTGAAATCGCCTACCACCGCGGCGCGAACGGGGTGGGCCGCCTGGACCACGTCGCGCAGAATATGGTTGACGATGTTCTCCTGAAAAATGCCGAGCTGGCGGTAGGCCAGCAGGTACATCTTGTACGATTTCAGTTCCAGGCAGCGCTTGCCGGGAACGTAGCGCAGCACGATTTTTCCGAAATCGGGGAGACCGGTTTTGGGGCACACCGAGGTGAACTCCGGCATGACGATCTCGATCTGATACTCCTCCGGGTACTGGTTGGGCCAGGTTTCGATTTCGGGCAGATCGGCGTGGACGCCGGCGCGGGCGTGCTCGTCGGTGTAGGCGCGCTTCATGCGAGGGCCCTCGCCAGCAGATCGAGGAAGAGGCCGACATCGGCGACCACGCCCACCGCCTGCCCCGTCCCGCGGTCGCTGACCTTGGTGGCCACGGCGGGGTTGATATCGACGCACACGATCCTGACCCAGCTGGGGAGCATGTTGCCGGTGGCGATGGAGTGGAGCATGGAGCCGAGGCAGATCACCAGGCCGGCGCCCTCGAGTTGTTCCGCGTAGGCGTCCTGGGCGGCGTTCATATCGGTAATGGTGTCGGGGAGGGGGCCGTCATCACGCAGGCTTCCGGCCAGGATGAAGGGAGCGCCGGACTTGACGCATTCATAGAGGATGCCGGAGCGCAGGCGGCCGCATTCGACGGCCTGGCGGACCGAACCGGCGCGATAGATGGCGTTGATGGCGCGCATGTGGTTGCGGTGCCCGTGCTCCTCCTGGCGGCCGTCCGCCAGGCGGATGCCCAGGGAGGTGCCGAAGAGGGCGGCCTCGGCATCGTGGACGCCGAGGGCGTTGCCGCTGAGCAGCGCCTGGACGTAGCCGTTACGGATGAGCGACGAGAGCCCCGCGACGCCTCCGGTGTGGACCACGACCGGGCCGGCCACGGCGACGACCTTGAAGTGCTGCTCCAGCGTCTGGCGCACCAGCGCGGCCGTCTGGCGGACGGCGGTTTCCACCTGGCGCTCCGAAGAAATGCCGTTGGACATGAAGGCGAAGGAGAGGCGGTCACGCTCCTTCGATTCGGGGACCACGCGGATGCCGCGCAGGCCGACCACGAGGGAATCGCCCTGCTTGAGGTCGCGCAGGCGGCGGCAGAAGGCGCGGCCCTCGCGCACCACGACCATGGCGTCCATGCGCTGGTTCTCGACCTCGATCCATTTCTGGCCGTGCCGCACGTAGGTGCGGTGGTTGGTGGTGGAGTAGAAATCCTCGGGCGCGCAGCGGTCGCGCTCGACTTCGCGCAGCACGGCATCGCCGGTTTCGACGGGGGTGCAGCCCAGTTCCAAAAGCGACTCCATGAGGCGCTCCATGGACGATGCATCCGGGGCTTCCACTTTCAACCGCAAGTACGAAGGTTCGCTGTTGGTGCGGCCGATACGGAACTGATCGACTTCGAACCGGCCGTGATATTCGACGACCTTGTCGAAGACATTCTCCAGGATATGGGAGTCGATCAGGTGGCCTTCGGCCTCCACTACTTCCTGAAATGGCATAGAAATACCAGTGTAGCGGGTTATTACACTTGTCTGATTTGTGGTGATGCTGGGGCGGACGCCCCCGTCCGCAGCCGGCCCCCAGGCCGGCTTGCCGCGGGTTGCGAGGCTTTCCGGGGAAAGCGGTCCAGGATGCCGAAGGTCCAGTAGGTCCGTCCTGAGGCCGGTCCTGCGAGAGATGGAACAAGCAGCCGCCGTTTGCCGTCTGTCCGGAGTGGCGACCCTTGCTCTTGGGCGGGAATAGCGAAATGGCGCAGCGCACGGTGTTCTCGGCCGCGGCAGTCTTGCTGCTGGGATTGATGGCGGTGCTGGCGGGCGGGGCGGCCTGGCGGGAATCGATCACCTTCGACGAGGTCTCGCATATCGCCGCCGGGCTCAGCTATGTCCAGAAAGCGGACCTGCGGCTCAATCCGGAACATCCCCCGCTACCCAAGATCCTGGCGGCCATCCCGCTGGCGATTCGCGGGACCAAGGCCGACTACTCCAGTCCGGCATGGACCCAAAGCGCGGAGTTCTTCCCCGCATTCCTCGGGCAGTGGGCCTTTGGGGAGTGGGTTCTTACGCGCTGGAACGACCCGGCCGGCACGCTGGCCTGGGCGCGGGCGCCGATGCTGCTGTTGACCCTGCTGCTGGGGTGGGTGATCTTCACGTTCGCGCGGCGGTTGGGGGGCGATTGGGGCGGGATCCTGTGCCTGGCAGTCTACGTGGCATCGCCGCTGTTTTTGACTTTCGGGCCGCTGGTGCACACGGATATCGCGGTCACGCTGTTTTCGCTGCTGGCGCTGTGGCGCTTCGCCGGCCTGTGGAGGGAGCCGACCCGCGGGAATGCCGCGCTTTTCGGGCTGTGTTACGCCGGCGCGCTGCTTTCGAAGTTCACGGCCGGGCTCCTGTTGTTGGCATTCGCAGCGTTCGCGGTCAGCACGCGGTGGGGCGGGCTGGAGGCCGGGAAACCGCCCCGTCGCGAGCGGCGCAGGGCAGCGTTGCGGGGCATCCTGTGGGCGGCGCTCGCGGTGTATGGCTTCTACTTCGTGTTCTCGCTGGGGCAATCCACCGGTGCGCTGGACCGCCTGGGGCACGGCGCCGCTCTGGAGCCCCTGCGGCGGGCGCTGCTGCCCCCGTGGCTGTACCTGCGCGGAGTGCTGATGGTGGTGGTGACGGCCATCCGGCCGACGTTCCTCCTGGGGCACGCCTATCCGCACGGGGTCTGGTTCTACTTTCCGGTGCTGCTGGTTCTGAAATCGCCGGCCGGATTCCTGGGACTGCTGGGGGTGGCGGCGGGGGTGGCGCTTGCCGTTCGCGGGCAGGCCGCGGGCGTGGCCCCCGGGATGCGGCTCCACTGGCGCATCGTGTGGGTGTCGTTCGCCACGCTGTGCGGGGCGTGCATCCTGAGCCATTTCGATATCAGCATCCGCCATTTCAGCGTGCCGCTGGCCCTGCTGATCCTGCTGCTGGCGCCGCTGCCGCGATTGACGGAACGGCTGCGCGCCGCGAGACCCGTGGCGGGACGGCTGGCGCAGGTTGGGACGGCGCTGCTGGCGCTCGGTTGCGTAGGGAGCGCGGTGCGGGCCTACCCCTTCTACTTCCCCTATGTAAGCCTCTTCGGGTTCGGCCGGCCGGCGTACACGCTGATCTCCGACTCCAACCTGGACTGGAACCAGGCCCTTCCGGAAGTGAGGCGTTTCGCCGAGCAGCAAGGCCTCCCCAGGATCGCGGTGGATTCCTTCGGGATCTCGGAGCCGCAATATGTGGTTCCGCAGGCGCAGTTGTGGGACTGCCAGCAGCCCTCTACGGCCGAGGCCGGGCAGTGGGTGGCGGTCTCGGCCAACATGATCCTGGACAGCCATAATTGCGCGTGGCTGATGCAGTATCCGCACGAACCGCTGGGCGGCGGCGCCATGTATGCCGTCCGCCTGCCGGCCAGCATTCCCGCGGCGGGCGTCCCGGGAGGGCCGCCGCCGCGAGCCCAGTGGCATTGGTTTTTGGGGACGCCGTCGGCGGTGGATGCGAGGACCATGTTCCGGGAGGTGATCCTGCATCCGGAAACGATCAAAGCGACAATGGACGCCGCCCAGGAGAAGTTCCGCGGCGGCAGGAAGTGAGCAGTCCTGTTCCCATCCGGGCCGCGTAATCGCGCTGCTTCATTTTGAGCTGGCAGGCAGGAGCGGTCCAGGACCGGGAAGAAGGTGAGCAGAAAGACCGACGGGCAGGCCGGGGACCTGTCCCGCGATTTCCGGACCTGATAAGCTCTAGCCGAGGAGGATCTATGAGACGTCAGCTCCTCGCCGTGGTACTTTGCCTTCCTTTCGCCGCTTACCCCCAAAGGACCCCGAAGCAGGTGGAGGTGAAGGTTCAGAAAACCTCGCTCACGCGCGAGCAGGAGGCCGCAATCGGGAAGGAAGCGGCCGCGCAGGTGGAGCGCGAGATGGAAATCGTGCGCAACCCGGAGATCGAAGGCTGGCTGAACCAGATTGGGCAGCGGCTGGCGAAGACGCCGCAAGCCAACGCGTACCCGTATTATTTCAAGCTGGTGAATGAGCCCTCGATTAACGCCTTCGCCCTGCCCGGCGGCCCCATGTACGTACACGCGGGGCTCCTGCAGGCGGCGGACAGCGAGGGCGAAGTCGCGGGCGTGCTGGCCCACGAGATGTCGCACGTGGCGTTGCGGCACGGGGCGGCGCAGATCGGGAAACAGCAGACGTGGGGCGCGCTGTTCGGCTTGGCGGGCGCGGCCGTGGGGGCCATCACTACCGGTGAAAACGGGGAGTGCGGGTGGCTGTGCCAGATCGGCCAGACGGGCGCCGGGATCGGCGGGAACTCGGTCCTGATGAAATTCTCCCGTGGGTTCGAGCGGGACGCGGACCTGAACGGCGCGCGGATGATGGCCTCCGCCGGGTACGACCCCATGCAACTGCCCCGCTTTTTCGAAAAACTGGAAACGAAGCTGGGCTCGGCGGCGGAGCCCAAAGGCCTCGCGCTGTGGCTGTCGTCGCACCCCGCCACGGGAAGCAGGGTGCAGTACGTCGCGGACGATATCAAGTTCTACCCGAAGGGCAGTTACACGGCGGACACGGGCAGGTTTCCGCGTATCAAGCAGGTGGTGGCGAGCCTGCCGGCCCCCCAGATGAAACCGGCCAAGCTGGTTCTTGCCAAGGAAGGGGCTGCGCCGCGCCGCAACCTGCCCGCCGGGTTCAAGGACTACCAGGCGAACGGGTTCGCGGTGGCTTACCCTGGCTCGTGGCGGATCGGACAGGGGGACGGCGGCGGCAGCCTGTACCTCGTTCCGCAGGGCGGCGCGGTGCGGGGGCAGAACGGGGTGGAGCTTCTGGCAGGCGCGATGGTGGACTACTATGCGCCCGCGGGGTCCGTTCAACTCGATGCGAGCACGCGCGAGTTCCTGACATCGATGCAGAAGGGCGATGCGAACCTCCGCGCGGAGACGTCCGAGCGGGTGAACGTCGGAGGAAAGCCCGGCCTCAAAACGAGAATGACAACCAGGACCTCGCTTCAGCAGGAACCGGACCAGGTGATTTACCTGTACACAGTCGCGCGCGCGGCGGGACTGTGGTACGTGGCCCTGGCGGCGCAGCCCTCCCGGCTGGGCGATTTCGAGCCAGTGTTCGGGCAGATGATCGGGACGGTGCAGTTTCCGGATTGAGTACCGCCGGTGGCCGGTTTTGGCCGCCGGTTGCTTCTGGCTGCAAGCCAAATCAACCGGTGGCAAAAGACGACCACCGGCGGTACTCGTCTACGGGCGAATGATGTAGTCGGGCCAGCAGCTTTCCCGGTCGGTCGCCTTGACCAGGGCGGCGGCCAGGGCGGTGTTGAGGGCGCGAAGCTCGGCGCGGTAGAACGGCTTCTCGTCGTTGCTCCCGCCGGCGGTGGAGATGGATGCCGAGCCCCCGCTGATCACTACGGTGGCGGCCGCCGCCCCGTTCAGTTTGTTGTTCACCAGGTCGAGGTAGGCGTTCTGGAGGTTGCGGCGGTAGGCGTCCACCTTGACCTGCGGCGCGTCCAGTTCCTTCCAGATGCCTTTGCGCACGGCGGCCAGGAGGTCGGCGGGAGAATACGCGGAGGCGCCATCGATGGCCTCCTGTTCCACGAGCCGGTTAAGTTTGGCGCTGTTCAACAGGTTGTTCATAACGCTGTTCTGCGCGGTGCGGATGCGGGAGAGAGCCCCCACGGCTTCAATGCGCCGCAGGACGTCGCGGTCGATGAGCCACGCGGGGGTGGCGAAGGCATTGTCGCTGAGGAACTTCACCGCTTCCTCCTGCCTGGCTTTCGGAATGGGGACGAACTTCGGGCCTTCCTGCCCGATATACTTCTCGCGGGTGTTGAAACCGCCCACGATGGCGCCCACGTGGTTCATCTCCAGGGTCCACTGGCTGAGGACGCGGCCGTACATCTCGCTGAGGTCGTCGTACGATTCGCCTTCCTTGTACGCCGTGGCGGGAACCAGCATCTTCATGACCCGTTGCAGGTTCTTCATGCCGAGGGCGGTGGATTTCACGGCGTCGGCGTCACCCACGGCCTCGCTGAGCTCGCCCGGATCGGAGCTGGCGGCGTTGGAGGTATTGAAGCGCAGCCAGGGGGTGTCGTCCTGCTCGTGCGCCCATTTATCGAGCGTGGGCTTTTCCTCTTCCGGGGTCTTGGCGCCGGGGATCGGGCTATAGCCCCATTTGGTGGCCCAGACGTCATACGGGCCGAGGCGCGGGACGAGGTCCGCGACGTCGATTTTGTCTTCCGGTTGGGCCACGTAGTTGAAGCGGGAGTAGTCCATGATCGAAGGCACGTGCCCCATCTTCTTGACCCACTCGCGATCGCGCACCTTCTCCTGCGGGTACGTGGAGCTGGCCTTGAAATTGTGCTGGAAGCCGAGCGTGTGGCCCACCTCATGCGCCACGACGAACTCGATGAGCCGGCCCATGAGGTCGTCAGGCAGGGGCAGTTTCGCCGCGCGGGGGTCGAGGGGGCCGACCTGAGTGAAATACCAGGCGGTCTGGAGGTTCATGACGTTGTGATACAACTGGATGTCCGCGTTCAAGATCTCGCCGGTGCGCGGGTCGTGGATATTCGGCCCCATGGCGTTCTCGGTGGTGGACGGCAGCCAGCGGATGACGGAGTGGCGCACGTCTTCGCAGCTCCAGTCGGGGCACTTCGCCGGAGTGGCCGGGTCGACGTAATAGACGATGGGCTTCACCGGTTCGGAGACGGCGGCGGAGGGGTCCTTCTTTTCCAGGCGCCAGCGGACGATGTACTCGGAGCGCGGGGCGCGCTGCTCGTCCTTGCCGTAATCCATTTGGCGAAGGCTGAAATAGCCGACGCGGTCGTCCAGGACGCGGGGCATCATGGGCTTCTCCGGAAGCTTCACCATGGAATGGTGCAGGACCAGCGTGGCGCTGCCGGGGCGCATCTGGCCGCCACCCATGGGGGACGGAGCAGGCGTGGGCGCGGAGGACGCGCCCATGGGCGTGGCGCCGCGCGTGTAGGTCATGGTGGATTCGGCTTCGATATTCTCCGGATAGGCCGTGACGCGCTCAATATAGGAGCGCTGCGCATCGACCCCCTGCGCGCCCAGGCGCTGGCGGGGGCTGAACTCCTGCACGTCGGTGGAGAACAGGCGGGTCACCTCGATCACCGGGTCGCCGTCCTTCGAAAATGCGGCCACGGGGAAGCTCATGATGATCGCGAAATTATTGGCGGCCTCCACGGCGCGCGCGATGGGCAGTTTGGGGTCGGCGACTACGCTGTAGTTCACGTCGCGCAGGTTTACCTTGTTGCCGCGCAGTTCCCAGCGCACGACGCGGTCGTCCAACTGCTGGCCGCCATAGCCGACGCCAGGGGCGGTCTTGGAGATCTGCGTGTTCCAGAGGAAATCCTTGCCGAGTTCGCTCTTGGGGATCTCGTAGAAGTATTTTTCCTTGATCTGGTGCACGGTGAAGACGCCCTTCTTCGACTTGGCGTCCTTCGTGATCACCTTCTCGTAGGGTTGCGGATCCTGCGACGCGGGCGTGAGGCCGGGGCGCGGCATGGCGGCCGCGGGGCCCTGTGCGGGCGGCTCGGTTTGCGGCGGTTCCTGGCACAGCAGGCCTGCCGCTGCAAACGCGCCCAATAACGTGGTGGCGAAAAATCGGTTCATATGGTCCCTTTAGGGTCAGGGCATATAGTAGCAAGTACCGCCGGTAACCGGTTCCTGCCGCCCGTTCCTGCCACCGGCGGCGCTTCGCTTCATGGTGCTACCATGATGGCTCACCCAGACATCTGTCATGGACCACATTCTTTCCATCGTTTTGTTTGCGCCCCTGGTTGGCCTGCTTGTCCTGCTCTTCATTCCCTCGTCGAATGCGCGCGCGGTCAGGCTGTGGGCCAACATCGCCTTCTTTGCGGGGTTCGTAATTTCCCTGCCCCTGGTGTTTAACTTCGACCGGACCAAGGACTTCCAGTTCGTGGAGAAGGCGCCGTGGATTCCCTCCATCGGCGCCACGTACCACATCGGGATCGACGGGTTGGGACTGCTGCTGGTGATGCTCACCACCCTGCTGGGGTTCATCGCCGTCCTCTCGAGCTGGAACTCCATCACGGATCGGCTGAAGGAATACTACGCCTTCTTCTTCGTGCTGCAACTGGGCATGCTGGGCGTGTTCATGGCGCTGGATTTCCTGCTGTTCTTCGTGTTCTGGGAAACAGTGCTGGTGCCGATGTACTTCATCATCGGGATCTGGGGCGGACCGCGGAAGGTTTACGCGGCCATCAAGTTCGTGATCTACACGTCAGTGGGCAGCATCCTGATGCTGCTGGGGATCCTGACGCTGTATTTCCAGCACTACACGCAATTCCAGGCGTACAGCTTCGACATCGCGGACCTGATGCGGCTCCAGCTTTCGAGCACGGTGCAATGGTGGGTCTTCTGGGCGCTATTCATCGGGTTCGCGGTGAAGGTGCCGATGTGGCCCTTCCACACGTGGCTGCCGGACGCGCACGTGGAGGCGCCGACGGCGGGGTCGGTAATCCTGGCCAGCGTTCTGCTGAAGATGGGGACGTACGGGTTCCTGCGGTTTTCCCTGCCCCTGCTGCCGGACGCCGCCAAGAACACCACGATTCTGAACGTAATGGCGATCCTTTCCATGATCGCCATCGTGTACGGCGCGCTGGCGTCGCTGATGCAGAAGGACTGGAAGAAACTGGTGGCGTACTCCTCGGTCAGCCACCTGGGATTCTGCACGCTGGGCATGTTCGCGCTGAACCCGGCGGGGATTTCGGGCTCGATCATCCAGCAGATCAACCACGGCATCTCGACGGGGATGCTCTTCCTCATCGTGGGGGTGGTGTACGAGCGGCGGCACACGCGCGAGATCAGCGAGTACGGCGGTCTGATGAAGGTGATGCCGATCTTCACCCTGGTGTTCGGAATCGCCATGCTCAGTTCCATGGGGATGCCGCCGCTGAACGGCTTTATCGGCGAGATCACGATTCTGAGCGGGGCGTACCAGGTGTCGTTGAACTGGGCGTTCTGGGGGGCGGTGGGAATCGCGCTGGGTGCGGCGTACCTGCTGTGGCTCTTCCAGCGGACCATGCTGGGCGAGGTGAAGGAAAAGAACCGCACGCTGAAAGACCTGTCGTGGCGGGAGATCGCGATCTTCGCGCCGCTGATTGCGTGGGCGTTCTGGATTGGCCTGAACCCGCAGCCGTATTTCCGAATCCTGGACCGGCCGGTGGCGCAGATCGTGGAGCGGGTGCATCCGGGGTATTACGCGGAGCGGCATCTGGCGAACCCTCTGGCAGGGCCGGCAGCGACGCGGTAGGTTCTCGCGGCGCACGCTTCACCGTCCGCACGCCGCACGCCCGGGTGCGCCGTAGCCGCGCGACGGAAGGAGGCGCTCGAACGCGCGCCGGCGGAGTCGAAGTAGTAGCGTGGAGTGGGCCTCCGGCATTGCAGGCCGGAGGCTCACTCCACCTGAACTCAGCGCGGCGGGTTGGGGGCGCGGGCGGGTTCCGGAGGCTGCGGAGGCGTGGGCTGGGATTTCAGCTTCTCCCACTGCTCCGGCGTGAGCACGCGCCGTATCCCCAGCAGCATGCGCGCGTTGGCTTTTTCCAACTCCGCGCGCGCCTGGGCCACCTTGTCGATCTGGGCGACGATCCTGGCCTCCGGCTGGTCGGCCGAAACCAGCGGCTCCATAATGACTTCTTCTTTCTGCACGGCGGCGTTCAGGTCGATGAGCCGGAGGCGGTTCTGCTGGAAGATGTCGTCCATCCTCTTCTTCTGGTCGGCCGTGAGGTTCAAACGCTGGACCATCTCGGGCCGGGTCCACCAGCGGCCTCTCGGGCCGCCGAGGGTCCGTTCCAGGGGCGGCTGCGGAGGAACCGGAGGTTCCGGAGCCCTCGGGGCCCGGCGGACCGACGGGCGCTGCACGGGGACGGGCCGTGCATAGGCCGGTGAAGGTGCGGGTGGCGCGGCGGGCGGCGGCGGTTCCTGCGCCAGTCCGATAGCGCCGGCCAACACGGTGAAAATCGCGAGTCGCTGAATCCTCATTGAGCTTCTCCTTTACTGGACACTGGTTCCCAGGCGACCAACTTCATAAGCGGCTCCAGGGGAGCGGGGACCTGCCGCGAAACGTGAGCGTCGATTTCCTGCCACAGCAGCGCGTCGGCTTCCACCCGCCGCTGGCGGGCATTCCTCCACAGGAGAACCGCAGCCACAACCACCAGCGCCAGCAATAAAAGCCAAATAGAGGCTATGGCCACCTCCGAGTGGTTCTCACGGGTTGATTTTGTGTTTTGATTGTTCATTGGAAATCGCCTCCTGAGAGTGACGACTACCATGTGCTCCAATGTGATGAGAGTGAGCTACTTCACAGTTGCTTGGATCCGGCGCTCGGGGGGCGTTGCTTTAAACAACGATTGAGGTGCCCGCAGGGACGGTCTTCGTCGAACATGTTGC
>JAIQFU010000364.1 GCA_020073115.1 Terriglobia bacterium
CTCGTCAAGCGGCGCCGGTTTTTGCAGCCCCGCCAATGGTCCGGTTTTGCGCCGGTTGTTCTGGACGCCAGAAGGAAACCGGTGGCGAAAAACGACCACGGGCGGTACAGAGGCGGACTCACCACATCGGACCGCGCGGTCCGCCCCGGCACAAGGGCCGCCCGGATTCCCATTTTGCATCCGGCGTGCCGCGCCCTAAACGCCCATTCTGCATGCGCCTCGCGGCTCGCGCCGGTTTGAGCCACGCAATTCCTGCGTATCCGGTTCGGGGCGTGCAGAATTTGCGCCCGCCTCGCCTCGTCAGCCGGCCGGCAGGAGAAGGGTAAACGTGCTACCCCGTCCCGGCTCGCTAGAGACCGTGATAACGCCCCGCTCGGCGCGGACAATGCCGGAAACGGCCGCGAGCCCGAGGCCGCGGCCCATGAATTTCGTAGTGAAAAACGGCTCGAAAATGCGCCGGATTATCCGGCCGTCGATCCCGGCTCCCGTATCGTGAACGCTCAGGAGCAGGTACCGGCCCGGCGCGAGTTCGCCTTCATGCGGCGCCGGCGGCAAGCGGTTCGCCTCGAACTCGGCCACATCCGTCTTCACGGTCACCAGGCCGGGCTGCTCCGCCCCGATCGCCTCGGCGCTGTTGATGAGGAGATTCGTCACGATTTGCCGGATCTGGGCAGGATCCGTCTGCAGCCGCGGCAGGGCATCTTTGAGTTCCAGCCGGAGTTCCACGGATTCGGGCAGCGAGGGCCGGAGCAGTTCGACGGCTTTCCGAACCTGCTCCGACAGATCGACTGGACTGGCCGAGAACTTGGCTGCGCCGGCGTACGCAAGAAGCTCGCGTGTAAGGTGGGCGGCCCGTTCCGCGGCCTGGATGACGCCACGCAAGAGCCGGCTATTGGGGCTCTGTGGCGGAATGGTGTCCAGCGCCAGGAACGCATTGCCCAAGACGGCGGTGAGAAGATTGTTGAAGTCGTGTGCGATGCCTCCGGCCAGAAGGCCGACGCTCTCACTCCTCTGCGCTTCGCGGAGACGTTCTTCGGAGCGCTTCCGGTCCGTAACGTCCTGAAGAACGGCAATGGCATAATGCGGCCGCCCGCGCGCATCCCGAACCAGCGCCAGGGCCAGTTCCGTCCAGATCGCGGTTCCGTCTCGCCGGTGAAACTCGCGCTCCTGCCGGTAAAACGGAAGCTGTCCCGCCATCAGCCGCGCGTACTCCGCGGTTTCGGAGTCGGCGGCGTCCGGATAGATCACCTGGGACAGACTACGGCGCCGCAGTTCGTCCCGCGTGTAACCGGTGATGGCGCAGAAACGAGGATTCACCTCGAGAAACGATCCTTGGAGATCGACCTGACAGATGCCTACCGGGGCGTGCTCGAATGTCAGGCGAAGCAACTCCTCCGCTTCCGTGGCGGCCTCTTCCGCCCGCGCCCGTTCGGCCATCTCGTGCTCCAGTTGTTGAAGGCGGCTCCGGGCCTGTTGGGCGCTGTGCGCCGCCGCGCGTTCCGCTCTTCGCTGGGCCTCGAAGAGAATCGCGCCGGTGAGCGAAACAATGAAATAGAACTCCACGCCGGCCAGGTCGCCAGCCGCGCCCATGGAGCGGAGGGAGGGGAGAACGAAGAGCCCCGCCGCCCCGGCGCCCAACCCGGTTGCCAGCAAAGCGGGCCCCCAGCCGCCATACCATGCGGACCACAGGACCGCGACGTAGAAGGTCACGTAAGGGTGGTGGTATCCGATGAACCGTTCGAGGATCAGCCGCGCGAACGTTGCGACGGCTATACTCGCGGCCGCATATCCGTACCTCGCGGCCGCCGAGGCCGCATCGGCAGGCCGGAAAGGTTTCCCATGGGCCGGCCCCCCCTCGATACCCGCATCCCGCTTTCTCATGAGGCCAGATTCGTCGAACCGATTGCTGGCATTCAGTATCCTCGGAGGAGGCCGCGGCATGGAATACCCTGGTGAGAGTATCCGTTTGCCTTGCGACGGAAGGATCGGAACAGAAATCGACGGTTCTGCGGTCTTGCGGGCACAGTTTCGAGCGGCTCTACCCCGCGAGACAGCGCCGGATCCCGCGCCGTTGCCGTCTGTTATCCTGCGGGTTTCAAAACGCCGCCGAGGAGCGCCCTGGAAATTCTTATGGACCTGGAGAACTACGTCACAAATCGATACCCCGCGGGCCGCCCCGCTACGCCGCTGGTCCCCATCCGGCTGTCCGCCGGCGAGCCGGCCATATGGTGCAAGCTCGAGTTCCTGAATCCGAGCGGCTCGACGAAAGATCGGATCGCCTGGCGCATTCTCGGGAATGCGGTCCGCAGGGGCGAGTTGAAGCCCGGCAGCGCCGTGATCGAAGCCTCCAGCGGCTCCACCAGTATCGCCATGTCGCTGGTCTGCGCCCAACTGGGGCTGAAGTTCTCCGCCGTCGTGCCGGAAGGCGTGAGCAGCGAAAGGGCGATGATGATCCGCGCGTATGGGGGAGCGATCCATTTTGTGGCGAAAAGAGCCGGCATGCAGGGCTGCATCGCGGAATCGGAGCGTCTCGCCAAAGAGGCCGGGGCATTTCTGCCACGGCAATTCTCCAACCCCGAAAACGCGGAGGCCCACCAGTTCGGGACAGCGTGCGAAATCATAGAGCAAATACCCGGGCATCTGGTCGATGCCGTAGTGAGCGGCGTGGGAACCGGCGGGACCCTGGTGGGCCTGATACGGGGCTGCGCGACGGAAGGGAGGGCGCAACGGGCATTCCTGGCGCGCCCGGTCGACCTGGGAGGAGACCGGGATGCCGAGTGCTGCAGCTTCAGTTGCCGCATTCCCGGAGTGATGGAGTGCGCCTCCCAGATCTTCCGCGCATCCGACCATCCGGGCGTCACGACCATCGAGGTGCCCGGCGATGAGGCGCTCGCGGCGACGCGCGAGCTGATCCGGTTGGGGTTCCCCGTGGGGCCGAGCTCAGGACTGAACTACCGCGCGGCGGTGATCGCCGCCCGAAGCCTCGGGCCGGCCAACATCGTCACTATTTTCCCCGACCGGATGGAGCGTTACTTCTCCACGGAGCTGTTCCGGCCTTATGCGGGCGAGTTCGGACCCGCGCCGAAGGCCCGCGAGGCAGCCGCCGTTTAACCCGGAAACGGAGGTGCGGGTACGAACAGCCGGAAGGGACTCGGGCGACATATATTAGTGACATATACTGTCGCGTGGGTAAGGATCCTGGCGCCGGCCGGACGACCTTTCGCGGGGGTGAGCCACCATGTCATGGATTGCAGCCGCCTCGCAGGCGTGCCTGGAAGCGGCGCTGAACGCGGATATCGTGCAGGAAATGACCGCGGCTGAGCGGTACCTGCGGTTGGGGCAGCTCGTCAAGCAGCTGCATGACCCCGAGGTGTACCGCCAGATCGCGCTCTGCGCCGCAACGGCTTTGTCAAACGCGACGGCCCTGGCGGCGGAAGTGATCGCTCTGGGAGGCGTCCCCCCGGCTCTGACCCGCGTGGGGCCCGGCCAGCTCCCGGCCCCCAAGAGCTTCGAGGAGCACCTGATGGAAGCCCGGGCGGAACTGGCGCATTACCGTGGCCGCCTGGAGCTCGCGAAGCGTTTCGGAGTCCTGCGCTTGCAGGAGCTTTTCCGGGTTATCGTCCAGAGCAAAAGACGACATCTTGCGCACGCCGCGGCGCTCGCCTCCGCCAGCCTGGATCCCCGGCGCGAGAGTACCGAGACTGGCTGACCCCCCCCGGTACGGCGCTCCGCGAGACCAGCAGGACCGCCCGGGCGTAAGCCGCTCCATCAAACCAGCGGACCCGAATCTCCTTGTGGTTGCGGCGGACTTATCGCATACTTTCATCGACGGAACCGGCTTCTGCAAGTCAGTTCCGGCGGGTTTCTCAGTCGTCCGGCCGTTCGCGACGACTGCGGAAGACGGCCGGAAGGCTCGATAACGTACGATTTATCACATTCGGTGGTCCCTATGCACAACCAGACGCTTACCATTACGGATAACCGCACCGAGAAGAGCTACTCGTTGCCCATCCAGGACGGAACCATCCGGGCGATGGATCTCCGCCAGATTAAAGAAAATGCGGACGATTTCGGTCTGATGACCTACGACCCCGCATTCATGAATACCGCGTCCTGCCGGAGCGGCATCACCTACATCGACGGCGACAAGGGCATATTGCGCTACCGCGGGTATCCGATCGAGGAATTGGCCGAGAAATGCACGTTCCTCGAGGTCGCATACCTGATCCTGAACGGCGAACTGCCTACGGCGGCGCAGTTGAAGGACTGGATCCAGCTGGTCACGTACCACACCATGATCCACGAGACCACCAAGCATTTCCTGGAGGGCTTTCGTTATAACGCTCACCCCATGGGGATGCTGGTCAGCACAGTCGCGGCGCTTTCGACCGTGTACCCGGAAGCCACCAACGTGCTGGATCCGGAAAACCGCAAGCTGCAGATCGTCCGGCTCATTGCCAAGATGCCGACCATCGCCGCTTACACTTACCGCCACAGCCTGGGCTTCCCCTACATCTATCCGGACAACGAGTTAGGCTATACGGCTAACTTCATGAACATGCTCTGGAAGATGGCGGAGCCGAAGTACGCGGCCAACCCTGTGCTCGCGCGGGCCCTGGATATACTCTTCATCCTGCATGCCGACCATGAACAGAACTGCAGCACGAACGCCATGCGGGCGGTCGGCAGTTCGCAGGCCGATCCGTACCTTTCCACGGCGGCCGCCGCGGCGGCTCTCTCCGGCCCGCTGCACGGAGGCGCCAACGAGCAGGTGCTCCGCATGCTCGACCAGATCGGCAGCAAGGATCGCATTCCGGAGTACATCGAGCACGTGAAGGCCGGGAAGGTGAAGCTGATGGGGTTTGGCCACCGGGTCTACAAGAACTACGACCCGCGCGCCCGGATCATCAAGTGGACGGCCGAACAAGTCTTCCAGGTTACCGGACGCAACCCGCGGCTCGACATGGCCCTGGAACTCGAGAAGATCGCGCTCGAGGACGAGTACTTCGTCAAGCGCAAGCTCTATCCGAACGTGGATTTCTATTCGGGCATCATTTACCAGGCGATGGGCTTCGACCCGAAGATGTTCACGGTGTTGTTCGCCATCCCGCGGACGGTCGGCTGGCTCTCGCAGTGGGACGAGTTGATGCGGGACGCCGAGCAGAAGATCGCGCGGCCCAGGCAGATCTTCACCGGCCCCGCGGAGCGCCATCTCCCCGCCGGGAAGACTTTGGGCGTGGCGGCCGTGGCGTAGAAGACGCAGCTTTCAGCCCCAGCGGTCAGCGGTCAGCCTCCCTGGCTGACGGGTTGACCGCTGCCGGCTGACAGCGTGTCATGCAAAGACGGATCGGATTGATCCTCCGCGTATAAACCAATCGGACTTCCGGGTCGTGTTACCATCTTGATCGTTCTTCAGGCATACGCAAGCAGGAATCCGCGAAGAGGATCATGCCGCTCGGAAAGGGATACCTGGCAGGAGCCGGCCCGGGCCATCCCGAGTTGCCGACGGGCAAGGTTCGCCCTCCGCTGGGGCTGTTCGCGACCGGTCTGGCGCTGGCCTGCAGCCTCGCCGGCCAATGCATCGTGGACAACCC
>JAIQFU010000365.1 GCA_020073115.1 Terriglobia bacterium
ATCCTGCCGTGCCCTTTCAATCGTTTTCTTTTCCGGCATGTACATTGGCACTGCAAGAAAGGCGACAAGCTATGCGCGGAGAGCATTCCCCTTCCGTTCCACGGCTTTGGGCGCCCATGCCCCGGGCACGAAGAAATCCTGCCAGCGGAGGCCGCACTCGTTCACCATGCGCAGGCCGTACTCCGACCGGGCCAGGTCCTTCGGACCGGTATTGTTCGTCCCGAAGGTAAACTTGCAGCCGGCTTCTTTGGCCATGCGGACGAAGGCCGGGCTGGGCAGTTGGTACCGGCTGTTGAGCTCGATGGCCACTTGGTTGCGCGCCGCGGCCCCGGTCACCTTCCGCATGCGCGCTTCGGTCCACAAGCGGTCGTAATCCTTGGCGAGGACGTCCGGGAGAAACGTGGGATTGACGTAGATATCCACCGGTTCGCGCTCCAGGATGCCGACGGCGCGGTCTACCAGGGTGTCCATGAACTCCTGGGGGTCGGCGATGGTTCCCACCTCATCCGGGATCCACAGGCGCATACGGCGGCCGCGATTGTCGGTCCACGTCATGGAATCGGTGAAGATGTAGTCGAACAACCCCGCGGCGCGCCGCGAGAACATCTGGGTCCACTCGCGGCCTTCGGCCTGCATGGCGATGAAGACCGGCTGCGCTTTGAGACTGTCGACGAATGCGCGCGCGGCATCGTCGTTATCGGTGGGGAAGCCCTTGCCGCAGTTGATGGCGATGCCGTACTGGATGCCGTCGCGCCGCGACTGCGCGAGCGCCTGCTCCAGGGTCAATCCTTCCTTCAAGTGGACGTGGTAATCCACCACCGGGTAGTTCTCGGCGCTCAGGGCGACGATCTGCCGGAAGACCTCGTCGGCCACCGGCGCCGGGCCGGCGGGCGTGGGCGCATCGTCCGGCAGCGGCCGGACACGGACGTTGCGGAAAAACGCCCGCGATCCCTGGTTGTGGCATTGCAGCGCGAACGTGCCCCGGTCCAGGAAGCGCCCGGTGTGCTGGCCGGGCGGGATCACGGGCGGCGTGGGCTCGGTGTAATCCACCACCAGGACTCCGTTGATCCTCACCTGGATGTTTTTCCCGCGGACCAGGGCGTGGATCTTGAACCACTGGTCATCGGCCACGAGCTGGCTGTAAACGTTGCGTACGGCGTAGAGCGAGCCGGTCTTTTTTCGCTCGCGATAGCTCCCCTCGCCGACGTAGGTGTTCGAAATCTGGATCTCGAACCCTTTGGCGGGGAAACCGGTTTCCTGGTAGGCGGTGTGGAAGAAGACGCCGGAATTGGCGAGCGGCCGGGCCATGGCCTCTACTTCGAGCTCGAAATTGCGGAAATTCGCGCCGCGCACCGGGCCGGTGTAGAAGAGATGGGAGCGGGGTCCGTCGGCGGCCAACCGGCCGTCGGCGATCTTCCAGGAGTTCTTGTTCTCGCTGGGTTTCCAGCCGTTCAGGCTGTGGCCGTCGAACAGGTCTACCCACCCATCGCCGGCTGCCGCCACCGGCGCCGCCGCCAGGGCGCCCACGAACGCACGGCGGCTGAGTTCCGATTTGCGAATCATGTGCGTTCCAGTATAACCGGGGGCCAGGGCCGGGGCTCAGGGGGCTGGGGGGATCAGCGGCCGGCTTGCGGCGCGGACTGGGGCCCGGACTCCTGGCCGCCGACCCTTGGACCCTGGGCTCTCGGCTCGGCCTTCACGCCTTCGGCCGAGAGGAGCACGATGTCCACGCGGCGGTTATGGGCGCGGCCCTGGTCGGTCTCGTTGGTGTCCACCGGGGCGTTTTCGGCGTAGCCGGCCACGGACATGCGGGCGGGCGGGACGTCGAATCTCTGGCGCAGCAGCTCGAGCATGGCGACGCTGCGCGCCGCCGAGAGTTCCCAGTTGCTGCGGAAGCGGGAGTTGTGAATCGGCACGGCATCCGTGTACCCTTCCAGCCGCATGGGGTTGGGCACGCTCCGGATTACGGCGGCGATCCTGGCCAGGATGGGGACACTGGCGGGCGACAGGGCGTCGTCTCCCGAACCGAAGAACGCCGCCTCGCGGAGGCTGATCACCAGGCCGCGGGTTTCCAGCTTCAACTGCACTTTTCCGCCGGCGATCTCCACTTGCAGGCCGTGCTCGAGACTGGCCATCGCTTGCGCCAGATCGGGGGGATGAGGTTGCGGGGGGCCCGGCGCCGCGGGTTGGTTATCGTGCGCGGAGTCCTTCGGGGGCGCGGTCAGAACGGTGGACGCCTGGTGTTTCCCGCGCCCCAGCATCACGGAAACAGCGGCGCTGAACTGCCCGTTTTCCAGGGCGTTCTTGACGGATTCGGAAACCGCCTTGGCTTTGGCCTTGTCCGCCTGCGTAGAAGCGAACATGACTACGAAGAAGGCGAACAGGAGCGTGATGAAATCGGCGTAAGAGACGAGCCAGCGTTCGTGGTTCTCCTGCTCGGGGTGTTTCGGCCTTCTCACTTCCGGCCTCCCGCGGGCTGCGGGACGGCGGCTTTGGCGGGCGCCGGCGCCGCCGCCGGCTTGGGTTTCTTCACGGGCTTTTCGGGATGCGGGATGTAGGTTTCCAGCTTCATGCGGATCAGAGTCGGGTTCAGTCCCTCCACGATCCCCACGATGCCCTCCAACATCATTTCCTTGAGCAGCGTGGCCTGGCGCAGGCGCGCCCGCAGCTTATTCCCCATGGGGAGAAACAGGATATTGGCGGAGCCGACGCCGTACACCGTGGCGACAAAGGCCACGGCGATCCCGCGCCCCACCTCCTTGATGTCCTCCAGGTGCTTCATGACCTGAATGAGCCCCATGACCGCGCCAATGATCCCGATGGTGGGGGCGTAACCGCCGGCCGCCTCCCACACCTTGGCTTCGGCCTCGCCCGACTGCTCGCTCAACGCGAGGTCCGTCTCCATGATCTTGCGAAGCTCGTTCAGGTCCGTGCCATCCACCGCCAGGTTGAGGGCCTTCCGCATGAACGGGTCGGAGATCTGCGCCGCCTCGGTTTCCAGGCTGACGATGCCGTTCTTGCGCGCCTTGGCGGCGAACTGGATCAGCGCATCGATGGATGCGGCGGCGGAGTCGGCCCGTTCGAAGAAGACCTGGCCTACGCCGCGGAAGGCGCGGAGGACCACAGGCAGGGGCGTCGTCACCAGGACGGCGCCGAAGGTCCCGCCCAGGACGATCATGGCGGCGGTGACCTGGACGATGTCGGAGATCTTGCCTTTTTCCAGCAGGAGCCCGCCGATGATCCCGGAGAGGGCCAGGCCGATCCCGGCGAGCGTGGCGAGATCCGGCCTGGTTCCGGCGCCCTTCGGTTTAGCCGGCCGCGGCGCCGCTGCCGGTTTCTGGCTCTTAACCGCAGTTTCCGCCATGAGGCTTCAGTCCACGTCCCGCGGGTCCGGATCCACCGTATCAGGACCGTCCTCCGGGGCCTCGCACTCCGGTTCGCCCTCGGGGCCAAAAATGCGGCGGCGGAAATCGATGATGCGCCGTACCACCTCCCCGGCGCTCTCCCGGACGCGCAGGATCTGGCCGGTCGTGAGGGTGATCACGGTATCCGGCGTCACCTCGATGTGCTCGATGAGGTCGGAGTTGAGGACCAGCGGGACGTGATTGAGCCTGGTTAGCCGGATCATGGGGACTCCTCAGTCTCTTATCGGTCCAACGCGGCGAAAGATTCACACCCGGGGGTGCGCGGCCGATAAGAATGCCGGAGGGGACATGGAATCTTTGGACGCGGAGCGCAAGGAAGTGCTGGAGAGCGTCCTGGAAGCATTAGCCATTCCGGATCGGGACGGGGACAAGGCCGCGGCGTGCATGCAGTTGCTGCGGGGCCTGATGGGCCCCCGGCCCGGCGCCGCGTCGGTTTATTTACAGGAGGCGGTTATGGAATGGCGTATCATAATTCCACTGGGAGGGTAACCATGGGATCCGCCGCCACGCCGATGAACGCGCAACCCGCGCTTTCCGCCATCGGCCAGATTGCCGTCACCGTGACCGACGTCGAGCGCGCCATCGCCTTCTACCGCGACGTCCTGGGTATGAAATTCCTCTTTCAATTCCCGAACCTGGGCTTCTTCGATTGCGCCGGGGTTCGGCTCATGCTTTCCGGGTCGGAGAAATTCACCCCCAGCGATAACTGCGCGCTCTATTTCAAAGTGGAGGACATCCAGCAGTCGCACGCTACGCTGGCCGGGCGCGGCGTGGCCTTCGAAAGCGCACCGCGCGTGATCGCCCGTATGCCGGATCACGACCTGTGGATCGCCGTCTTCCGCGATCCGGACCGTAATCTTCTCGCGCTGATGTGTGAAAGAAGCCGTTAGCCGCCAGCCGTCGGCAAAACTAACGGTCAGTTCCGCCACCAGCTTCCGATCGAGCCGCGGAAGCGGGAGTACAGGTACGACATCACCCACAGCAGCGCGCCCAGGATGGCGAAGGCGGCCATGCGGTAGAAGGCTCCCAGGAACCAGATGTCGTAGAAATACAGCTTGAGCACGACGGCGCCGATCAGGGCCACGCCCAGTACGCGGGTGGGCGCGTGGCGCCGCAGGACGCCGGCGGCGACCAGCAGCACCGCGTACATAGCGGCCAGGACCGATATGGAGGTGCTGGCCACGCTGCGCATGTTCTGGGGCGCGGCGGCGCGCGCGGCCCAGGCGGACGCTTCCAGGCACAGGCCCCACAGCATCACGCCATGGCCCCCGATGGACGCCGCCAGGGCGAGCCGTCCGCGGCGAATCCACCAGGCCGCCGCCCAGAAACCGGCCGCGCCCACGGCGAACGTGAGGAAACGGGCGTTCGCCAGCAACACGTAACCGGACGGGGCAGGGTACATCCTGCCATCCACCGAGGCCAGCCGCGCCAACACCAGCAGGAAGATGGCGAATGCGGCGCGCACGGCGCGGGTGTCCTCCAGACGCGCACCGATCCACACCGCCGCCGCCGCTTCCAGGGCCCAGGCGATGGTAACGCGGTAGCCCACGAACTGGATGGGAGCGGCCAGTACCAGCAGCACCCAGGCGGCGCCCGCCGCCAGCAGCGAGCCGCGGGCATCGCGCCGCCACAGAACGCGCGACGCCGCCATCTGCGCCGACGGCGAAAAGCCCTATCCATTCACCGTAATGGGGCCGGAGGAGGCTGTAAGAAGCCCCGAAGTAGAAAGCGGTGTTGAGGGCGGCCACCGCCAGGTCCTGGAGCCGCAAAGCCGCGCGGCGGGAATGCGCCAGCCACACGGGCCACGCCAGGAAGAGCAGGTAGGAGACGGAAAGGGGGACCCAGGCGGCCCACGGGCTCTCGCCCGCGCCCGAGGGCAGACGCCACGCCGCGTACCCGATCCAAAAGCCCGCGAAAGAGGCGGAGACCGCGGCGGCCCACCGCCGGCGCGCCGCAACGGCCAGCCCGGCCGCCGTCACCACGCCATCCAGCCACAGTCCTCCCCCCGAGGGGGCCCACATCCCCGCCAGTGCGATTCCCGCCAGCAGTTGCGCGGCGCAGAAGACGGGAAGAAACCGCGACGCGCCGAACAGGCCGTAGTAGGCCAGGACGAAAAGCGTGTAGCCCCAGCGCATCGCGTCGGGGACCGGAAACTGGCTGAGGTAAAGGGCCACCGTGCCCGCGAGCGCGAGGGCCTCCATCCAGCGCCATTCGCGGGCGCGCGCGGCGAAGGCGGCGCCCAAGTCCAGAAGCAGGGCATATCCCAGGACGAACCACGCCTCCTGGGCGCCGCCCAGCAGCAGGGGGGTAGCGTACCCGCCCGCCAGGCCGAGGGCCGCCACGGCCACGGCGCCGTAGCGCAGCGCCAAGGCGCCGGCCAGGGCCGTGGTCAGGACCATCAACCCAAAAGCCGCCGCCTGCGGAAACAGGTGGTAGAGGCCGAAAGCGGCCCAGAAAGACAGGTACAGGAAGGCGACTCCCGCCGCGGTGAGCGCCTGGCCGAAGGCCGCCTGCCCGGACCGCCAGAAGCGCTCCCCAAAGGCCAGCGCCGCCAAGCCGCAGCCGACGCCGATCAGGGTCCGGCCGGTTTCCGTGATCCAGCGCCTCTCGAAGGCGTATTCGAAGAAGAACGCCAGCGCCAGGACCACCGTGACCACGGCAATGCGGCTGAACCAGGTGAGGCCGAAGGCGGCCTCCAGGCTGCGGGGGCCGGATGGGGGGCCGGGCGTCGGGGGACGGGGGCCAGGGATCGGGATGGGCGCTCCGGGCGGGGACTCTGCCCCGGCGGGCGGTCCCGAAACTCGCGCGGAATCGAACCCCACGCCAGCGTCGATGCCCCGACCCGCGGCCCCCGGCCCCCGTTCCAGGTGCTCCAGACGGCGCTCGATCTGTTCCTGCCGGCGCTCCAGGCGGGCGAGCGATTCGGCGATCGCCTCCAGCCGCGCTCGCTCGTCTTCGGTCACGTTTGATGTTCCAGTTCGTCGAGAAGCAGAGAGAGGCGCGGCGCCACGCCGGTCTGTCCGCCGAAACGCAGGGCGTTGTACGCCAGGGTGAATTCGGCTACCGCCGCGCCGGCAGGGCCGGGGGGAAGGGAGGCGGCGAACTCCGACGGTGTGAACCAGGCGGGCTTCTGGTAGCCCCGCCGCTTGAGGATCTGGAGCATGCGGTGGTAGAGCAGCGTGGCATCCACCATGCTGGCTTGTCCCCTTCGGGCGCGCTCCACCCGCTGGCGCATGCGGAGCAGCCGGATCAGGGGCGGCGCCAGCAGCCAGATCCAGAGCCCCATGCCCGCCACGACGCCGATGCGGATCAGCACGCCCCGGGTGACCGTGGCCGAGTACGCGCGCCAGCCGGACTGCGCCGCGTCGAGGGCGTCCGCCCAGCCGATGCCCAGGCGGCGCGCACCCCGTTCCACTCGCTCGGCGAGCGTCCCCTGGCGTCCGGTGTCATAGCCCACTACCCAGTCCTGCCAGAAGGTCTGCGCCGCGTCCAGGTACAGCCCGAGCCGGTCCAGCAAAGCGAACTCGCGGGCATTGGGATCCGAAGGCGTGGGGTCGAAAGTGGACCAGCCGTAACCCGGCATCCAGGCCTCCACCCAGCTATGCGCGTCGGAGGCGCGCACCACCCAAAGCCGGGTGAGGGGGTTGTATTCGCCGCTCTGGAAGCCGGTGACGATCCGCGCGGGTATCCCCAGGGAGCGCAGCATCACGGTCATGGCGGAGGCGAAATACTCGCAGTATCCCTTCCTGCGCGTGAACAGGAAGTAGGCCAGCGGGTCGGCTACTTCGCGATCGCTCAACTGCAGAGAATATCCGTAGTCTCGCCGCAGCCGCCGTTCGACGGCCCGCGCCCGCTCCAGGTCCGTCCGGGCCTGCTCCGCCAGGGAACGCGCCAGGGCGGGAATGCGCGCATCCAGCCGCGGGGGCAGTTGCAGATAACGCTCGCGGTCCGCCAACCCCAGGATCGGGGCGGGATAGGGAGGGGGCGAGGTCTCCGGCGGGGTGTCCAGCCGGCTGTAAGCCTCGTAGTGGAAACCGGGCGGCGGGGGATAGTCGAGGGTGTAACTGCCTTCCTGGTTGCGAGAGAGCCCGGGATAACGCAGGTCGATCTGCTCGGGAAGCCCGGCGAAGAACAGGGTGCGGGAGTCGAGCGCGTCGAAATCCACGTGGTAGCTCAGGTGGGTGGCGCCGCCGGTATAACGGGAACTCTCCGGCACGGCGTGCCCGTTCTCGAAGGGAACGCGCCTGGGCCGGGGAGCGAGATTGGACCAGTTGCGCCCGTCGAAATCGACCAGGGCCGCTCCGCGCCACTTCAGGTTCAGCGGGGCGTCGGGCCGCGCGCTGAAAACGTCGATGTGCATCACGGGCTGCGAAGTGTTCTTGATCTCGCCGATCTGCCCCAGCTTCATCTGGTTAGAGAAGGCAGGCAGGATGGTGCGGTGCGCGAAGCGCAAAAAGGCGGCGTCGGCGGTGCGCGGCAGGATGAAGAAGAACCCGCCGGTGATCCCCAGGATTCCCAGGGCAATGAGGGTGGAAAGCAGGGCGAGGCGCGGGTGGAAACGCCGCGACCCGCTGCGCGCCGTGGCCGGCGCGTGCCCGATGGAGCGCCGGATCTCGGCGCCGGTGAGGGCCGCGATGGCGAAGAGCACGTAGAACGTCAGCGACGCGAAAAAGTTGAAATCGATGGACAGCAGGGCAGCGGCCAGAAGCTCCATGAAGGCGATCGCGGCGATATAGGCGTAGTCGCGACTTACCCTGGCGGTCAGAATCTTGATCACCGCCAGGAAGAAAACCAGGTGCACTGCCGACCGCAGGAGTTCACGGGAGAGGAGAAAAAAATCCGCCAGAAAGAAGCCCGCGTATGCCGTGGTGATCAGGGTAATGGCCCGTTCCGAGAGGTTTAGCTTCACCGCCCCGCAGACAGCGAGAGCCCGGAGGATGAATGCGGCCGTAGTAAGCGCGATGGTATAGGAATCGAGATAGCCCGACCCGGCGACCGCCAGGAACCCGCAGGCCACCAGGCCCAGGAGCGCGAGCTGAAAGAATCGCTCGACCGAAACTGCGGGGCTCGCGTCCGCACGCGGCATAAGTCCATTCTAACGTTGTGGAGTGGGCCTCCGGCCTCCGATGCCCGCATTCGTGCGGGCATTCGATGCCGGCGTGCCAGGCGGGAGGCCCGCTCCACACGTAGTCTACACTGGGGCATGGGCGATTCCCTCTTCTCTCCGCTCGCCGTGCGCGGGGTTACTTTTCGCAACCGCATCGCCATGGCTCCCATGTGCCAGTACTCCGCGGAAGACGGATTGGCCAACGACTGGCACCTGGTGCATCTCGGGAGCCGGGCGGTGGGAGGCGCGGGGCTGGTCATCCTGGAAGCCACCGCGGTGGAGGCGCGCGGGCGTATCTCCCCAGGCGACACGGGCATCTGGAAAGACGAGCAGATCGGGCCGTTGGCGCGAATCGCGAGCTTTGTCCGGGCGCAGGGCGCGGCGGCGGGGATTCAACTGGCGCACGCGGGGCGGAAGGCCAGCACGCGGCGTCCGTGGGAAGGTAGCGGAGCCATTCCGGAAAACGAAGGCGGATGGCCCACCGTGGCCCCCAGCCCCGCTCCGTTCCGTCCCGAGGACCCCGCGCCGGCCGAGCTTTCGGTGGCCGAAATCCATTCCATCGTCGAGGCCTTCGCGGCCGGCGCGCGCCGCGCGCTCGCGGCCGGTTTCGATGTGGCGGAGATCCACGGCGCGCACGGCTACCTGATCCACCAGTTCCTGTCGCCCCTGAGCAACTACCGCCAGGACCAGTACGGCGGAACGTTCGACATCCGCATGCTGGTCGCGCTGGAGGCTACGGAAGCCGTGCGGGGCGCCTGGCCCGAAAGCCGGCCACTGTTTCTACGCATCTCCGCCACGGATTGGATGGAGGGCGGCTGGACGCCGGAGGAATCCGTGGAACTGGCGCGCCGGGTGAAGCCGCTGGGTGTGGACCTGGTGGATTGCTCCTCGGGTGGATCTTCGGCCCACGCCAAAGTTCCGCTGTCGCCCGGGTATCAGGTCCCCTTCGCCGAGCGCATCCGGAAAGAAGCGGGCATTCTGACGGGCGCGGTGGGGTTGATCATCGAGCCGCGGCAGGCGAACGAGATCATCCGCGAGGGCAAGGCCGACATGGTTCTGCTGGCGCGGGAGTTCCTGCGCAACCCCTATTTCGCGCTGCACGCGGCGCGGGAACTAAAGGCGGCGGTCAAGCCGCCTGTCCAGTACGTGCGCTCATTTCCGGCGTACACAAAAATAGCCGTGCCGCGCACCCGCGCGCGGAAAGGCCGTTGCAACACCGCTCCAGCGCGACCGCCGGATACTTACTGTTTCTTTGCGGTGAACTCGGTGGTGGTCGGCTCCCCGCCGCCACGGCCCGGACGAGTGACTTTCAGCTTCATCTCGCTGCCGGCTACCGTGCCTTCGTATTTGGTCGTCATATTGCCGTTCTGCGTCTCGCGAACGACATCGAAGGTGACGGTGCTGCCCGACACTTTACCGTTCGAGATCGGCTGCGCCGCGGGAGCGCCGCCGCCACCGCCGCCACGCCCACCCATGCCGCCGCTTACCGAGCCGGTGACAGTTGCGCCCTCGGCTTTGAGTTCGATGGTTACCGGACGGGGTGTTCCATCGCGGCCCGGTTGATCATACACCCACTTGCCGGTGATCGCATCGGCCGCCATAACGACCAGCGCTACCGCAAGCAGGGCCATACCTACATAAACCAGTCTCTTTATCATAAGGGTTACCCTTCGCAGCCAATCATAACCGAATCCGCGCGCCTGTGGCGAAAAAAAAAGGAAAACGAATCTTAATCCTGGGGCTGTGAAAGAGGGTCCAGAAAGAAAAATGGCCTCCGATTCGCAGGAGGCCGTTTCGTATCGTTTATCCTTCCGGCGCGACGGCCGGGGGCTTACTGCTTCTTCGCAGTCGCTTCGACTGTCCTGGGGTCGCCGCCGTTGAAGCCGGGCATCGTGATCTTCAGCTTCATTTCAGCGCCGGATACAACGCCCTCGTACTTGGTGGTCATGCTGTTGCCACCGAAGTCACGGGTCACTTCGAACGAGACATTGTTCCCGTCCACTTTGCCGTTTGTGATCGGGCTGGTCATCTGGTCGCCGCCGCTTCCGGGCGTAACGATGTTGCCGGTCAACTTC
>JAIQFU010000366.1 GCA_020073115.1 Terriglobia bacterium
TCCGGGTCGCCGGTGACTTCGATGGCGAAGCCTTCGGTGGAGGAATCCACCACGCGGCCGCCGAAGATCTCCGCCTCCTTGAGCACGGCCGTCCGCGATTCCTGGGCCATGCGGATGCGCACCAGCACGAGCTCGCGCACCACGGCGGGCGATTCGGTGAGGTCCGAAGCCTGGAGCACGTTGATCAGCTTGTTCATCTGCTTGATGACCTGCTGGCGGAGGGCGGCGTCCACATCCACCGCAATGGTCATGCGCGACAGCCCGGGGTCGAGGGTGCGCGCGACGGTGAGGCTTTCGATGTTGTACCCGCGCTGGCTCAGCAGGCCGGTGATGCGCATCAGGGCGCCGGGTTTGTTCTCCACGAGGAGCGAGATAATTTGCAGCATGGCGTAGCTCTCCTATTTGGCAGGCACGGCGACGGGTTGGGGCGGACCGAGAACCATTTCGTTGATTGCGCCGCCGGCGGGCACCATGGGGTACACGCACTCTTCCGGCGAAACCTTGACGTTCAGAAGGTACGGCCCCGATTCTTTCACGGCCTCCTCCAGAGCCGGCGCGAGTTCCCATGGCTTCTCGATGGTCTTGCCTTTGAAGCCGTAGGCGGCGGCCAGTTTCTCCGCGTCGGGGAAGCAATCCAGTTCCACGCCGCTCAGCCGGTTGTTGTAGAACAGCGTCTGCCACTGCCGCACCATGCCGAGGTAGCCGTTGTTCATCACGATCATCTTGATGGGCAGCCCGAAACCGCCGATAGTGGCCAGTTCCGGGATCGACATCTGGAATCCGCCGTCCCCGCAGATGGCGAAGACCAGCTTTTCGGGCCGTGCGAACTGGGCGCCGATGGCGGCGGGAAGCCCGAAACCCATGGACCCGAGCCCGCCGGAGTTCAGCCAGAGGCGCGGCTCGTCGAAACGGATCAACTGCGCGGCCCACATCTGGTGCTGCCCCACGTCGGAGGCGACGATGGCTCGGCCCTCGGAGAGCCGGTCGATCTCGGCCATGAGGTGCTGCGGCTTGATCTCCGTCTCGGAGGTGAGAGGGCGCAACGGATGCTCTTCCTTCCATTTGCGGACCTGGCTCCACCAGGCGCGGCGGGCGGCCGTCAGGGCCTCGTCGCGCGCGGGCGCCGAAGCGAGGAGCTTGTTGAGCCGGGCGAGCACGCGCTTGACGTCGCCCACAATGGGCACGTCGGGCGCGCGATTCTTGCCGATCTCGGCCGGGTCGATATCCACGTGGATCACCTTGGCGTGGGGCGCGAAGGCGGCGAGGCGGCCGGTGACGCGGTCGTCGAAGCGCACGCCGAGGCCGATCAGCAGGTCGCTGTTGGTCATCGCCATATTGGCGGCGTAGCTGCCGTGCATGCCGGGCATGCTGATGAAGTTGGGGTGGTTCGAGGGTAGCGCGCCGAGGCCCATGAGGGTGGTGACCGCGGGCGCGTCGGACAATTCCACGAACTGGCGCAACTCCTCCGCGGCGCCGGCCGCCACGATGCCGCCTCCGGCATAGACCAGCGGCCGTTTCGCTTCCTGGATCAACTGCGCCGCGCGGCGCATCTGGCCGGTGTGTCCTTCGGTGAAGACCTTATAGCCCGGCAGGTGAATGGAGGTGACGGGCTGGTAGTGGCCCTGCGCCTGGAAGACATCCTTGGTGATATCCACCAGCACAGGCCCGGGCCGCCCGGTGGAGGCGATGTAGAAAGCCTCGTGGATGATCCGCGGGAGGTCTTCCAGGTTCTTCACCAGGTAGTTGTGCTTGGTGCAGGGCCGCGTAATGCCGAAGGTGTCGGCCTCCTGGAACGCATCGCTGCCGATGAGCTTGGAGGTGACCTGCCCGGTGATGGCCACCACGGGAATGGAGTCCATGAGGGCATCCACCAGGCCCGTGGTGAGGTTGGTGGCGCCGGGTCCCGAGGTGGCGCAGCACACGCCCACCTTCCCGGTGGCCCGCGCGTAGCCCTCGGCGGCGAACGCGGCGTTCTCTTCGTGACGAACCAGGACGTGGCGGAAGGGGGAATCGTACAGGACGTCGTAGAACGGGAGCGTTACGCCGCCGGGATACCCGAACATGCAATCGACCCCTTCCCGGATGAGGCATTCCAGCAGCATTCGCGCGCCGGAGATCAGAGTGGACATAGAGTACTCAACTTTCGTTAATCCAAAACAAAAAAGGCCATCGGCTTGGCTTCCGCCCCGCCGATGGCCTTTGGAACCTTGGTTCCGGCTGGCCTCAGGCGGGGCCGGCTACGATGACCAGAATAATAATGGCGATGTTGATTACGATCGTGCGAGCTTGCCGGATTGGATAACTGCTGAACATCGAAGACTTCATGGAGTGTAGCGTAAGAAGAGAAGTAAATGCAAGTCTGAAAATGGATTAAAAATGTTTATGGAAGCATGAGTGGAACCGCCCTCCGGCGTCCCCTACTTCCTGAACCGTACTTCGGCCAGGGCGGCGAGCGCCACGGCGAGTTGCGTCTCCTCCCTCACGCTCAAGACGTGCGCTTCGAGCCGGGCATAATCCGGCGCGCCGCGAATCTTCCGCAGGAACGCAGGCAGCGTAAATGCATCCGCCCCGGGGGCGCGCAGCGGGAAACTGCGGCGTTCCGTCGTGGCGTCCACGGTTTCATACGCGCCGCGACTGCCGCAGACGATGAGCGCGCTGTCGGTGCTGGTGTCCACCCGCCCGGAATACGCGGCGCGGATCGACGCCGGAGCGTAGCGTCCCCGGCGGGGATTGGCGCGCGCATCGTTCAAAGCGGTGACGAGCGCGTCCAGTTCCATAAACCCGCTCATGGAATCCACGGGCATCGCCGCGGACGCGAGCGCCGATAGCACGCAGGCCCGCTGCTCGGCGGGCAGGAGCTGCGAGTCTTTCCCCGCCAGTTGCAGGGCTTCCAGCGCGAGGTCGCGCCCGGCGGCCGATACCACGGAGGCGTACAGCAGAGCGCGCTTGATGCCCGCGCGCTGGCGGTTGGCCAGGCTCATGGCCAGCGCGAAATCCTTCTTCCGGACGGCTTGCGCGGCCTCCGCGAAATCGATCAGGTATGCGAGTTCCTGCCGGACCCCGCCGTCGTCCACCTGGGAACGGAGCGCGCGCGCTTCCGGGAAGCGGCCCGCGGCGAGCGCCTGCATCACGCGGGCCAGCGAGGTCCGGCCGAGTTCGGAAAAATCGGGCGGCTGGTCGGGCGTCAGGCTCGTTCCCGGCGCAAGCCGGCTCAGCGCCGCCGTGAGCGCATCGATCGTTTCCGGCGGGTAGTCGAATGCCACGGCCACGCCGCGCATCGCGCGGGCCAACGCCTCCGCATAGCCGGCGTCGTAGGCCGGATTCGCGGTGTTCTCCACAAACTGGATGGCGGCCTCCATATACGCCTGGATATCGTCCGGATTGGCGCCCGAGCGCGCCACGGTCAGGTCGGGGTAGGTCCGGCCGTTGATCGTGACCGTGCCCGTCTTGTGCTGCGCATCGTCGGCTTGCAGCCACTGGGGGGCGGTGAACAGGTACTGGCCCAACTGCATGAACTGGGCGAGGCTGGGGGCCGGGGAGGAAACGATCAGGTCGAGGGCTTTGGGAAACAGGTCGTCCGCCAGGTCCGGCGCGCGGCCGCGCAGGCCGGAAAGAAACTCCGAGGCGGTTTCCATATCGAAGCGGTCCGGGTCGGCGGCTTCGAACGCCCCCGCCGCGGTTCGGGCGGCGCGGTCCGGTTCGTCCTTTTTGACGATCAGGTCCGTCGCTTCCAGGATCCGGTCGTTGGCGGCGCGCCGCTCCTCGCCTAACCTGCGTTGCACGCCTGCGTTGTCCAGGTACTGCGAAAGACCCGGGTCGCAGCGCAGACCGTTGCGCGAAACGTAATTCCACAGGCCCGAGAAGCTGGCGACAGGCAGCAGCGGCGCCGAGCCCGAGAAGGCGCGCGAGGACAGGGACTTGATTCCCCTGACGGCATCGCGGAACAGGAGCGAACCCTGGGCGGGATCGTCCGGACAGACCACGGTCCCCAGACGCGCCGTGGCATAGATGGCGATCACCGGTTCATGGAATTTCGAGAACCGGTCCGCCAGGCCGACTGCCCATTGCAAAGCCTCCCGGCGGCCGGGCGGTTCGGCGCGCTCCTGCGCGGTGGCGGGCGCAAGCGCGGCCAGCGCAACTATCAATCGCCACACGTCATCAGTATGACGCCGCCGGGCCCCGGAGCGTTGATTCGAGGCAAGGTGGGATAGGCGCTTTCGAGTACCCTCCGTCGCACCCTCCTTGTGGTCCATCTCCGATTGCTTTAAGATTTTGCCTGGATTCCAGGAGGTCACGGATATGGCGCCAAGTCCTGCTGTAAGCGAACATGAAGCGGACTTTGTTCTGGAGCACTATCGAGGCTTACGGGAGAGGTTTACGGTCCAAGGCAACCGCTTGTGGACTCGTTTCAACTACTTCCTTACCATTGAGGCCGGCGCCCTGGGCGTGTATTTCACGAAGGGCGCGCTTTCGGCCACTCTTCCCCTGGTGGGGTGCTTTCTAAGCTTGTTGTGGTACTTAATCTCGGCGCAAGATGTGTGGTTCTTTCAGGAGGCGCGGCATAGACTCCGCGAATTCACACGCTGCCAGATTGTCCCCAACGTCCATCGCTGGACCGTTTGTGACGAGGAAAGGGGGCTCGACCAGCCGTGGTGGAAGTACCCGATCTGCTTTCGCATCCCGCGAGTCGGGGTCACCCATTTTGCAGCGGTCTGCCCGATTGCTTTTGGATGCCTCTGGGGGATTCTGTTGGCGATGCCTCTCTCGAAATAGACAGGTGGCGGGGCTTGCCGAGGCCGGTCGGCGTTACTGTCCCGAGTTTCAGCCCGTCTTCAGCATTTCCCGGGCGCAGTTGTAGCCCGGCGCGCCCATGACGCCGCCGCCGGGGTGGGCGCCGGAGCCGCACAGGTAAAGGCCGCGAATGGGGGTGCGGTACCGCGCCCAACCCGCGACGGGACGCATGGCGAACATCTGGTCGAGGCTCATTTCGCCGTGGAAAATGTTCCCGCCCGTGATGCCGAACCGCCGTTCCAGATCGAGCGGCGTCATTGTCTGCCGGTGTTCGATGAGCGCGCAGAACCGCGGCGCGTACTCCTCGATCAGGGAAAGCACGCGGGCGGTGAACGGCTCCCGCATCTCGTCCCAGGACCCCTCGCGGAGCGTGTAGGGGGCGTATTGCAGGAAGATTCCCATGATGTGCTTGCCGGGCGGGGCGAGCGACGGGTCGTACATGGTGGGGATGGTCAATTCCAGCAGCGGGCGGCCGGAAGGGCGGCCGTACTTGGCATCGTCCCAGGCGCGCTCCACATATTCGATATCGGGGCAGACGTGCATGGTGGCGCGGTGTTGCGGGCCGGGCGCCCCGGGGAGCGCTTTGAATTCCGGAAGGCCGTTGAGCGCCAGGTTGATTTTGCAGCTCGTGCCTTCGATGCGGTAGCGCCGGATGGCGTCCAGAAAATCGGGGTCCAGTTCGCCCGACTCGAGCAGGCGGAGGAAGGTGACCTTGGGATCGAGATT
>JAIQFU010000367.1 GCA_020073115.1 Terriglobia bacterium
ATCCTTGCGGACGGGGGCATCGGATGCCGGCTTGCGAGTAGGGTCGAGCCTCTGGAGCGTGCGATTCAGGATGGTGTTGCTCTGAAGAATCTGTACCTGGGTGGGGATATCGCCCATCATGAGGTCCGTGATGGGCGACTGCTCGACAGGGTTCATCTGCCGGGTGTTCATGAAATCTTCATTGAGGGGCTGGATTTCAAGGGTGGCAGAGGCCTGGTAGAGCGGGGTCTGGGGGAGGGTGAGGCAGACGGCGGCTATGGCGCCGGCGAAGGCGACGAGGATGAGGATCCACTTGCCGCGGCGGAGGATGCGCCAGTATTCGAGGAGGCCGCCTCCGGCTTCGGGGTCCTCGGGGTAGGCGGGGTAGCCGTAGCCCTGGGAGTCGGGGTAATTGGGGGCCAGGGCGGAATCCTGCGCGGGGCGATGGGGCGCGGGAACCGCGGGCGGGGGGAGGCGGAGAGGATCGTTAGGCATAGGAGGCTTTCGTGGAAGGGCCGGGAAATGGCCACGGATGGATGAAGACGGATAAGAAAGTCGGGGGCATGTGGGGTTGGCGTGTGGAGTTGCGGCTGATTGGGGTTTTGCGCGTTGCTCCAGATTCAAAGAACCGGTGGCACAAGGCGACCACCGGCGGTACTGGTCTGGGGCACGTTCGCAAAATGGGTACAGGCACGAATTTCGCAAAGGCGGCGAAATTCGAGCCAGTCCCCCTTTTGCTAGTAGCGCCAGAGCATGACTTCGCCTATGCGGGCGGCGATGTCGGCGGCCTTCCAGGCGCCGGTTTTGAGGTCGTGCGCGGAGGGGATGAAGAGGACGTCGCCGGGGCCCAGGGGGACGTCGGGGGATTTGCCGGCGAGGATGGCTTTGACATAGACGGGCAGCTCCATTTTGGCGGTGGTTCCCTCGACGCCGCGGAGGATGCGGGCTTTCTTGGGGGAGGCGGTTTTATCGAGGCCCTGGGCCAGGGCGACGGCGCGGAGGACCGAGAGCGAATCGGAGTTGCCGAGGCCGAAGCCGCCGGGGGTCTTGACGGAGCCGACGACGTAGACGGTGGAGGCTTTGGGAACGGTGATGACGTCGTAGGGGCGGACGGTGATGTTGAGGGTGGGGTCCTGCGCTCCGATGACGGCGCCGACGGAGACCTGGGCGACCATGAACTCGCCGGAGGGGTCGAGCTCGGCTCCGGGGAGAGGGATGGGGCCGTAGGCCTTCTGGCGGGTGATCCGGATGACGGAGCCGGCGTTGATATCGAGGCCGCCGGCGAGGGAGAGGACCTGGTAGAGGGTTTTGCCGGTTTCCACCTGGAAGACGCCGGGGGTTTTGACGGCGCCGAGGACGGAGACGGGCTGGCTGTGGTAGGCGGAGACGGCGACGGTGACCTGGGGATCGAGCAGGAACTTCTTAAAGCGGGTCACGAGATCGGCGCGAAGCTCTTCGACGGTACGGCCGCCGGCCTGGGCGGCGCCGACGAGGGGGAGGGAGATTTTGCCGTCCTGATCGACGCGGAAGGGGTTGGCGCCGAGCTCGTCGGTGAGGTCGAGGACGCGGACCAGGACTTCGTCGCCGAGGCCGAGGCGGTAGGCGGCGGGCGGGCCGGGGACCTGGGCCCCGGCGAGGGCGGAGAGGAAGAGGACGAGAGAGAGGCGGGACGTCATGAGTGGGCTCCGGGGGGACAGGATGCGGAAAGAAGGCGATTTAGGCAACGGGATGAAGGCAAGCACGAAGAAAGGCTATTGGGCCACGGATGAACACGGATGAACACGGATAAGACAACACGAAGGGCGTGGCGGAAAGTTAGGAGACGACTTGCGCTTTGTTGAGGATTTCGTTGAGGCGCGAGAGTTCCCGGTCGAGGTGATTCAAACGGCCATCGATGAGGCTGACGTGACTGAGGAGCTCCTGGACGCGGAGGTTGAGGAGCGCGGGGTCGTCACTGCGTCCGCTGGCCTGTCCGAGGATGGTTTGCATGGCCTTGCGGGCCATTTCGGAAACGCTGCGGGCCTCGTGGGAGGCGCACATGTCACGAAGCTCATGGTACTCGTCTTCGGACAAGCGGACGCTGATCATCTTAGACCGCGGCTTTAAAATTCCCATAGAAATCCTTAGGTTCAATGGAATCGCGATCGATTTCTACGGCTACCGAACGCTGCAACATTTCTATCGATATCACGATTTTGAAATCTTTTTTGGCGGCGAGCAGGATGCCTTCCAGGCCGCGCAGGGAGCCGTGGGTGATGCGCACCTTCTGTCCTTCGCGCAGATAGGGCCACGGCATGGCGGGCGCGCCGGCGCGCGCAACGATTTGAATCGCCTCGATTTGCGATTCGGGGATGGCTTCGGGGGTCTTGCCCACGCCCACGATCTCGACGACCCCGGGGGTAATCAGGACGGGCAGCCGGCGGGAAATATCGATGCGGCAGAAAACATAGCCGGGAAAGAGCGGTAATTCGACGCGTTTCATACGGTCGGACCAGCGGTTTCGGACGGTATAGGTGGGGAGGAAGCCGCTGAGGTCCTTGGCCTGGAGGGCGGTGTAGACGAAGTTCTCGGAACGGGACCTAACCCGAATGGCGTACCAGGGATAGGACGGGTTGTATGACACGAGGTCGGCGGCGGAAACGACCGAAGCCGCGTCAGAAGTAGTCATTCAGGATCCTGTTTAAACCAAAAATAGCGAAACTACCGCGAGAAATGTGGAAAGTCCCGGGATTTCAGGATAAGCTACCGCCATTTCAGTCCCAGGGGCTGTTCCACTTATTTGTGAATAGGATTACATATTATCTGTTCCGGGAGCAGAAATGCAAGAAACTGTATGACGTTTTTCTTATTTTCTTATCTGACCCGGTACCATAACGTTTTACCTAACGCTCTAGTACTAGTGGCGTAACGGTTTTGGGGGTGTGGGCGAGGGGGGGGCGATCAGAGCGGCGTTTGCGGGCGGGGAGGGGGCAGGAGAGGACGGGGCGGCCGGAGATGGCGGCGGCGGTTCCGGTTCGAGCGGGGGTTTCCGCGACGAGAAGTACCAGCCAGCCCAGGGACCAGGGGGCCGGCGATCAGCAAGCTGTTTTGTCGAATCGCCATGCTATAATTCGGCCGCATTACAAAAAAAGACTGTCGCTCTCTATCATTTTTTTATGGCGTGGGCCCATATCAGCAGGCAAGGACTCCATGTTCCGCTCCTTCATCGCATTGACTGTTCTCACGATTGCATCCGTGGGCCTCGCCCAAGACCTACCCATGGTGGCCTATTATCGCGACACGACCGGGTGTCGCGAACTGTGCGCCGGTGGTGGCCAACACTGACCTGAGATCGTTGACGGCAAACCCTCCTCCGTCTCTGGCAGGACTCCGCCAGGCGGTAAGCCCGCCCCCGCTGAATGGGGTCGCGAAGCGCCCGGCTTTTCTGCTGCTCGGAGTGGGATCGCCCGTTCCGCCGGGCAACCTGCCGGCGGTGGATTGGCTGAATCTGATGTCGTACGATTCGTATGATGGCGCGGCCGCCGATCTGGACGAGATGCTGGGGTACGGGATTCCGGCCGGCAAGCTGGTTCTGGGCCTGCCTACTACGGTTGGAAAACGGACGCCAGTACGGGGGTCTTCAATTGCGCCGGACGCTCGCCCGGCGATATCACGGAGGAATCCTACGCAAAGCTTTTCCTGGAGCTAGGGTACACGCCAGTTCCAGGCAACTGCACCCTGGCATCGCCCTCGAAGGCATCTTATTACTACAATCCCCCCGCGGTGATTGCCGAGAAGGTACGGCTTGCGACCGGGATCAAAGATATGTCGGGGATTCTTCCGACGGCGCCCGAGGTAAAACCCAGGGCGTCCGGGGTCATGATCTGGCTGCTGGAGCACGATCTTTCCTCCGCAGGGATGTCGCTGCACAACGCGCTGGACCTCGAGCGCCGCCACGTGTTACCACTCGATGGATTTGAGTATTCTTCGGCAGTCGACCTGAATTCGGTTTATCAGGTAACGAACGGTTCTCTCACGCTGGTCCGTGACAATCGTACCCACGGGGAGCGGCAAGGCGCTCTGGCAATGCCGACATGGATCAACCCGCCCCAGGCAGCAGCCGAGGCCGCTGCAAATCTCGCGCAGCGAATCGGCGCGTCCCAATTGACAGAACAGGCATGGAGACGACCAGCAGGTAAAGCCCTTGGCATCACGCTCAGCGGCGTGCTTCTTTACGAGTGCGGCGAACTCGGTGCGGGGAAAGTGCTGGAGCAGTTGATTGAATAGCGCGACTTGTACGATTGGATTGCCCTCCTGTGGGCAGCGTTTGGCGAGGCTCCCGGCAAGGAAGTCGAAGAACGAAAGCGCGAACGTGCCCTGCGAGAGCGCGGCGCCGGTGAACAGATCGAGCCTGACAAATGCGCTCTTCGGGATGCTGAATGAAGACGTCCTCTCGATCGAACTGGTGGCATAGGGCGCCTTGGGGAAATTGCAGGTCAGCCGCGCCGCTGTGAGCCCCAACGAACACCGTCCGGCCGCTCTGTTCGAGGATTTGTTCTTCACCGAGGGCTCGGCAACCAAGAGCGCCGGACCGGCCCTGGCTGTGCGTGGTAGTTTCGGTTCTGAAAAGAAATAGCTGTCCGGTCATTTCGTGGACAGTGCACTAGCGACGATGTTCTGGGCCGTTGGTACTTCAGGGCTGGCGCACGGCGAAGCGCCAAACTATAATCGTTAAACGCTTCAGAGTTTCATATCCAAAGTGTTGAGGTGATCACATGCGAATACGGTTTTCTTGCGTTACGATCCTTGGATTGACGCTGGTCATGCAGCTACAAGCGCAAGCGCCCAGCTTGCCGCAGACGTACTCGTTTGTCGCGAATAGCAACATGATGGGGCAGGCGACCATCAAGGTCAATCGCAACGGCTCCAAGGAACTCGTCGAGGTGGCGGGAGCTTCCGGCAACTACCATCTGCGTCAGCTTTATGATTTCCAGGCGCACAGGGTCTACACCATCGATTTGAACGTTAACCAATGCACCAGCCAGGAGTACACGTCGGATTACGCTCCGGCGCTGCACGATCCCATTGGGGGTGCGTCGGAAATGGCCAAGGAAGCCGGTTCATTGCGAACCATAGGCAGGGAGGCCGTCAATGGAACCGCCGCCAGACTGGTGGAAGCCCCGCTTGAAGGCTCCCAGGGCAAGTACCGGATCTGGCTGGACGAGAAGTTCGGCTTTCCCGTGAAGCAAGCCGTTATCCTGGGCGCCGAGCCGGAAAAACTGCTGTTCGAGATGCGGCAAATCAGTTATGCGCCCTCCGCCGCAACTCTTTTCACGGCTCCGGCGCAGTGTACCCGCGTCGGGGGCGTGACCTCCGCGACCGGAGGCAGCGCCGAGATGGCCGTGGATGTGACGGTGCAAGGTCAAGCCCGACAACACGGCCCCGCCTACCGGCAGGCGCACTCTTTGCCCCTGCATCAGCATCGCCTGATGCAGGCCCTCGAGACCTGCCGCACGGCGGTGCTGGGCGGAAGTGTGGAATGGTGCGACCACTGCCAATCCCACAAGTACTCCATCACCGCGTTCCTCTCGCCGGACGGCAAGAGCCTGACGCAGGGCAGGTGGGTAGAGGCCGCCTCGGGAAACGGCGCCTGGTCGGCGGCTTCCAATACCGGCGCACAGCCCGAGACGTCCGAAACCAACGCCGCCCCCGGGAAGGTGACCGCGGTGCGCCTGCGCCTAGTCCCTGAACGTTACACCGGACCGTGCCCGAGCGGGGTACAACTGGTGGGCCAGGTCTCGACCGACGGACCCGGGAGGGCGCACTATGAATTCCTGGCCGGAGCGGTGAAGATGAACGGACCGAGCGAGGGAACGCTCACATTCAACGCGGCCGGCACGCAAACCGTTACGCTTAGTGCCGAGTACGTAAGCACCCCTCAAGTTCCCGAGGCTTTAATGCTGGCAGTGATGCAGAACGCGGACGGCACGATCCCGCCACAGAACGAGAGTTCCGAACCGGTGAACTACAATGCCACCTGCCGGCAGGCTCCGGCGGGTCGGCGATAGAATGTGCGACTTCCGGCAGGCGAAACCCTCTGCCCGACCCATGCAAAGACCGGAGGTTCCCGAGATTTCGAGACGAAGTCAAAGAGAATGCCGAGCGGGTGCACCGGATCGCTGCCGCCGAACGGATCGAGGATTGTATCCCGGCTCTTGCTCGTGCGCTTCATCCTTGCCGCGGCGCAGCACGGCGCGGTTCACGTGGCCCTCGCGGTGGCGCACAACCTTCGCGCGCCCCAAGGCCTCCAACCGCTCCGCGCGTCGGACGCAACCCGCGGCGGTGTCATTGTTCACAAGCCTAGTGCCTGGCGGAGAACAGCGACCTTCTCGCGGCTCACGGTGAGTTCATTCAGTACAGATGGCGCAGGCCGCGCTTACGCGGGTGGATCTTTTTGGCGTGTCGCCTGGACGCCTTTCAGGATGGCAAGCCCGATCAGGATGATACTGCCAACGGCGATCCACTGAGCCGGGACGTGCAGGAGCACCGCCCCATAGATCAGACCAGCGATGACAATGATGAAGCCTATTAGATAGAGGCCGAATGACATGATCCCTCCGGCGTGTTGCGCAATTTGTCGGATTTTCCAGTGCAGATCACGGACCAAATCGACGATAGGTGAACCGAATCACAACCCGGCGAAGCCCATCCACGCAAACCCGACTACCCGCCGCAATCGGATCGCACCCCACAGAAAGCGGCGTCTAGCCAGCCGCAGTCGGTGTGGTCGGCCATCGGGAATTCGCTGAGGGTGGCGGGGTCCTCGGAAAGCTCAGTGCCATCCTCGGCGTCGGCGCGGCGCCGGTGTTCGCCGGGAGTGCGGCCCGATGTAAAGAACCCCCTTTGCAGCTCAGGGCTGTTATCGACAGAAATCGGCTCGCCACCCGGCCCACTGTATCTCCGCGTCAATGTGAGAATCTTCAGCGGCGGAAACTAACCTTCGACGGCGCCAGCGGCGCCCCGTCACACTCGCGCCACTGCGGCCTGGCGAAGAATGGCTAGGCAGCAGCACGGCGGGTGCGCCGGACTGCGGCTGGCATTTGCAGAACGACCTTTGCGCGACGTTTCCGCGAGGACTTCACCTTCGGCTCCGTGAACGGGGCACGAAGCTCAGAACGCCGATGGACCGCAGGTATTCCTCCCGGTAGCTGAAACACTCCATGCCGTGGGGCGTTCCGGCGCGGCACGAGTTCCGAGGACGCACCGTCAAATCACCCTAATTCATCCGCTTTACCCATTTGGAGACTGTGTCCTTTCGGCAAGCCTGCGCATGGTGACACTTCGGTAATTCAAGTCGGTACCGGTCTTCAACGCGCCGACCTTCCAGCCTCCGGCGCGCCAATCTCTGTCGCCTTTTTGGAACAAAAGGGCACTTATACGGTGAGATGGTAAAGACGGCCTGTAGAATGTCTGAGTCGGCCCAGAGCGACGAGCGATTGGTGGAAAGAAGTAGCCGGTGCGCTACAATTTCGCTGTGAATCTCGGCACTCGCCGCGGGATAGCGTTCGTTGTCATCGTCATCGCCGCTGGTCTTGCCGTCTCCTTCGTGTACCAGAGGTGGAAGAACCGGCCCGTGCCCTTCGTCAATGTTTACGACGGATTCGAGACGCCTCGCCTATCTGAGCTCTGGGACACCGACCGCCTGGCGCGCGGCGCCGTCACCATGCAGTCCGACGTAGTCCTCACGGGCCATCGCGCAGCGAGAATCATCCTCCACCGCGGCGACGTCTTCGAGCGCGGTATCAATGGCAGCAAGGATACGGAGCGCGACGAGTTGGCTGAAACCAGGCGCCTCTACTCCCTCGAGAACGTGACCTACGAGTACTCCTTCAGCCAATTCCTTCCACAGGATTTCCCGATCGTCCCCACACGTCTCGTGATCGCGCAGTGGAAGCAATACTGCAACGGTCAGCCCGCCTGCGACGACGACAGCCCCGTCGTCGCACTGCGCTACGTCTCAGGCTTACTCCGGATTACCCAGAACATCAGCCGCCATGGCCGTGCGCTCTATGAATCCGCCACCGACCTCCGCGGCCATTGGACGGACTATCGCTTCCGCCTCCGCTTCACCGCCACAGAAGCCGGCCTCATCCGGGCCTGGATCGGCAACACTCAGGTGGTCGATTTTCGCGGCCCCACGGCCTACCCCGAGAACTCAACCACTGGCTACCGCAGCCCCAGCCTTTTCTACTTCAAGATGGGCCTGTACCGCGACCCGATGGCCGAACCCATGACCATCTACATCGACGAGTACCGGAAGAAGGAGCTCCGCTGAGCCCTGGGCTCCATTGGTTATTCACTGAAGGCTTGGCGGTTGGATCGAGTATCCCGTCGTGCCGCCCCGGAGTTCCGGATTTGGTCCCCGGATTTGCCGGCGGATCTATCGGATTTCCCGGCGGCAGCGCGCCGTACCGCTTCGAGTTCCTCGTCCGCGTTGCCGCCACTCGCCGCTGGCACCGCATGGCGCGTCCGCGCGACCGCAGCACGGGCAGGTTCGCAAACCTGCCCGTGCCACCGTCCGACAAGTCTCGCGAATCTTCGTCACGTGAAACACGCGCTCAGTG
>JAIQFU010000368.1:0-4871 GCA_020073115.1 Terriglobia bacterium
GTCGTAGATCAGAATCGGCTTACCCACGACGTCGCTCGCCGGGACGAACCCCCAGTACCGGCTGTCCAGCGAATCGTCCCGGTTGTCGCCCAGCACGAAATAGTTTCCCTGAGGAACCACCACCTCCCCATCCTTGACGTGCTTCGCCAACATTTCCATCCCCTGGCGAGGGATCGGCGCGCCGGGCTCGCCCGGGAAATTGTCGCGGTACGAATCCATATAGCTCGTTGTGTGGGCGGCGTAGGGCTCAGCGAGCGGCGCCCCATTTCGATACACGATCTTGTTGGAGATCCGGATGCGGTCTCCCGGGGCCCCGATCACCCGCTTCACGAACACCTGGCGCCGATCCACCGGGTAAAGGAAGGTGACCAAGTCGCCGCGGGCGGGCGCCGGCTTGGGCAGCCGACGGACCAGAACGCGGTCGCCGGCCAGCAGCGTCCCGGCCATGGAGTTCGTAGGCATGACGAACGGCTGGACGAAAACCGGCGCCAGGGCGCAGACGGCCGACCCGGCGATCCAAGGCCACGCCAGCCCAGGCCGCGCCCCCGAGGCCCGGAGCGATTTGCCCGCGGCGTAGAAGAGAGCGATGAGCGCCGCAGTGACGCCCGCGGCCCCCGCCACTCCCCACGCATCCTGCTGCAACCCGCCGGACCGCGATAGAACCACGGGCAACAGCAGAAGCTGCGCCGAGAGAAACAGAGCGAACCCGTAGGCGCTCCACACGCGCCGCCGCACGATCCCCACCCCCGCCATCAGGGGAATCAACGCGAATGGCAGAAGGAACAACTCCCGCGTAAGCGCCGCCTCGATCATCAGCCCCGCGATGGCGAAAGCCACCACGTAAGCGGCTTTCACGCTCCTCATCGAAATGGCCATGACTTCTCCTGTCCCCGCCCTATACAGACGGCCCGCCGCCCATAACGTAACTAACTGACGACTAACGACCAACGACTAACGACTGTTTCTACGGCTTAGCCCCATTCAGGGCCGCCACCGCCAGCGAACCTCCCAGCCCCATCGTCTCCACCGCCGACGAGGGCACAATCACCATCGACCCGCGCTCTTTGATGGCCTCGTACAGCATGTTCATGGCGCGCAGATGCAGCGCCACCGGGTTATCCCGGTATGTCGCCGCCGCCTGCGCGAATTTATCGGAGATCTCCGTTTCCGCCTGTCCCAGGATGTTGCGCGCCTGCCGCTCGCGTTCCGCCTGCGCCTGGCGCGACATGGCGTCTTCCAGGGCCTGCGGAATCCGCACATCCCGGATCTCCACGGAATGCACCGTGATGCCCCACGGGTTGGTCTTCTCGTCGAGGATGCGCTGCAACTCGCGCCCCAGGGACTCGCGCTCGGTAATCATCTGCGCCAGTTCGTGCCGCCCGATGGATTCCCGCAGCCCCGTCTGCGCGCTGAGCTGAATGGCGTCGACGAAGTTCTGCACCTCCAGGATGGCTTTCTCCGCGTTCCACACCACCCAGAACACGATGGCGTCTACGTTCACCGGCACGGTGTCCCGCGTCAGGGTCGATTCCGCCGTCACGTTGGCCACCCGTACCCGCTGGTCCACGAACCGGCTCAGCGATTCCACCACCGGAATGATGTGAAACAGCCCCGGCCCGCGCAGTCCGACATAACGGCCCATGCGCAGCACCGCGACTTTCTCCCACTGGTCCGCCACCTTCAGCGCGAACAGCAGGTATAATCCAATCAGGCCCAACACGATCAGCGGCGCCGGATGGCCGGCCAGCCCCGACCCCGCCGCGCCCGCCGCCAGGCAGATCAGAAACGCAGCGACTCCGATATTGCTCACTTGTACCGGCGTCTGGTTCTTATTCATGGCGTCACCTCCGCTCGTCCAATTCGACTCGCGGTAAAGAGTCTCCCCTAACGGGATCTCCTCACCGGTTTTTGCCCACTTCGGTCTGAACATCATGTAATCGCTCCAACAGGTCCTCGACGGTGAAACCCGCCGAGCCGGCGCGCGCCACGAACTCCCCCACAAGCTGGTTGAGCTGGCGCTGTTGCTCCACCTCGTCGCGCTCCACCTTCTGGTGGCTGATAAACGTCCCCGTTCCCTGCTGCGTGTCCAACACGCCGCGGATCTCCAATTCGCGGTACGCCCGCATAACCGTGTTGGGATTGATCGACAGGTCCACCGCCACCTGCCGCACCGTGGGGAGTTGGTCGCCACCCGCCAGCGTCCCCGAGGCGATGCCCCCCATCACCTGATCGATGATCTGGCGATACACGGGCACGCCGCTCCGGATGTCCAGCCGGAACTCGAAAGCCTTGGTTCGTGCCGTGGTGCTCATCTAGAGATATATTGTATTAGTTGAATAGTACATGTCAAGAGAAAAATAAAAAAGCTGTCGGCGGTCAACGATCAGCGATCAACTCAGGAAGGTTGCACGAAGCGCGCTCCCAAAGCCGAACGCTGACAGCTGAACGCCGACAGCTCGAAACGTCTGAATTCTAAAGGACCAGCCCTCTTAGTGCTGCTGCGTTGGCGGCGTACCTCCCGGCGCCGTCAGGTCAATCCCGATCGGCTGCCCGGAAACCACCATGTCCACGCGCCGGTTGCGCTGCCTTCCCGCCGACGTGCTGTTGTCCGCCACCGGGTCGTCTTTTCCCAGCCCCGTGGCCGTCACGGTTTCGGCCGGAACCCCCTCCGCCACCAGGTAGCTCCGCACCGCGTCGGCGCGCTCCTGCGAGAGCTTCAGGTTGTACTCGTCGCCGCCCACGTTATCCGTATGCCCCTCGAGTTGCACCTTCAGCCCGGGATAGGCCAGCAGGATGCCCGAGACCTTAGCCAGTTTCTCCCTGGCCCCCGGTTTGAGCGTGTACTTGTTGAAATCGAACAACACGTCGCTGATGTTCACGATCAACCCGCGCTGGGTCTCGCGCGTTTCGAGGATCGTGTTCAACTGCTGCCGCAGCCTTTCGCGGAGCGCGGTCTTCTCCGCCTCTGATTGTTGGCGCGCCTGTTCCGCCTGCTGCGCCGCCAGGTTGGCCCGCTGGGCTTCGGCCTGGGCGGTCTGCTGTTGGGCCAGGGCGTCGGCCTTGGCGGCATCGGCGGCGGCCCGTTCCTGGGCGGCCTGAGCCGCGGCCTGTTCCGCCTCGCGCTTCGCCTGTTCGGCCTGGAGCCGCGCCTGGTCCGCCGACTGCTTGTCCGCTTCGGCCTGCGCCCGCCGCTCCGCCTCCGTCCTGGCTTCCTCCTGCGCCCGTTGCGCCTGCTGTTGGGCCTCCGCCTGGCGCCGCGCCGCCGCCGCGCGCTCGTGGGCCAGTTCCTCGTCGTGGATCTTCCGGTAGGTGATGATCCGCGCATCCTCGGCCATCTGGGCCGCTTCGCGCGCGTTCGTCTCCGACTCCCTGCGGTTCTTGCTCTTATCCAGGAAATCCTGCGCGTTTTGCAGGTCCGTCAGCGCTTTCTGGAACGTGTCCGGGGCATAGCGCTCGGCGCCCGCAAGGCGCGCGATCTCGACCGCGTTCTCCGCCTCCGACAGTTGCAGCGGGCCCTTCGGGTTGATCCGGATGGGCTGGTAGGCAGTCCGGTTCATGATGTACTGCCCCCGCTTCAAAAGCTGGTACTTGGCGTCCACCTGTTCGATCGTCCCCGCAGTGTCGCTCCGCACGAAGTTCTCCGCCACCACGACGTCGCTCGGCTGCGTGACGGCGAAGTACGGCTCGGCGGTCACGATCAGCCCGAACGTCTGCAGGTCCGTGGTGGAAAGCAGCTTGGCGTGGTCGCCCTGCAACACCATCTCCCCCAGATTCACCGCCCGCCCTTCCGGGGTGATCCCCCACAGGACGTATGTCATGTATTCCGGCCCGAACTGGCCCGCGGGCGACATGTGGTCCAGCGAGGTCTCGATCTTGGTGGACCCCATCTGGCTCTCCACTCTCGCCTCCCCGCGCGCCGGCGGCATCAGTTCCGTGCCACGGAAATCGATATGCGTCGATCCCGCCCGGTGGTGGTAGTTGATGGCTTTCACCGTGCGCGAAACCACCGTCACACGGAAGATAGCCTGGGGCTGCCCGGTCTCGTTCGGCGTCAGCGCGCGTTGCTGTGTAGGGTTCGGAACCTGCTGCGCCGCGAGCGAACCGAGCGCCAGAAAGAACAATCCTGGGGCTTTCATTGTTCGCAAGTTCTCCTCCAGGGAAGCACAGCATGCGCCTCTCCCATGTAGCATCCGTCACGCGCCGGGACCTCGAGGGTCAGGTCGGCTACATTAGTTACATGGCCAAAATCCTGATCGTCACCGGCGACGGCGGCGAATCCTACGAAGCGCTTTACGCCGTCCACCGTTTCCAGGAAGCAGGGTGGGAAACGGCCGTCGCGGCTCCTGCCCGCCGTCCGCTGAACCTCGTGATGCACGACTTCCAACCGGGTTGGGACACGTACATCGAACGCCCCGGCTACGGTCTCCAGGCCGACCTCTCCTTCGACCAGGTAAACGTGGACGACTACGCCGCCATCCTGCTTCTGGGCGGCAGGGCGCCCGAGTACCTGCGCAACAACGCCCGGCTGCTCGATCTCGTCAACGCTTTCGACCGGGCGGGCAAATGGATCTTCGCAATCTGCCACGGCATTCAGATCCTGGCCGCCGCCGGGCTCGCCGCAGGCAAGCGCCTTACCTGTTACGAGCACGTCCGCCGCGAAGCGGAACAGGCCGGCGCCACCTGGCTGACGGACCAAACGGTGTGCGACGGCCGCATCATAACCGCCCAAACCTGGCAATCGCATCCGTCTTTCTATCGCGAGATCTTCGCCCGGCTTTCCGGGCGCGCCGATGCCGCTCGATCCTGAAATCGCCGCCCACCTGGAGAGGCAGAAAGGCAGACCGCCGCGCTCCTCTCTCGACGTGGCCGCC
>JAIQFU010000368.1:4903-12887 GCA_020073115.1 Terriglobia bacterium
CGACGTGGCCGCCACGCGCCAGATGATGCGCCGCGCCGCCGCGCTGGCCGGTCCCGCTCCGCGCCTGGCCCACGTCGAGGACCTGGCGATCACGGGTTCGCTCATGGCGCGCCAGTATTGGCCCGCGCGCGCGGAAGGGTTGCCCCTGACCGTCTATTTCCACGGCGGACGCTTCTTCAGCGGCGACCTCGAAAGCCACGATCCGGTGTGCCGCCTGCTCGCCCTCTCCGCCGGTTGCCGCGTCCTGGCGGCCGCTTACCGCCCCGCCCCCGGACACCTGTTCCCCGCCGCCGTGGAGGATGCCGCTGCGGCCGTCGATTGGGCGTTGCACCAGAGAGTCCCGGTCGCCGTCGCCGGGGACAGCGCCGGAGCGAACCTCGCCGCCGGCGCCGCGCTCGCGCGCCGCGGTGCGGCCCTCCGCTGCCAATTGCTGATCTACCCCATGATCGACGCCGCGTGCGGCTCGCCTTCTTACGCCGCCTTTGCCGAGGGCTACGGCCCCGGCGCCGCCGACATGCGCCGGGGCTGGGCGGAATACCTTCCCCCGGGAACCGACCGCCGCCACCCCCGGGCATCTCCCCTTTACGCCGAAGACCTCCGCGGCGCCGCCCCGGCTTTCGTCCTCACCGCGGAGTACGACGCGCTCCGCGATGAGGGCGAGGCATATGCCCTCCGGCTGCTGGAATCGGGCTCCATGGTTCAGTGCCGCCGCTACCCCGGCGCCATCCACGGGTTCTTCGGCATGCCCGCCATCCTGCGCCTGGCGCGCGAAGCCATGGCGGATGCCGCGGCCTTCCTCCGCCGCCACCTCGTCGAACAAGCCTGATATCAGGGTTTGATCATAACTTCGTCAGAATTTGCAGAGGACTGGCGGCCATGCCGCGGCGCACACTCGCCTTGTGAGGAGACACTTCATGTTGGCTCGACTTCCTGGCGCCCTGGGCGCCGCGGTATTCTTTGCGTCGCTGGCATGCGCGCAGGCGGGTCCGGACGGCCACTGGGAGGGCTCGTTTACGACTGACAATCGCGAGATCGGGGTTTCCCTCGATCTGTCGAAGAACGACAAGCCGGTGTGGATCGCCAGCATGGGGATCCCCTCCGAAAAGATGACCGGCCTCGTCGTGACGAACCTGGCGGTGAGCGGCAGCTCGATTACGTTTATCGCTGTCGAACTCCAGATGGCTCCATTCGACCTGACCCTGAGCCCGGACGGAAGGATGCGGGGAACGATCTCCACGCCTCGGGGCCCGCTGCCCATCGAGTTCAAGCGCACGGGCGATGCCAGGGTGGAACTGATCCCACCCAGCCCGGCGGTTTCGAAAGAAATGGAAGGAGATTGGGACGGCTCGCTCGAGACGCCCAATGTCGCCTTCCACCTCGTGTTCCATTTCAAAAACCAGCCGGACCACACGGTAACGGCGACCATCGACGCGCCCAACGGCGCGGGCCTGCCGCTCGATAACGTGAGACAAACGGGCCGGAAACTGGAGTTCGGGATGAAAATCGCCGGCGGTTCTTTTCGGGGCAACCTGAATGACGCGGGCACGGAAATTACCGGCCAGTTAACCCATGAGGGGGACAGCCGGCCGCTGACGCTGCGAAAGAAGTAGCGGCCGGCCGTCCTCGTACTCGGACTGATTCGCCGCCGGCTATCGGGCAGTGGACCGGCGCCGCATCAGCCAGAGCATGCCCAAGGCTCCCGCGAACAAAGTCCCGGAAACGGGTTCGGGAACGGGCGCCAGGAAGGCCCGGACTTCCCCGCCGGGAAACGCGGTGGTGTGGACATTCAAATAGGCCATCCCATTTTCCAGGCCGGCCGCGAAGGCCGCCTCCGCCCCGGCAACCGTGCCTCCGTTCGCCGTCACGAATGCGGGGTTGAAACTCGACGCTAGCGTCAAGTCGAACGTCTGGGCGTACGTTCCCGAGGTAACGCCCAGCGGAAATCCTGGAAATGTGGGTACAGGCGTCGCCACGCCCGCGGTTCCACCCGGCGCCACGCAGCAATGGATGTGAGAAGCGGTCGAGCCCGCCTCCAACCCGGAAAACGTGACGTTCACGGTGAGCAGGGCGGTGACGGGGTCGAACGTAACCAGGGCGGAGCCTGTCCCCGGCGAGCCGGTCGCGGGGTTCTCATTCGCTCCCGACAGCGTCCCGGTGAACGTAAGGGGTGAAGAGTAACCCACGCCTGCCAGGACCAACATGCAGGCGCACAACGAAACAACGAGGCGAAATCTGTTCACTGTTCCCTCCGATGGAGCGAGTATAGGGGCGCGCCGCGAAGCCGGTCAAGCGAGCCGGCCTCCGCGACTGCGTTCGATCGCACTGTCGGGCGCGGGTTGGGAGCGCGCCATCACACGGCGCGCGTCATCTCCCCGCGAGCGCCTTGAGCAGCCGGTACGTGAACTCCACGCCTTCGTCGAACGACTGCACCGGGATGCGTTCGTTCGCCCCATGGACGTTGCCCAAATCCAATTCGCCGAAGGCGCCGTTCACCCCGAAGGTGGGGACGCCCGCCCGCCGCAGGGTAAGGGAGTCGCTGGCCCAGGGGTCCATCACCGGGTATACCGGAAGGCCGGGCCACATCTCCGCCGCGATCCGCTCCACGGCCCCCATCAGCTCCGGCAGCATGGGCGAGGCCGGCGCGAGCGGGTTGGCGCCGGCCGGAGAAACCGCCAATTCGCGGTCCGCCAGCGCCTGCACCAGCGTCTCGCGCACGAACGCGGCGCTATCGCCGGGGAAGACGCGGCAGTTGATCACCGCCCCGGCGCTTTGCGGCAGGGCGTTGTTCGCGTGCCCTCCTTCCATCCGCGTGGCCACGCACGTGGTTCGCAGGATGCTGTTGTAATAGGGCGAACTCTCGGCCAGGCGCGCGGCGGCATCCAGGTCCGGCGGTTCTTGCGACACGGCCTTCAGGTCGGCCGCCGATTCGCCCCCCTCGGCCGCCGCGATGCGTTCGAAGTAGGCCCGCGTGGTCTCGTTGAAACGGAACGGGAACTGGAGCGCGGCGATGCGCGTGAGCCCCGCCGCCAGGCGATAAATGGCGTTGTCCTTCACCGGCAGGGAACTGTGGCCGCCCTGGCTTTTCGCTTCCACGCGAAAACTCATGTTGCTCTTTTCGCCGGTCTGCACCGTCATGCGGAGACGCCGCCCCTTCTCGATCTGGCCCCCGCCGGCGTCCAGGTTCAAGCAGTATTCGGCGTCTATCCAGTCGCGGTGGTTGCGCATCAGCCAGGAGACCCCGTTGGCGCTTCCGCCCGTCTCCTCGTCCGCGGTCAGCGCCACCACCAGGTCGCGGCGCGGCGCGAACCCCTCCGCGCGGAGCCGCAGGAAGTTGTACACCAGCGCGGCCACGCCGTGCTTCACATCGCCCACGCCGCGTCCGTAGAAGTAGCCGCCGCGCTCGGTGAGGCGGAACGGGTCGAGCCCGGCGTCCCATCCTTCCCGCGGGGCGTCCACCTCGTCCAGATGGGCGATCAGGAGAATGGGTTTGGCCTCGCCCGATCCGCGGAACCGCACCACCAGGTTCTGTTTCTCGGGACGCGCTCCCGCCAGGATCACGTCCGAATCCGCGAAGCCCGCGGCGCGCAGCCGCGCCGCCATCGCCTCCGCCGCCTTCGTGCAGCCGAAAGCGGGAGTGGTGTCGATCTCCACCAGTTGGCGCAGCACGTCCCGCGCCGGAGTGGACTGGCCGTGAAGGGCGGCGCCCGCCAGCCAGAGGAAAGTTCCCGCAGTGAACGATCGGCCCGTCATATCTAACCCTAGAATGTACCCTTTTCCGGGGATTTAAGACCGGCTACAGGTCACGAACGGCTGGACAGGCGACGAAAAAACTGACGGGGCCACAGAGGAACAGGGATGAGCAGGGATAAAACCTGAGCCGGCGGCGGCGCCGCCCGGAGCCTCGGAGGACAGCCCCACGCCGCCAGGCCCGCCGGCCGGGTTCTAGTATGAGGTCCCCGGAAACTGCGGCAAAGGAGAAACGATCCAATGTCCGCGCCCGGAGGGCCGCAGATCACGGATCCGGCCGCCAGAGCGTATTGTTTATAGCGATTACGGCGGGGCTATAGCCCCACTCCCCGCGTGAGCGCCCTGGCCTGCTCCGGCTCGGACCGCGGTTCCCCAACCGGCGCCGAGTAGCGCCCCGGCGCCAGGATGTTCCTGGGATCGACCGACGCTTTCAGCCGTTCGAGCAGGCTGGTGTACGCCGACGACCCGTTCATGGCGCGCATGGCGTCCACGCTCAGGCGGTAGGAGTGGTAGCCGTTCTGCGCCAGCTTGTCGAGCAGGTCGTGGTAACACGCCGCGGCCCGCTCGTCCTCCCCCGGAACGTCGCGGTCAAAGGCCAGCGAGATTATGCAGGCCAGGGCGCGGTCGGTGATCATGGTCAGCGAAATCGCCGGCTCGAAGCCGTGATCGAGCGTGAGATCGGTGGCCAGCCGCGTCACGAGCATGGCGTCCCGCCCGTCGGAGGGGACCACCGGGCTGCACCAGAACAGGCCGCAGCCGTCCCGGTCCGGATCCATACGCGAGGGCGGCGGCGTGCGCTTGCGCCAATACGTGCTGGCCAGCGGGTGGTCCGTGGGGATGCCCTTCATGAGGCCGTAGACGGGCTTCAAGACCGCCAGCGTGCGCTCCAGGTTCCATCCGCTGATCATCTGGTAGGGCTTGGCGAACCTGGAGGCCAGCCGCAGCATGCGGTCGTCCAGGAACTGGAGCCGCGCCGCCTTGCCCGCCAGCGCGCGCCGCAGCAGGCGGCGGGCTTCTTTCACCTGCGCCTTCGTTCCATAGAGCGCTCCCGAGCCGTTCCACGCCCCAATCTTCAACTGACGGCGCTTGGCCTCCAGCAGGCCGCCCCGCAGCGGCGTTTCGCCTTCCGTTTCGCGCCAGGGGTATTGCTCCAGGGCGGAGATGACCTTGTAGTCGTTGGCGATGTGGGAGGCGCTGCGGATGGTTCCGTTCAGCCGCAGCGGCCGAAGCGCATCGATGAGCGGCCCCAACGCTGCAGCGTCGGAGCAGCGGAAGTAATAGGCCTGAAAGTACTCCGGCGCGGGCATCAGCCAGATGGTCATGCGGGTCACGACGCCGAAACCCGATTGCGAAAACAGCCCGTCCAGCGCCGGTCCCACGCCCCAGCGGTACACAGGCGCCGCCTTGCTCCCGGGGAACCGCGAGAATCCCGTTTCGACGACTTCGCCGGACGGCAGCACGATTTCCAGGCCGCAGGTGTGCGCGAAATGGTCCCCGTAGGGCGTATGGCCGAAGCCGCGCTCCACGGCATTGCCCACCAGGCTGGAGTGCGGGCTCGCGCCCGTCGCGTCCATCCAGAGATTCGAGCCGCGGTCCTGCAGAAAGCGATAGAGTTGCGCCTGCGTCACCCCCGGCTCCACCGTCACGTAGGCCAGGTTCTCGTCGAAATCCAGGATCCGGTTGAGCCGGCATCATTTGTTGCGTAAGCCCTCACATAATAATATGTATTTGGGGTTAACCCCGCTATGATGCTGATACGCACGATGGCCGGAACCCGGTTGCGCGTGGCGAAGGTGCCGGTTTCGGCCCGCGCCAGTTCCACCGGCTCGGTAATCACGTTTTCGGCCCCCACGGCGCCCTTCCAGGCGCGGATCGCGGCTTCCAGTCCGAAGCCGCTCATTGGGCCACCCCCTCCGCCCACGGGGCGGCGGTCATTGGCAGCGGTCCGGGCGCGTTCCGCCACGGCGCTCCGGCGCTCTCGGGTTCGCTATCTTCCCTCGAGGGCGCGCAATCGGAGAACACCGGCGAATCAGCCAGATACGAGCCGAGTTCCTCGATCCAGGGGCGGAACCTCGGGTTGGGCAGCCGCGAATCGAAGCACAGCACCTCCATCTCGCACCGGTACTGCGGATCGTAGTAGCCCGGCAGCTCGGTCCCGTTCACAGCCAGGGGAGAAAGGCCGATGCGCCGCAGAATGCCCGCCGAGTTGTGCCTGTAGGTGGCGGTCGCCACGCCGGCGCAGCCTCCGAGGATCTGGAGCAGCCCGTACGTTGCCAGAATCGTGCGCAGGGGCTCGATGCCGGCGCGCCGCTCAGGGGCCACGGCCCAGCCGCCCACCTCGCCGAACCGCATCCGCTCGCGGCCGGCCCGTTTGATCTCCAGCCTCACGGCTTTCCGCAGCGCGCCGCCCCAGTCCGACCAGTTCAGCGCCGCATGCCGCAGGCACAGCTTCTCGAATTGCGCGGGCGCAGACTCCAGGAACCGCAGGCACGCGCACACGCCGCCGTTCCGGTCGAGCGTCATCACGTGCCAGCTCTTCTCGTCGGCTTCCTGGTAGTGCCGGCCGGTTTCGGTCAATTCGTGCGGTTGGATCGCGCCGTCGCTGAGGTAAACCCGGCCACGGAAACGCTGGATTGACGCTAACAGGCTATAGCGAAGGTTTTTGTCTTTATGTACACGCTTGAAGGCCGGCGGCACCTCGGCCCCGGCGGGCGGCAGAACGATCATGGACGTGGGGTTCTGCGGGCTGACGATCGATTTCACTGGGCGTCTCTCTCCTTCTTCTAACCATGTGGGCCAATCCCTCGGACTGAGAAGCAGTGAACATGGGCCGTCGCATTAGGAGCAAGTGCTTGAACAAGAACAGATTAACCATACCTCGACCCGCGGGCCGCAGCCGCCGGACAAGCCGCCGCCTGCGCCCCGCCGGGCGATCCAAGAGTTTCGTGAAAAACGGAACAGTTTATCCAGCAAACCGATGGCCAGAAGCAACGCCGGACGGAAAATCAGAGAGTTACGGAAATCTTCCGGGCCTCTCGGGCAGTGCTGCGCAATTCTTACCGTGAAACTGTTTCGTGGGGGCGGGCGGCGGATCAGCAGTTTTTTTCACGCCCCGAGTCCGCTGGAAGCGCGTTTTCCCGAATCGGCGGCGGCGCCGGCGGGGCCTTCGTGACACAGCGCCCCAAAAAACGAACGGGCGTGTGTGCAAAGCGCCGGGCGCGTATCCGTGCATCAAGAAACGCACAGACCTTCGGTTTCCTTCCGATCTATTTTCATCTATGCGGCGCGAGCGGCGCCGCTACCACGGAGGAAAACATGTCAAAGTCTCGACTCGCGGCGGGGTTAGTTCTCGCCGCAGGTGTTCTGGGGGTTCCCGCCGCCATTTCGGCCGCGACGCTCTCGGGAACATTCAACCTGGACGGCACCATCACCGTCACAGGCAACACCATAACCTGGCAGGACAACGCCGCGGTCCCGAATAAGGCGACCATCGCCGCCACCGGGGCCACCGGGTCGTTCGCAGGTCTTGGCAACACTGAGGTCACGATCCAGAATCTGGTCAATCCGCCGGATGTTGTAGGCGGGGCGGGATTCGCGGCGACGCCGTTCATCAGCTTCGACGCCAACCCCGCGCTGCCCGTGCTCGATATCAACTTCATCTTCCCGGGGCCGTATAGCAGCGCGGCTTGCTCCGCCGCGCCGGCGCCAGGGCAGACTTGCACGCCCTCGAATCCCGGCGGTTCGCCTTTCGGCCTCTCCAACCTCGGGAGCGGAGGGGTGGTCACCGGTTCGACGGCCGCATTCGCCTTCAGCGGCGTGACCAGCGACGGGCTGAGCACCTGGAAGGGAAACTTCACCTCCCAGTTCAACGATCCCTACCAGACGGTATTGGCTGGGTTGGCCACGAACGGCTCGGTGACGAACACCTATTCCGGCACGTTCCTCGTCAGCGTCACGCCAAGGGTTCCGGAGCCGTCAACCTACATGCTGGTGCTGGGTTCCCTGGGCGCGCTCTTCGCGCTGCGGAAAAAGAGGGCTGCCCGCCTCAGCTAGCCGACTCACCGCGGCCCCGGCCGCACGGCGGTCCGGGGCCCCCTACTAACCCCCGCCCGACAGATCTACACCTGAGAGTTCATTTCGCAGCCGGCGCAGATTTTGCGCCCGGCGCCGCGGACCGCTCTCTCCGGCCGCGGCTCTGGACCCGCACAGAGCCCAGCCGGAGGGGGCGGTCCGGCGC
>JAIQFU010000369.1 GCA_020073115.1 Terriglobia bacterium
AAGCCCATCGTTGGCGACAATGGCTCCGGTATGCACGTGCACCAATCCATCTGGAAAGATGGCAAGAACATGTTCGACGGCAACGGTTATGCTGGTCTGTCTGAGTTGGCGCTGTTCTACATTGGCGGTATTATCAAGCACGCCAAGGCGTTGAATGCCATCACCAACCCCGGCACCAACTCTTACAAGCGTCTGGTTCCCGGCTTCGAAGCCCCGGTCATGCTGGCTTACTCTGCCCGCAACCGTTCCGCTTCCATCCGCGTGCCCTACGTGCAATCCGACAAGGCCCGCCGCATCGAGGTATAGGCCGTGGCGTGAACATTCAAGTTTGCCGTGTCGGATTCCTGCCGACATCCGGCCCGGGTTCGCTGGAGGCGCCTATTCCAGCAAGTGTCCCATCTTCTCTTTTTTCGTCCGCAGATAGGCTTCCCGCGTATCGAGCACGGCGGCGAGGCAGGGAACCCGCTCGGCCACTTCAATGCCGGCGGCCTCCACGGCTTTCACCTTCTCGGGGTTGTTGGAGAGGAGGCGGATCGACTTTAGCTCGAAATACCGTAGGACCGCGGCCGGGAGTTCGTAGCTGCGCAGGTCCGGCTCGAAACCGAGGCGCACGTTGGCCTCCACCGTGTCGGCGCCGTGGTCCTGCAACTCGTACGCCCGAAGCTTGTTGAGGAGCCCGATCCCGCGGCCCTCCTGGCGTTCGTAGATCAGCAGCCCGCGCCCTTCCTGCGCGATGCTCTTCAGAGCGATTTCCAGTTGAGCGCGGCAGTCGCAGCGCAGGCTGTGAAAAACATCACCCGTCAGACACTGGGAGTGGATGCGCACCAGGGGCGGGGGAAGTTCGTGGAGCCGGCCCATGGCCAGAACCACGGCTTCTTCCAGGCGGTCGCCGTCGCGACCCTCGAATCCGTAGATGCGGAAGCGGCCGAACTGCGTTGGGAAGCTCGCCTCGGCTACTTTTGCGACCTGCAGCGCGGGAAAATTGTCCATTGCTCGACTAGTGGGAACCTTAGTCCTTCTATTATAATGGCTTCCGACGACGCATGTGGCAAAGCTATCTCGTTTCGCTGTTGGTGAAGCTGGCTGCCATGGCGTCGGTGGCCTCGGTGCTGGCGCGGTCGAGCGCATTCCAGGGCCTTTTGATGCGCGAGGGCCGCAGCCTGCGGCAGCGGCTGGCCTTCTCCTTGTGGCTCTCCATCGTTTTCGGAGCCAGCGTCGCCACGCGGGTCGTGAGCCGCACCTACCACGGCGCCGACCTGGGACTCGAGGGAAGCCTGCTGGCCGGTCTGCTCGGCGGCTACGTCACGGGGCTGGCCTCGGGCATTGTCATTTCCCTGCCGGCGGTCTTCATGCCCGCCCTGTTCGGCGGCGAAAACCAGCCGCTGACCCTCGCGATCCTGGCCAGCATCGGCGTGTTTGGCGGGTTGGTGCGCGACTGCTCGCCCGATCCCGAGGAAATCTGGCGTTTTTCGCCCTTCTTCGACCTGAGCATCTACCGCTTCTTCAAGGAGAGCCGCGAACACCGGCGCACCGCGCTCCACCTGTTGATGTTCGCCGCCATCCTCTTCGCGGAGTTCCTCCGCCAGACGTTCGGTCCCCATATTTTCAACCTGTACATGGCCGTGGCGCCGCGTCCCGAGCCGCAGTGGGTGGCACAACTGGCGCTGTACCTCACCACCTTGTTCGCCGTGGCCGTTCCCCTGAAAATCTGGAACAGCACGCGAAACGAGAAGAAACTGGAAGAACAAAAACGGCTGCTGGTGGAGGCGCGCATGGCCGCGCTGACCAGTCAGATCAACCCGCATTTCCTGTTCAATACGCTCAACTCCGTGTCGTCGCTGATCCGCACGGATCCCGACCAGGCGCGGTTGATGGTGGTGAAGCTTTCGAAGGTGCTGCGGCGGCTCCTGCGGAAGCACGAAAACTTCAATCCGCTGCGCGAGGAATTGAGCTTCATCGAGGATTATCTTTCGATCGAGCTCATCCGTTTCGGCGAGAAACTGCGATTCGAGAGGGACGTGGCTGAGGACACGCTGGATATGCTCGTGCCTAGCATGCTGTTGCAGCCGCTCGTGGAGAACTCCATCAAACATGGGCTGAGCAGCAAAGTGGAGGGCGGGACCATCCGTGTCGCCGCCCGGCGGAGCGCCTCGAAAGTGCACCTGATGGTGGAGGATGACGGCGTGGGAATCCCCGAATCCGAGCTGGGCGCCCTGCTGCAGCGCGGGATTGGGGTGAGCAACGTCCACGAGCGTCTCGAGGTGTTGTTCGGCAACGATTACCGCATGTGGGTGGAGAGCCGCCCCGGCGAAGGAACCCGTATTCAGATCGAAATTCCGGAGTTGCACTTCGCGGCCCCGGCGGTGGCGGGCACGGCAGGCTAAACAACAGATCGCTCGGAGGGACGGGATTTGGACGGACTGCAAGAATCGACTTGGCCGCTTCGCGGCTTACCGGCAACGCTCGCGGATCGAACGCGGCGGGTCTACGACCGCATGGCGGCGGTCTACCCCGTCTCCACCATGCTGTTTCACTCGCGGGCGCATCGTTGCGCGCTGGAGGCATCCGGAATCCGGGACGGCATGAGCGTGCTGGAGGTGGCCACCGGATCCGGAGAGATGTTCCGGCGTCTGGTGCGCGCCAACGGCGGCGGGACAACCCTCGGCGGCGACCTCTCGCCCAACATGGCGGCGCGCACGCTAAAATCCGCGCGGCGTCGCTTTCCCCAGGCGCGGACGTTATGCCAGGCCGTGGACGCGCGCCACATGCCGTTCCGCAGCGAGGCGTTTGACGCGGTTTTCTGCTGCTATCTTCTGGAACTGCTCTCGGCGGAGGACATCGCCGGGACCCTGCGGGAGTTCCGGCGCGTTCTCCGCACCGGTGGCCGTCTCACCCTCGTCCTCATCGGCCAGGATGCGCGCTGGTTCAACGCGGCCTACCGGCTCGCCGGCCGCGCCGCTCCAGCGTTCTGGGGACGGCAGGTGGAGCGCCGCGCGCCGGAACTCCTGATCTCGGCGCAGTTCGAGATTCTGCACGACCGCGCCGTGCGGCAGTCCTTCTACCCCTCGCGGGTGCTGGTAGCCAGGAAATAAGCGGGCTGGCACAGCCTGCAAAGCGGGGGACCGGCTCGAATTTCGCCGGCTTTGCGAAACTTCGTGCCTCTACCCGGTTTGCCCTTTCCACGGATCGGATTCCGCGTACTACTTCTGTAGGGGTCGGGTATGCCCGTCCCGGCGGCCGGTCCAGCTCAGTCCGCCTTCGAATAGTAATACGTGTACTTGCTGTAGAGTTCCGAAGCGCGCGCGCCGTTGGCCACGATTCCCAGCACGTTGTTCTCACACAGCGACTGCATGGCGCGAGTGACGTTGTCGAACGTCGTGGCGCCGATCTTGACCACCAGCAGAGTGCCGTCGGCCAGGGTGGACAGCAGGTTGGCATCCGCCGAGAACAACAAAGGCGGGGTGTCGAAAATAGACCAGTTAAAACAACGCGGCAGGTCTTCGAACAATGCCTTGAACTGGCGCGTGTTCAGCAGTTCCAGAGGGTTCTTCACGGGCGTGCCGGCCGGCATGATGTAGAGGTTCATGCCGTCGATCCGGCGCATGGATTGCGCGAACGTGCATTCGCCGGCCAGGTAGTCCGAGAGGCCCGGCGCACGCTCGATCTGGAACAGGTTGTGGATCACCGGGCGGCGCAGGTCGAAGTCGCCGAGCAGCACCGTGTTCTCCGAAAGGTGCGATTGCGCCAACGCCAGGTTGACCGCCGTGAACGTCTTGCCCTCGGCGGGGGAGGGGCTGGTCACCACCACCGTATGCAGCGGCTGGAGTGTTTGCAGGTGGTTCAGCCGCGTGCGGAGCGTCCGGAACTCTTCCGCCGGCGTCTCGTGGGAGTTGGTGAGGTCCAGCAGGTGGGATTCCGGCGCAGGCTGGAACGCCACGGACCCGGCCCCCTCGAGCGACCCCACATCCAGCCCCGTGCGGAGCGGCGGGACCAGGACGGCGCCGTTCACGGGATGCACGTCCGGCGCTTCGGCCTCCTCCGCGCCGACGGCGGCTGCCAGGGGCGGCGGCTCAGGAACCATTCCTGGGTGCTCGGCTCTGCGTAAAGCGTCGTGTACTCGGCTCATCGGATCTCCAGCGGCTCCTATTGCCCCTTAGGACTATAATAGTAGTACATGGAAGCGGTCATCGCCGCTGCGCCTATGATGACGGCGGTGGACCAGCCCAGCCAGAAGAGGCGGCGCTTGCGGCGCACCAGCAGCGCGTTCTCCAGGAGCGGAATGCTGCTCAGCACGGGCAGGTTCGTATACGCCCGCACGTCTTTCAGGTTCTTCAACGAAGTGTCTTTGGCTTCCTTGGCGCCCGCCAGCACCAGCCCGATCAGCAGGCCGATGCCCGTTCCCATGCCCGCGATCATCCAGCGGTTGGGGTCGGACGGACTTTGGGGCAGGGAGGCCGGATCCAGCACCTCGAGCGTCTCGCCCGCGCCGCGGTCTTCCAGGTTCTTGGCGGTCTCGGCGCTCTGCTCGCGCTTCACCAGGTCTTCGTAGTGTTCTTTCGCCGCGCCCAGGTCCCGGGTAAATTCCTGCCATCTCTGATCCACCAGCGGCTCGGCTTCAATCCGTCCCGAGACCTCCTGAATTTGCCGGTCGATGCCCGATTTTTCGGTGGTGATGTTCTTGATTTCCTGATCCGCGTTTCGAATCTGGGTCTTAATGACCTCGATCTCGTTCTTCACCAACTCCAGGTTGGTCTGCTGCTGCGGCGTGAGCCCTTTTCTCGGCTGGCTGGCGGGAGCGGCAGCCGCCGCCGCCAGCTCCTGCTCCTGCTTGGTCTGCTCTTCGGTCTTCCTCTTCTTCAGAACCTCGATCTGGGCCTTGAGCTCCCGCACGGCGGGATAGCTCTCCGTGTACATTTCCCGCGCCGCGGCCAATGACCCCTCCATCTGGTTGATCTGGTTGTCGAGGTTCACCAGCATCTGGTTCTTCACCTGCTGCGCCGGCGCGTCGATCTCGCCGGGCTGGGAAAGGAGGTTCTGGAACGCCAGCCGGTTCTGCAGGTTGGTTTCGAGTATGTTTTTGCTCTGCTGGCTGCGGCTGAGCCGTTCGTTGGCCTGGCTCAACTGCATGTAGAGCGATTGCAGCCGGTTGAGGTTATAGTTCGCCTCCTCCGGCAGGCGGCCCTGGTTATCCGCCCGGAACTTGGCGATATCGTCCTGAAGCCGATCCAGCCGGTCCTTGGCGTTCTTTTTCTCGTCGCTCAGGAACCCCTTCGTCTGGTCCGCCGAGTTGCGCTGCACGATGGTGTTCTGGTTGATGAATTTGGTCACCAGTTCCTGAACCACCGACTGCGCCTTGTACTTGTCGGCGTAGGAGAACTTCACCATGAAGGCCGTGGCGAAGTGGCGCTCGCCCGTGTTGTCCACGTCGATCGGTATAATCTTGACGTCCTTCTGCATCTGGGCGATGGCGTCCTCGTTCGTATACCGCTCCCGCAGCTTCGGGT
>JAIQFU010000370.1 GCA_020073115.1 Terriglobia bacterium
AGGGCATGGCTTCAGCCATGCCGGTCAAAAACCATCGCCAATCGGCTTGAGCCGCTGAGGTGAGAATGTCGAAACCTCCTCGGGACTACACCTCTTTCGGTACGGACGTCTATTTCGTGACGGCCAGTACCTGGCGAAACCATTCGCTGCGGCGGGGCTGTGCGGCGCCGCCGCTATCGCCCTGCTGCCGGTTTTCGAACCGCTCTATTACAGGATCCTGGCGCGTCTGCCCGTTCCGGCCCGCATGCGCGGCGGTTTGGAGCGCGCCATCGCGCACGTGGTGCAGGGCATCCGCAGCTTTCACGATCGCGGCCGGCTGGCGCGTTTTCTCGCGCTTACCGCTGTCATCTGGTGTTCGGATGCGCTCACCGTGTCGCTCTGCGCGCCATCCCTGGGTTTTTCCGTGGAGTTCCCGGTGGCCTTTCTTCTGCTGGCGGGAATGGGGCTCGGGAGCGCGTTGCCGTCCACGCCGGGGTACGTGGGAATCTACCAGTTCGTCGCCGTCAGCGTGCTCACTCCCTTTGGGTTCGGCCGTAGCGATGCGATCGCTTTCAGCCTGCTCCTGCAAGGCGTAGGGTACGTCGTGGTGCTGGGCTGGGGGCTCGCGGCCGTCGCCGTCGAACGCGCCGCCGGGGAGGAAGCGCGGGCCCAGGCCACGTAGCCTACGCCGCTCCCGCCGCTTTGCTCCAGATGTACCCTGCCGCTTCCGGCCCTGTCATAAACAGCAAATCCAGAATCGACACGTGTGGGTCGAAAGCCCCGTAAAGCTGCGGGTATTCCGGGTACTCGTACGTCATCCATTCGAGCGTGACCCCGGCGGCGGCCAGTTTCTCCTCCTCCAGGTAATCGCGCGCCGATGGACCGCTGATGTAGTGCGTCGCCCCGACTTTGGCGAGAATCGCAACCAGGCGGCCCGTCTTCGCGCCGGAGCATGCCAGGCTGGAACTGCGAATGAACTGCGTGTGCGCGATGCCCAGTTCGCGGGCAATCTCGATCGTGGTCTCGATGGTGAAATCCGCCAGCAGCTCGGCCCGGGTATCGCGCCATCGTTCCAGCATCGGCTGATACCGCCGGAAAAACGGCGCCTTCCCGTATGTTTGGCGCAGCTTGTCGAAGTGCGATGCCGCCCAGGGGCGGGACCGCGAAATCCGCACGTCCCGAATAACCGTGTCCTTCCACTTGCCGCCCGTGGATTCGACAGGAATGGTCAGCCACTCGCTCCCGCGCGCTGTCTTAATCTTGTTCCGGTTGCGCCAGCCGTGGTGGTCGTATTGTACGTCGTCGTAAAACACGAAGATGTCGGACTTTCGTATGAGATCGAAGTACCCTCTCCACGGTATATACGACGGCTGCAGGATGACGCAGGTCATTCCTCTCTATCCCCTTTCGATGACGATGCCCCGTTCCTCGTGGCTGTCCAGCTCGCGCGCCGGGTTCCCGGCGTACTTGCGGAACGGCCGCGTGCTTTGCAGGGCTACCGCGCCCGGCAGCATGTGGGTCTCCGGCGCCAGCGTCACGTTGTTGATCAAAATCGAGCCGTTGCCGAGGAAGCACCCGTCGGTCACCACGCTGTTTCCGCCCAACACGCATTTGGCCGCGACATAGTTGCCGTTTCCGACCACGACGTCGTGGCAGACCAGCGTGTCGGACCAGAACACGTTGTTGTCGCCCACCGTGACGAACGGCTCGAAGTGGACGTTGGCCATGGCCACGTTGTTCTCCCCCAGCCGAAGCTCGGGATACCGGACCGCGCGGCTGCTGATGTAAGTGGCCAGTTCGTATCCGTGAGTCCGGGCGCGCTGGAACATCTCCGCGCGCGCCCTCATCCGCCGGTAACCCACCGCGACGAACATGCGCGCGCGGCCGGGCGGAAAGCATTCCACCGCCTTGTCGAAGGGGAGCGCCGGCAGGCCGCAGAACCCGGGCTCCGCCAGGTACTCCGGATCCGCCGTGAAAGCCGCGACCCGGTACTCCGAATCGTGGGTGAAGTAGTAATGCATCAGCCGGGCGAACGGGCCGACCCCGAGTATCACCAGTTCAGTCATGTTCCGGGGCGGCTTCGCAGGCCTCGTAAACGCGCTTGATCACGTATTGCGGGCGTCCTTTCGTCTCCACGAAGATCTTTCCGATATACATCCCGATCAGCCCCAGCACGCTCAGCAGCATCCCGCCCAGCAGCCACAGCGAAACCATCATGGAAGTGAAGCCGGAGAGGACCATCTGCGGGTTGCGTATCTTCACTGCCAGCAGCCAGGCGGCGTACCCGAGCGAAAAGAAGGTGAGGAGCGCGCCCGCGAAAAAGACGAGCGTCAGGGGATAACTCGAAAAGGAGGTGATGGCGTTCACGAAGAGCTGAATCAGCCGCAACGGCGTATAACTGGACGCCGTTTCCCGCGGGACTTTGGTCACCGCCCGGGGCCGCTGCGCGAACCCCGCCCAGGCGAACAAACCCGCCAAAAACACGTGAGCTTCCGTCAGTTGGCTGACGGCATCCACATAGCGTCTGCTCATCAGACGGACCGTGCAGACATTCGCCGGTATGCGGGTCTCGGAAAGGAGGTTGAACAGCCTGTAAAATACGGCGCCGGTGTAGCGCTTCACAGGCGCGCCGGTCCTCGCGGTCTGGACGCCGTAGACCATGTCCACCGGGCCGTTCCGCATGTCTTCCCAGAAATCCAGAAGCCATTCCGGCCGCTCTTCGAGGTCCACATCGATCAGAAACACGAACTCGCCGCGGCTGTGGCGCAACCCGGCCAGAATCGCGGCGTGGTGGCCGAAGTTGCGCGAAAGGTCGACTACGCGCACGCGCGGATCGGACTGCGCCAGCGCCACCGCCATCGCGAGCGACTGATCCGGCGAGCCGTCGTTCACGAACAGAATTTCATAAGAGACGGCGATTCGCTCCGCTGCTTCCTGAATCCCGGCATAAAACCGTTTGATGAATGGCGCGGACTTGTACAGCGTAGTAACTATGGATAGCTCGGGACGGGTACTATTCGGCCCCGGTGGACTGGCGAAAGGGTGGGCGCTCACAGATCGTTTCCTGTGTGAGTATCATCACGCATTAATCGTTTCTCTCCCCCTCGTTGGCGCAAACACCCGGATTATAGCCCGGCCTCCGGTCCGCCGAACGCGCGCAACCGTACGCTGCGCGTCCCCTGCGTGCGATTCCGGCGCAAACCCCACCTTTGTTCCGAGGGTCCGTTGGATTCCAAACGGACGCCGGTCCTGCCCCGTCTCCACGCTCACAAGAGGGAAATGCGGCGCATTGAATCGCCGGGGGTATGTCCGCTACCTTCGAGAAAGCGATTCCAACCAGCCGGCGAACGCGCCCCCCGGCCCGCAGACGTTCGAGACTCACATGAACTATCGCATTCCGTTCAATAAGCCCTGCCTGACCGGCGACGAGCTGCGCTACGTGGCCGACGCCATTTCCCGCGGCCATATCGCCGGAGACGGCGTCTACAGCGGAATGTGCCGGGAACTCCTGGAGCGGGAACTCGGCGCCGCCGGCGTGCTGCTGACCACCTCGTGCACGCACGCTCTGGAGATGGCTGCCCTGCTGTTGGACATCGGGCCGGGAGACGAGATCATTGTCCCGTCGTTCACGTTCGTTTCCACCGTGAACGCCTTCGTTTTGCGGGGGGCCAGGCCCGTGTTCGCCGACATCCGCCGCGACACGTTGAACCTGGACGAGGCGCAGCTTCCGGCCCTGATCACCCCGCGAACCCGGGCCATCCTGCCCGTGCACTACGCCGGCGTGGCCTGCGAAATGGATGCCATCCTGAGAATCGCCGGGCGGCGCGGGATTCCCATCGTCGAAGATAACGCGCACGGCCTTTTCGCGCGCTATCGGGGCCGCTATCTGGGCGCCTTCGGGGCCTTGGCGACCCAGAGCTTCCACGAAACGAAAAATCTCATCTGCGGCGAGGGTGGCGCCCTGGTGATCAACGAGCCGGAGTTCCTCGATCGCGCCGAGGTGCTTCGCGAGAAGGGTACCAACCGGAGCAGGTACTACCGCGGGCAGGTCGATAAGTACACCTGGGTCGATCTCGGCTCGAGCTACCTGCCCTCCGACATCCTCGCGGCCTTCCTGCTGGCCCAGCTGCAAAACCGCACCAAGGTGCTGGCCCGCCGCAAGGCGATCTGGGACTACTACCACCACAACCTGCGCCAGTGGGCGGCGCGCTTCGGCGTGCAGCAACCCTCGGTTCCGCCCCACTGCGAGCAGGCCTATCACATGTACTATCTTCTATTGCCCTCCCTCGCCGATAGGCAGGCTTTAATCGAGCATTTGCGGGCCAGGGGAATCCTGGCCGTGTTCCATTACGTCCCGCTTCACCTCTCCGAAATGGGGATCTCGTTCGGCGGCCGCGAAGGAGCCTGCCCTGTAACCGAGTGGGCCAGCGACCGCCTGGTCCGTTTGCCGTTTTACAACGACCTGACCGAGAGCGAGCAGAACGAGGTAATCGAGGCGGTCACCCGCTTCGAGGCGGTCCCCAGGGTGGCGGCGGCCGGTTCGCCGTTACAGGCGGCATAGACGGGTCCATGTCGAGCTTTCCCCAAACAGGGCAGGACCCTCAGGCGCCTCCCTCCGCTCGCTCCCGGCGTTTCGCCGTGGCCGGCTTCGTCCTGTTGCTGCTCCTCAACGCAGCGGCAATCCTGTCGCTCGGCTACTTTCCCACGCTCGACGGGCCGATGCTCCTTTACTATGCGCAGGCCTTCGGAACGCTGCTGGCGGGCCATCCGGCGTTTCATTCCTACTTCCAGTTGCAGCACGTGGCCGGATCGCACCTGTTCTACTTCTACTTCGTTGCGGCCCTCTCTCCCTTTCTGAAACTGACGCTCATCGAGAAGCTCTTCGTGGCCCTCTACATAGCCTGGCTGGCGTATTCGTTTTATTACCTCGTGGAGGGCATCCGTCCGGGAAGGGGATTGCCGCTCGCCCTCTTCGTCCTTCCATTCGCCCTGAACTCGACCGTCTACTCCGCGTTCTACGATTTTGCTTTTGGCGCCGCCACCGCGCTGTTCATTTGCGGGTGGTGGCTGCGAAACTTTGACCGCCTGAACCCGCTCCGCTCGGCGCTCGCCGCGGCGCTCCTGTTGATCGTGATCGTCATGCACTTGATGGATGCGGCGATCGTAGCGCTGTTTACGAGCATTCACGTCGCGCTCTATGGCGCGATGCAGTTCCGGCTGGCGGGCGGCGGTTTTGCCCGCCGCATGGGCGTGTCGTTCCGGAAGACGCTCAAACCCGCGGCGCACGTAGCGGCGGGCGCGGCCCTGCTCTACGCCTTCCGGCCGGCGTCCGTGGGGAGCGCGCAAACCGACCCGTTCTTCCAGGATCCGTTGCAACGCCTGCGCGAACTGGCGGCGTTCCGGCCTTTCAGCCCCTTCGAATCGCGTTTTTACCGGGGCTTGCTGGGGATCGTGCTGATCTCGGCCGTGGCCATGACGGTTGCGGCGCTGTGGCGCCAGCGGCGGGCCCTCTCCCCCCG
>JAIQFU010000371.1 GCA_020073115.1 Terriglobia bacterium
GACACTGGCGGGCCTACACAAGTTGGGCCTGGGACGTGCACGGGGCCAGCTTCTGAAACGGCTGGCTAAAAATGAAGGCGTGCTGCTTGAAGTCGCGCAGCCGCACCAGCAGCGCCGCTCCCGACCCAACCGCGCCCGGCAGGCTCTCCAGAAGATCGACGGAGAGCAGCACGATCGGCACCCCCGGGCCCGTCTCCCCCGGCGCCCTCAGCGGCACGCGCCGGTTCCGGACCGAACGTCCCGTGGCGGAAGCCTGCGCGATCAGCAGACCGAGCGTGGTGGACGGCGGAAACACCCCCGCGATCGGCTGCCCCGCCAGATCCACCCGTTCCCTGCCCAGGAACTTCTCCACCGATCCCGACGCGAACACCAGGTGTCGCTCCCGGTTGAAGATGAAAACCGCGTCCTCCAGGTCCTGCAGCAGGCGATCGATGTTACCGCGCAGGTCCGAGACCTCGAACTGCGCCCCCCGCAGCCGCTGTCCCAGGATGCTCACCTTCGAGGCCATCACCGACAGCTCGTCCGTCGCCGCCTTGGCCGGCCGTTTGCTCGCGGTGACTTTCTCCGGCTCGAATTCCCCCGCTCGCCGCCAGGTCGAGCATGTGCCCGATCTGTCCCAGCGGTCGGAATGCGATCGCGGAAGCCAGGAAAGTTATGACCACGGCCCCGATCAGCGAAAGCAGAGAGACCACCACGTTGCTCTTGAGGCTCTTTTTGAAATAGTCGTAGATCAGGGCGGGCGCGATGATCACACGAACGTACAGTAGCGGCTGGCCCTTGGTCGTTCCCAGCAACTGCTCGAGCTGGTAATACTCCGGGTCGCGCAGCGCCAGCACCTTGAGCTTGTCATACCAGTGGGTGCGCTTCACCAGCTCCTGGAAATCCTTGTACTTCCGGGAGGTGAGGCCGACGCGATCCTGGTCGCTGTCGGCCAGAATCTCGTTTTCCAGGTTGACCACCGCCACTTCGAGAATCGTGTGAGAATCGCTGAGAATATTCACCAGGGCGGCGGACAGGTCCGGGTCGTGCAACGCCTGCAGCAGGTTCTTCGTGGGCTGGCGGTTCAGCGCATCCTGGACCAGGTCGCTGGCCACGGTTTTCAGCAGTTGGGCGTGCTCCAACGTCGAGTCGAACTCGAGTTGCATGACATTGCCGAGGTCCACCGCCGAGATGACCGCCACGATGAGGGTCGCCAGCAGCACCGATCCCAGAGTCAGCTTGGCCTGGAGAGTCATGGTAACCAGGTGGGGCAGGGTTCAGCCTGCCCGCGGACAGGCTGAGCGCCTGCCCCACCTACCCTAGGGTATCAATAGCAGCTTCCCCGCGGTCTTGCGCCCCTCCAGGGCGCGATGCGCCGCGGCCGCTTCCGCCAGCGGGTAGGCTCGCTCGATCCGCACCTTGAGCTTGCCCTCCGCGATCCAGCGCAGCACGTCGCCGGCCCGCCACAGCAACTCATCCCGTCTAAGCAGGTAGTGCGCCAGGCTGGGGCGTGTGAGAAAGAGAGACCCTTTGCTGTTGAGCAGCGCCGGATCGAAGGCCGGCACGGGGCCGCTCGATTGCCCGAACAGCGCCAGCAAGCCCCTCGGACGCAGGCAGTTGAGGCTCTTTTCGAAGGTGGTTCTCCCCACCGAATCGTAGACCACGTCCACACCGCGCCCACCGGTAAGCCGTTTCACCTCGGCCTCGAAATCCGTTTCGGTGTAGAGAATGGCGGCCTCTACCCCGTGCTCCCGCGCCACCTCCGCCTTTTCCTCCGTCGAGACGGTCCCGAAAACGCGCGCGCCCAGCATCTTGGCCATCTGCACCGTCAGCCCGCCCGCCCCGCCGGCGGCGGCGTGAACCAGGCACGCCTCGCCGCTTTTCAGAGGCCAGGTGGAGTGGGTGAGGTAGTGGGCGGTCATGCCCTGGAGCATGGCCGCCGCCGCGGTCTGTAAATCCACGCCGTCGGGGATCTTCACGAGCTGCGCGGCGGGAACCACGGCGTACTCGGCATAGGAGCCGCGCGCCATGGCATAGGCCACCCGATCCCCCGGAGCCACCTCCGTCACCTCGCTGCCCACTGCCTCCACCGTACCCGCCGCCTCCTGCCCGAGCGTTACCGGCAGGTCGGCTTTGTACAGACCGGTCCGGAAGTAAATGTCGATGTAATTGACGCCGCTGGCGGCAATCCGCACCAGCGCCTGGTTGGGACCCGGCCGCGGTGTTGCGGCTTCCGCCAACTGCAACTTCTCCGGACCGCCCGTTTCCTGCACTCGAACGAGTTTCATCGGATCCTCTTTAACGCAGCGCCCGTCGCGCGTGAACCGCCGCCGCATACAGTGTCAGATAGGCCAGGGTGAACGGAAAAGAAACCACGCGCACCAACGTACGGACCGCGCCCGCTCCCGCCAGCCCGGCGCGGAAGAGGACGAATTGGCGGAGGGCCGAAAAGTGCTTGCGGTCCAGCCAGAAATAGTCTCCGTTTTCGTTGATGATGAAAACCTTGGCGGCCAACCGCAAGGCCAGGGCCCATTTCCATTTGAGCATCACCGGCTCGTTGGAGCAGATGATCCCGATCTGGGTGTACCGATTCTTCGCCAACTCCCGGTACAGTTGCCGCCGCCGGGCGCGGCCGTGGTAATCGGTAACACGGTACACTCGGGTATCTTCCGGGGCGAAGCCGCGCGGCAGGGTGGCGTAGCACGTCACCAGGTCGATGAACATCCCCTGTCCCCAGGTCTGGCGCAGCCCCGTGATGAGGCCTTCCAGCAGCCCGCGCGAACCGCTTTCCACCAGAAGAATGGCCGAGGGCGCGGGCTGCCGTCCCGTCAGAAAGTAGCGCACTCTTCAGAATACAGCGGAGTGATAGGCTGAAAGAGGAACCGTTGCGGGCGAGGCGCGGCTCGCCATTGCAGGGGCCGGGCATGCCCGCCCGGCGGCGCCGCCATGAGTCGTTTTCCCTATGCTGGAGAATCTTCTCACCGAACAACTCAACCGCGCGTCGGCGGCTATTGACGCCGCGGGCGCCGAGGAGATGCTCCGGATCATCAACACCGAGGACCACAAGGTGGCTGAGGCCGTGGGGCGCGAAATTCCCGTGATCGCCCGCGCCGTGGACGCCATTGTGGCGGTCTTCCGACGCGGCGGCCGGCTGTTCTACATCGGCGCGGGCACCAGCGGCCGCCTGGGCGTACTCGACGCCTCCGAATGCCCGCCCACCTTCGGCGTCCGGCCCGAAATGGTGCAGGGGATCATCGCCGGCGGCGAGGCCGCCCTGAGCCGGGCCACGGAGACCACCGAGGACGACCCCGCCCTCGGCGCGCGAGACCTTGCCGCCGCCGGCTTCACCGCCGCGGACCTGCTGGTGGGAATCGCCGCCAGCGGACGCACCCCTTACGTCCTCGGCGCGGTGGCGGCAGCCCGGCGCCTGGGAGCGGTGACCGCGGGGGTCAGTTGCGTTCCGGATTCGGAACTGGCCCACGCCGTCGACATCTCCATCGCGCCGCTGGTGGGGCCGGAGGTCATTGCGGGCTCGACCCGCATGAAGGCCGGGACGGCCCAGAAACTGGTATTGAACATGCTATCTACCGGGGCGTTCATCCGTTTGGGTTACGTCTACGGGAATATGATGGTCAACGTCCAGCCGAAGAATGCGAAACTGCTGGACCGCGCGCGCCGCATTGTGGCCCGGGTGGCGGGCGTCCCGTACGGGCGCGCGAGCGAACTGCTCGCCGCCGCCGCCGGCAGCGTTCGGACCGCCGTCGTAATGGGAAAAACCGGCGCGACCCGCGATGCGGCGGAGCGCCGCCTGGCCGAAGCCGGCGGGAGTGTTTCAAAGGCGCTGAGATGAGTGGGGCGCGAAAGGCGCAATCCGTGTCCATCCTTGGCTAAATAGGGTTTTTCCGGATGCTGTTTCGCCTCGCCCCGAGGTCATTTATTCTATGGATAAATTCATAATCACGGGCGGAACCGCTCTCCAAGGCGAGATCCCCACCAGCGGGTCGAAAAACTCGGCGCTCCCCGCCTTGGCCGCTGCGCTCCTGACGGACGAGCCCGTCACGCTCCACCGCGTGCCGCACGTTCGCGACATTCGCACCATGCAGCGGCTCCTGGTGGACATCGGCTCGAAGGTGGAGGTGGACCACTCGGCCGTCCGCCTGCACACGCCCGCCATCGTCTGCCCGGAAGCGCCGTACGAGCTGGTGAAAACCATGCGCGCCTCCAGCCTCGTGCTGGGTCCCCTGGTGGCCCGCTGCGGGCGCGCCCGCGTCTCTCTGCCCGGAGGCTGCGCCATTGGCGCGCGGCCCATCAACTTCCACATCTTCGGCCTGGAGCGGCTTGGCGCGCGCATCAACCAGGCGCATGGCTACATCGAAGCCGAGGCCCCCGAAGGCCTGCAAGGAGCCACCGTCCACTTCGACCGCATTACCGTCACCGGTACCGAGGACCTCATGATGGCCGCCGTGCTCGCCAGGGGCGAGACGATGCTCCGCAACGCCGCGCGCGAGCCCGAGGTCAAGGACCTGGCCGACCTGCTGGTGAAAATGGGCGCGAAGATCGAGGGAGCCGGCACGTCGAACATCCGGATTCAAGGCGTGGAGCGGTTGCACGGCGCCGAGCACACCATCATTCCCGACCGCATCGAGGCCGGCACGTTCCTCATCGCCGGGGCGATCACCGGCGGCGATCTCACCATCACCGAATGCAACCCCGAACACATCGGCGCGCTCGTGTCCAAGGTGCAACAGGCCGGGGCGGAGGTGACACAGCCCGATACCGCCACCCTCCGGGTGCGCGGCGGCGGCTTGCGCTCCGTGGATATGACCACCGAGGAGTACCCCGGGTTCGCCACCGACCTCCAGGCGCACTACATGGCGCTGATGACCCAGGCGGACGGCATCGCCATCATCCTCGAGACCATTTTCGAGAACCGCTTCATGCACGCCCAGGAACTGGCGCGCATGGGGGCCAAGATCCGCCTCGACGGCAAACAGGCGATTGTCGCCGGACCCTCGCTGCTGACCGGAGCCGGAGTGATTGCGTCCGACCTGCGCGCCAGCGCCTCGCTGGTGCTGGCCGCCCTGGCGGCTCGCGGCGAAACGGTCATCGACCGCGTCTATCACATCGACCGCGGGTACGAGAAAATCGAGACCAAACTGGCCCGCGCCGGCGCCAAAATCCGCCGCGTGGAGTGAAGCCTATGAAACACAGCCCCGGATTTCTGAAGCTGGTGGACGATGCCAAATCGCGCGTCCGGCAGATCGACGTGGAAGGCTACAAGCGGATGCGCGAAGCCGGCGAGGAGCACCTCCTCATCGATACCCGCGAGGAGAGCGAATGGGCGGCGGGCCGCGTAGCCGGCGCCGTCCACATGAGCAAGGGCATCATCGAACGCGACATCGAAACCAAGGTCCCCGATAAGGAGAAGAAGCTGGTTCTGTATTGCGGCGGCGGCTTTCGGTCCGCCCTGGTCGCGGACAACCTCAAGAAAATGGGCTATGCCAACCCCATT
>JAIQFU010000372.1 GCA_020073115.1 Terriglobia bacterium
GCCTTCTTCAGGGCCACCAGGCGGTCCCGTTCGGCTTGCGTCATCAGTAGTTGTCCTTCTTGCACCTCCCCAGCCTGGGCGGTGTCAATAGGACATTTCTACTTTGCGCAAATAGGACATTATCATTTTGCGGCGACAGATGTGAAATTCAGGATTGACAGATATTCCTGTTTGAGCTACAATTCTGCCGCAGTGTCTGGGGTTATCCTGTCAAGACAGCTTTAATGGGGCCAGGTGCCGCCGCGGACTAAAAAGGCGTTCCACAAGTCCGTGCGACTCTGCGGTCCTGTTCCGGAATCGGCTGGGGCGTCTGGGGCAGCCGCCCAGTCAGGAGGTTCTATGGATACCTTACGTTTAACGAAATCGATTGTTTCGCGACCGGTATGGCTACTGGGCGTCTCCCTGTGCTTGTTCTTCAGCCAACCGCCGGCGTTAATGGCGCAGAGTACGTCAGGGTCGATCAGCGGCATCGTGCAGGACAGCCAGGGCGCCGTAATACCTGGGGCCAAAGTGACAGCCTTGAACCAGGATCAGAACGCGATTAATGGCGCGATCGCCACCGACAGCGCTGGCGTGTTTGTCTTCCCCAACCTTCCGGCCCCGGCCACCTATACGCTGACGGTGGAAGTTGCGGGCTTTGAGAAGTACTCGCAGCGAAACATCGCTTTGGGGGCCGGCGCTCAACGTGGACTGGCGCCGTTAGTATTAAAGCTCGGCTCCGTCAAGGACTCGGTTACGGTCGAGGCCGAAGCCGTGCAACTGGAGACGGTGACGGCTGCGCGTTCCCAGGCCGTCAGCCAGCAGCAGATTGTGGACCTTCCAGTCAGCAGCCGATCGAACATAGCAACCGCCTATCTGAGAGAGGTGCCCGGGGCTCCGGTCGATTCGCCCAGCAACATCAACGGGCTGCCGGCCGTGCAGCAGACCGTCACGATGGACGGCGTGACCTTTATGGATATGGGAAACGCAGGCGCGAACTTCAATCTGAGCATGGAAGCGGTAGGCGAAGTAAAGGTCTCCACCAATTCCATGGGGGCGGAATACGGGCGATCCGGCGGTTTCCAGGTCTCCTCCGTCATCAAGAGCGGAAGCAAGGATTTCCACGGCAGCGGCTACTGGTATCACAAGAACGAGGGACTGAACGCGAATACCTGGACCAACAACTTTCAGAACATACGGAAGCCCATTTCGCGAGCCTTGAATTCAGGATTCACGATTGGAGGACCGGTATGGGCGCCGTTCGAGCCGCTGAAGAGAGTGGGAAGGAACCGCTTATTCTTCTTTGTCAACTTCGAATTTGACCCAACGAAGTCGAATAGTGTCCAGCAGTTGACCATGCCTACAATGGCCCAGGCGGGCGGCGATTTTTCTGGCGTAAGGAACAACGCCGGTCAGGCGGTTGTCATTAAGGATCCTCGCGCCGGAGGCGCCGCGTTTCCAAGCAACCTCATCCCGCAGGACCGCATCAACACGGTCGGCGCCGGGCTGCTGAAATTACTTGCCACTAACGGCACGCCCAACATTACCGGGCAGAACAGTTATAACTTCCAGCGCACTCTGCCGACTCAAAGGAGACCTGTGTGGCAGGACATCTACAAATTCGACTGGAACATCACTACGAATAATCGGCTGTCCGTTCATTATCTGCGGTATCACAACAACTACACGGCCCTGGCAGGCGGTAACCTCTCTTGGTCGAATTATCCCTCCCCGGACGGGGAAAGCTCGTGGGCGTTCAATTACGTGAGCATACTCAGCCCGACGATGACTAACGAACTCACCGCCGGCGAAGGCAAGAACTTTTTGCCGCAGGGTCTCCCAGAGGCTGACAGTCCTTTTTACAGGGCCAACTGGCCGGGCTGGGGTTCGGCTCCGGTTCTTTATCCCGATGCCGATCCGTACAAGCTGATCTCCGCTTTCAACTTTGGAAGTTCCGGTATTTCGAACGCTCCGAACTGGGCAGCGAATAATTCGGCGCTCCCTTACGTTAATGAACAGCCGATTCGGAACTTCTCGGACAACCTGACTAAGGTCGCGGGAGGACACACGATCAAAGCGGGGTTTTTCATGGAGCTCGCTGCCAAGAATCAGAGTTCCACGGGCAATCAGTTCGGAACCTACAACTTCCAGGTGGATTCGGCGAACCCGGGTGATACGGGATGGGCCTTTGCCAACGCGCTGCTGGGCAACTACGATACCTTCACCCAGCAGAAGCGCTTCATCGTGTCTCACTACAAGTACCGGAACTACGAATGGTTTGTCCAGGATAGCTGGAAGGTGAGGCCGAATCTGACGATTACCGCGGGGCTGCGTATGGCTCTGCTGCCGCCTTGGACTGAAACCGACGACAACCTCGCCGTCTTCGACGCGTCTCTGTGGGATTCCAGCCCTTCGGCAAGGGTCGTGCTGTATCAGCCGTACTGCGCGAATGGGGCCGCCTCCTGTTCGAACGCCGTTGCGCGAAACCCGCAGACTGGCCAGACGCTTTCGGCGGCATATATCGGCACGGAAGTAATCGGGGTAGGCAACTATCTCAACGGAATGGCGCAGGCTGGCACGAAGGGCGTGCCCAGGGGTCTGATAGATAGCCTGCCGCCCCAACTGGCCCCACGGGTCGGTTTCTCCTGGTCTCCGATTTCCAACACCGTCATCCGCGGCGGAGCAGGAATTTTCCATACGCGCGTTGAGCTGGACGAGATTCTTCAAGCGGTGAATTCGGCCCCTGTCAATATTTCGCCTCAGCTCAATTATGGAAACATCAGCGATTTGGCTGGCGGGGGTGGCGGGACTCCGATCCAGGCGGTTACCTCCGCGCTGGCGGTTCCCAGGGACGGCAAAGTCCCCACTTCCTACAATTTCAACCTCGGAATCCAACGCGTTTTGCCGAGCAACACGCTGCTGGATGTATCGTATGTCGGCACTATCGCGAACCACCTCATCGGAGACGTACAATACAATGCCCCGCCGCTCGGGAGCGCATGGCTTCCGCAGAACCAGAATCCCACGTTGGCGACAACTGCCAATACGATTCCGGGCGCCAACGCGCTACCGGCGAATTTTTACCGTCCCTACCTCGGACTAGGCGGATTGGGCTTTCAGTTCAATACCGGCGCTCCGGGCACGATGACTGTACACGGGTTTAGCTCGAACTACAACTCGTTGCAGATTTCCGTTCAGCGCCGGGCCGGCAAACGACTCACGTTCGGAGCGCATTACACATGGTCGAAGGCTCTGGGGACGATCAGCGGCGACTTCCAGGCCGTAAACCCGTTCAACACCCGCGCAGCCAACTACGGACCGCTCAGTTTTGACCGGCGACAAAACTTCAACATCGATTACACCTACAATGTCCCGGATGGGGCGAGGGGATTTCTCAACAACATCGTGGGAAAGGAGCTGCTGAATGGCTGGCAGCTTTCGGGCATCACCGGGTTCGCCGCCGGCGCGCCAATGACCGCAGGTTACAGCTACCAGAATGTCTCGGCGACTGTGGTTAACCAGGAGATCACCGGCAGTCCGGACATAGCGCCCCGCGGCTTGCTGGTGTGTAATCCGACTACCGCGGGTCCACATACGAGAGAGCAGTACATCAATACGACTTGCATCGTTCCGGCCGGCAAGGGGAGCATCGGAGCCGATTCCGGCGTCGGCGCTTTCCGAGGCCTGGGCTATCGAAACTGGGATGCATCGCTCATGAAGAAATTCTTCCTGGGCAACGAAGAAAGGCGGTCTCTCTCATTCCGCTTTGAAGCCTACAACGTCTTCAATCACACGGAGTGGAGCGGCTTTAACGCGTCTCCAACGTTCAACCAGGCTACCGGAGCAATTACTAACTTCCAGTCTTACCTCCCTAACACGGGCGGCGGTTGGAACGGGTATGGAGCGCTGAACGCAGTGCGCGGCGCCAGAAGCGTCCAACTGGGAGCGAGATTCAGCTTCTGAGCAACCAGCCGCGCCGGCGCGGAGATGTAGTTGGCAATTACATTCTGAAGAGGAGGAATCCGATGAGGTATGCTGCCGCAAGCATCTGCATACTGCTGGCCGGCGCTGCGGCTGCGCAGCCACCGCCGGGCTCTGGGCGCGGAGGCCGAGGGATGCCTCCGCGCGACATTGAAGCCGAAATGCGAAGCCCGCAGCCGCGTGTCGTGACTCCGGGAGAAGAGCCCCGGCTGCCTCCATCTGACGCCGTGATCCTGTTCGATGGGAAGGACATGTCGCAGTGGACGGTGCGCGACGGCTCTCCGGCGGGCTGCAAGGTGCAGAACGGAGAGATGCTCTGCGCAAGCGGTGTTGGGAACATCTTCAGCAAGCCCACGTTCCGAAGCGCCCAGATTCACGTAGAATACGCTCCTCCGGACATGCCGGCCAGGCGGCAGAACGGCCAAATAGACCCACAAGTCAAGGGCAATAGCGGAGTCTACTTGCAGGGTCGCTACGAGATCCAGATTCTGGATTCGTACAACAACCCGACTTACACGGACGGATCGAACGGCGCTCTCTATCGCGTGGCGGCTCCGATGGTAAACGCGTCGCGGCCGCCCACCGAGTGGCAAGTCTTTGATATTATTTTTCGCGCCCCGAAGTGCGAGGGCGGCAACCTCGTGTCGCCAGGGAGCGTAACGGAACTGCACAACGGCGTATTGACGCTTGAGAACGTGAGCTTGCGTCCGCGCCAGACTTGCGAGCAGGGAGTTGGCGAGCCAGGCCCTCTGATGCTGCAAGACCATGAGCCCAATGGACCGCCAACAACGATGAAGTTCCGGAACATCTGGTTCCGGCGGCTGGAGGACCAAAAGTAAGGGACTATTCCGGCTGGCGCCCTGCGCCGTAGGGCTGAGCCGCACCCGCTGTACGTTTAAGAGGGGAGCGGATTGGACAGCGCCTCACAACAAGCGCTGCGCGTCCCGGGCAGTTGGGGTTCCCCGTCTTCGCAAAATTGACCCACAGAGAGGAAATTAGGTCGCCCACCTTCGGATCGAACTTTCGATACCCATCTAGCCCTCATTGGAATTTAAGGTCCGAAAATCTAGCCTCGCTCTCCTGGGAAATGAATCCCCCCAGGTCCTTCGACTCCCAGAACCGCAGCAGGTTATTGTTCGAATTCTGCTCCGTGAAAGCACCGTGGTTCAAGATGAATCTGTCCCCTACCTTGCCCGAGTGACCGTCCAGCGACCTGACGACCGACGCTCTCCTCGATATCGGGGACGTCTGGCGAGCGTGGCCCGCGCCTAATAAGTCCGCACTCGATTTCACGGACGAGTTACCACCGCAACCGCGGAGATAGAGAGTCCGACCTCTGGCGCCGCGATCTTGTCGGCGGCGGGTTGACACTTGAGCGCAAAACGCACCGCCGACAGGATCAGCGGCGGCTACGTTTCCGCTATTTGAAGATGCGCTGGCTAAAGAGGTACAGGTTGTTGTCCCACTCGGTGGTGTCGTGGGCGTTTCCATCGACGTGCCAGATGGGCGGGACGCCATTCTCCT
>JAIQFU010000373.1 GCA_020073115.1 Terriglobia bacterium
GTACGCCCGCGGCCAGCAGCAGAGGCTGCCTGTTGCCGAAGACCTGCCGGTGAAATTCGGCCCCAAGCCGCGCTTCGGAGCTGGCGCGGGTAACAATCAGGCCGCCCGATATGGAGATCATCAGCGCCGGGATGACCGTTACCAGCCCGTCCCCGATGGTCAGCACGGTGTAGGTCTCGAGCGCCTTGCGGAACTCCATGCCGTGCTGCAAAACCCCGATCAGAAATCCCGCCACAATGTTGATGCCGGTGATGAGAATGCTGGCCACCGCGTCCCGCTGGGTGAAGCGCGAGGCTCCGTCCATGGCGCCGTAGAACTCCGCCTCCGTCGAGAGCTGTTTGCGCCGCCGCTTGGCTTCGGCCTCGTCGATGAGCCCGGAGTTCAGGTCGGAATCGATCGACATCTGCTTGCCGGGCAAAGCGTCCAGGGTGAACCGCGCGGTCACTTCCGAGATGCGCACCGCGCCGTGGTTGATCACCACGTACTGGATGGCGATCAACACCAGGAAGATGACGGCCCCGATGATGTAATTCCCGCCCACCACGAAGCTGCCGAAAGCCCCGATGATCTCGCCGGCCGCCGTGGTCCCCGTATTGCCTTCGAGCAGGATCAGACGCGACGACGAAATGTTCAGCGCCAGCCGGAACAGCGTGAGCAGCAGCAGGGTGGTGGGAAAGGATGTGAACTCCACCGGCCGCACGAGGTACAGCGACACCATCAGCACCGTCACCGACGTCAGGATGTCGGTGGCGATCAGCAGGTCCAGGATGAAACCCGGCAACGGCGTGATGAGCGCGACCACGATCCCCAGGACGGCGACCGGGACGGCCATGTCCTTCAGGACGGCCATGGGCGCCGAGTCCAGCAGCCTCTGCCCCCCCGGCGCGGCCGAGGAAAGGCGCGGACCCCTGTGCGCCTCACCTTTTGGCTTGGGGCTCGCGGCCCCCGCCGCGGCCGGCAATTCCACAGCATGAGCAGGCATCATCGGCGTGCGCTTCCCCGGGCCCCGGTTTCCCCGGCTCCCGGCCTCCGGCCCCCGGACCATGGCCTCATCCCGGCAGCCTTCCTTTCATGAGCTTGAAAATGTACGCCAGAATCTCCGCCACCGCGCGATACAGATGCGGCGGGATCTCCTGGCCTACATCGACGGATTTGTACAGCGCCTGCGCCAGCGGCGGGTTCTCCACGATGGGCACCTGATTTTCCACCGCCTTCCGGCGGATGCGCTGCGCCAGGTAGTTCTTTCCTTTGGCCACCACCACCGGCGCCGCCATGCTCTCCAAGTGGTAACGGATCGCCACCGCGAAGTGCGTCGGGTTGACCACCACGGCCGTGGCGGCGGGGACCTCCTTCATCATGTTCCGCCGCGCCCGGTCGCGCTGCAGCCGGCGGATTCGCGCCTTCATCTGCGGATTGCCTTCGATCTCCTTGAACTCCTCGCGGATCTCCTGCTTGCTCATCCGCAGGTCCTGCTTGTAACGGCGCAACTGGCGGTACAGGTCCACCGCGCCGAATGCCAGGAACACCGCGGCCGATTTCCAGAAGAGTTCCATCAGCGAGGCTCCCAGCAGGGCTGAGCCGCTTTCCGCCGTGGCCAGCGGCATGGTGAGGAAGACCTCCAGCTTGTCGCGCGCCACGACGTACGCCGCCCACAGGAAAAGCGGCAGCAGAACGACGGCCTGAAGCAGGGAAGGCAGGTTCTGGCGCGGGAGGTCGCGCAGCCGGGAAGCGGGGTTGAAGCGCTGGGGGTCCGGGGCGAGCCGTTTGAGGCTCACGCCGAAGCGCGTGGTGAACAGGCGAATGGCCAGCGTGGCCAGCGCCAGTCCGGCCCCCGCCGCCCCTAAGGGAAGAAGGGTCGTCCAGAAGAGTTGCCAGGCCATGCGCGTCACATCGCCAGGGGCCAGGTCCGGGTTGAATGCCATGCGGAGCAGGCGGCGCGCCGCTTCGCGGAACTGCGCGAACCAGCTCCCGCCGGCGGCGCCCAGCAGGGCGACAAACCCCAGAAATTGCAGCCCGGCGACGAACTCGCGGGCCGAGGGGAACTGCCCTTCCTGCCGCGCCTTCTGCAAACGGCGCGGCGTCGGCTGCTCGGTTTTGCCCGATCGATCCGCCATCTCGCCTCATAGGCCCAGCGTGCGGCGCGCCGCCGTCCACGCCGCGCCGCTGAACTCCAGCAGAACGCGGGGGAAAACCGCCGCCACCCAGCCCAGCGCCGCCAGCGCCACCAGCATCTTCACCGGAAACGCCAGGGAGAGGAGCTGCAGTTGCTGATTGAGCCGCCCCAGCAGGGCCAGCGCAAAGTCCACCATCATCAGCAGAGCTACCACCGGGAGGGCCAGCCGCAGGCCCACGGAAAACAGGCCGGAGGTCAACGCGATGAGCGTCTGCGCCGAAGCCCGGCCGAACCCGTAAGCGCCCGGCGGAACCCGCTCCAGGCTGAGGGCGAACAGGCGCAAAATCTCGCGATCCAGTCCCAGGGCGAAGAACAGCAGCCCGGCCATGAGCTGCGCGAAGACCAGGAGCACGCCCGAATCGGCCTCGGTGTTGGGATCGATCGTCGAGGCGTAAGCGTACCCGGCCTGCAATCCCAGAATCTGCGCGGCCAAGGTGAAGGCCTCCAGGACCACCGCCACCGGGATGCCGATGGCCAGGCCCACCGCCGCCTCCCCCAGCGTCCAGGTCGCCAGCGTCCCCGGCGTTACCGCGGAAGGGTCGATCACCGGCCAGCGCGCGAACAGGGCGACGGCAAGCCCTCCCGCCAGAATCGCGCGCGCCGGTTCCGGGCCGCCCCTGATCCCGGGAATGGGGACGAACACCAGGGCCCCGGCGACGCGCGCCAGAACAAGCAGGAAAGCGTAAAGAGTTCCCGCGGACAGAGTCAGGTCAGGCATTGCCGATTCAGGGCCGCGACCGCCAGGAAGCGGTCATCCAATCTCGCGCTAACGCGCATACCTTCCCAGATTCCCCATCAGCCCCGCCGTGTAGGCCATGCTCTTTTGCAGCATCCAGGGCAGCAGCAGGAGAAATCCCAGGAGAAAAGCCGCCAGCCGCGGGATGGTGCTGAAGGCGTTGTCCTGCATGGATGTGGCGATCTGCACCAGGCTGACCGCGATTCCCGCGACGAACCCCACCGCCAGAATGGGGGCGGCGAGCCAAAACGCGGCCATCAACGCGCCTCGCAGGATCTCGACTACCGCTTCGGGCGTCATCCGTAGAAACTCCTCATCAAAGAGCCGACCACCAGGTTCCATCCGTCCACCAGGACGAACAGCAGGATCTTGAAGGGCGCCGAGATCATGATGGGCGGCAACTGCACCATCCCGGCGGAGAGCGTCACCGAAGCCACCACCAGGTCGATCACCAGGAACGGCAGAAACAGGACCGCGCCGATCTGAAACCCGGCTTTCAGCTCCGAAAGGATGTAGGCGGGTATCAGAACCCTCAGGTCCAGGTCCGCCGGGGAACGGGGGGCCGGCGCGCGTGCGATCTCCAGGAAGAGCCGCACGTCCTTCTCTCGGGCGAACCGCGCCAGGAACTGGCGCAGCGGCCTGGCCCCGGCGTCCACCGCCTGCTGCGTCGTCATCCGTCCCTCCTGCATGGGCTCCCACCCCTGGTGGTACATGTCCGCCGCCACCGGCTGGATGATCACCAGCGCCAGAAAAAGGGCCAGGCCGATCAGCACCTGGTTGGAAGGCGTGGACTGCGTGCCCAGCGCCTGGCGCAGGAAATGCAGGACCACCACGATCCGCAGGAAAGGCGTAATGGACATGACGGCGGCCGGCAGCAGGGTCATCAGGGTCAGCAGGATGACGATCTGCATGGGCACGCTCAGACCGCCTCCCTTTCCGGCCGATATGCCGAGAAGGGAGAAGGGTTCCGCCGCCGCTGCCGCCGCCGGAACAGCCGCCAGGATGGTCAGCGCCAGGGCCTTCATGGCGCGGCCTCCCGCGGCGCTTCGAACTCCCGCCAGGGCTGGCTTTCGAGGAGGACGCACCCCGAACGATGCGAGGCCAGCAACAAGCCCCGCCCCCCCACCCGCACCAGGTGCAACGCGTGCTGCGGACCGAGCGGCAGACGCTCCACCGTTTCCAGCCGCCGCCCATTGCGCCTGCCGGCGGGCAGCGCCAGCGCCACCCCCCGCCGCCGCAGCCACCACAGAGTCAGGCCCATCAATCCCAGAACAGCGGCCACCGCCGCCATCTGCCGGATTGCGTCCATGCCATTCGCTCCTTTTCCCTGTCCGCCGCCAGTTGTCAGCCGAAGAACCGGCAGCGGACCGCTGACCGCTGTTTCTCACAGATCGTCCCGAAAATCGGTGATCCGCACCCCCAGCACGTTCTCGATTACTACAATCTCGCCCGAACCGCAGAGCACGCCGCCGATGTAGATGTCGATGTTCTCTCCGGCCGAGCGCGAGGTGTCGATCACCGCGCCTTCGTCCAGTTCCATCACTTCGCGCGCCTTCATGATCCGCCGGTCGAGTTCCACCTCGATTTCCACCGGCACGTCGGCCAACGGCGCAATTTCTTCCAAAGGAGTCATCGGCGGCCTAGTGGATCAGGTTTATGGTTTCCTGGCTGAGTTGGTCGGCCGAGGTCACCACCCGCGAATTGGCCTGGTAGGCGCGCTGGTACACGATCAGGTTGGTGAACTCGCTGGCGATGTCCACGGTGGAAGCCTCGATGGAGGCGCCCACGATCTTCCCGCGCCCGCCGGTCCCCGGCAGCCCGATGACCGGGGTGGCGCTCTTGGCGCTGACCAGGAAATTGTTATTGCCCTCCGCCGAAAGCGAATCGGGGTTGCGGATGGAAGCCATGGCCAGTTGTCCCACCACGGTCTGCTGCTCGTCGGAGAACTGGGCCACGATTAGCCCGCCGTCGGCCAGCCCGACCCGCATCAACTGCGCCGCGCCGCACCCGTCCTGGGAACTGGCGGACACGCCCGAGGTCTCCGCGTATTGGGTGAAGCGCGGGGCGCCGGCGGCGGTGTAGGGGTCCCAGACGATATCCATGCCCTCCGCTCCGCTCGCCAGATCAGTCAGGCTGAAGGTAATGGGGTTATCCGCCATCGGGTCCGTCAGTTGTCCCGTGGAGTCGAACTGGAGCGGGCCGGTGGCGACCACCGACGTCGTCCCTGCCGTCCCGCCTTCCAGGTCCGCGCCCGGAATGCTCACTGCGTACGCCCACTGGTTCACATCCGTTTTGGTGAAATCAATGGTCAAAGTGTGGGCCGTCCCCAGCGAGTCGTAGGCGGTGATGGGGTAGGACAGGTCCGGCTTGGCGCTGACGGTCGCGTTGGAGTTCAGGTTCAGGTCCACCGTGATGTTCTTGGTGATGATGGGCGGCTTCAGCGACCCCACCGGGACCACGATGTCGCCGATCGCTCCGTTGGTGTGGACCAGCCCGTCGGAGGGATCAACGGTCCAGCCCTGGACCCGTTCGCCGGTCGTCGTCAGCAGGCGCCCGGCCGCGTCGCGGAACCCTACCTGGGTTTCGCCCAGCCCCGCCCCGATGGAGCGCGTCACCAGGTCGCGGAAATACACCACGCTGGTCTTGTACCCCGGGGTGTTCAGGTTGGCGAGGTTGTTGCCTACCACGTCTACCGCGGTGGCGGACGCGCTGAGCGCGGAAAGAGCGGTCGAAAATGACGTGAACATAGATTCTCCTAACTCCCTGTCTGATCAGACTCGCCGCCCGCATCCGTTCCGGTGCCGGCGAAGCCGGTCGCTTGCTGCGGCTTCTCAAGGTCCTGGCGAATGGCCATCACCTGCTCGAGTTCGCTGAACTGGGCCAGTTGGGAAACAAACTGCGTGCTTTTTGAGCTGGGCCACCAGGAGCTGCAGGAACATGTTCTTGGTGACCTGGGCGGGATTGGCGGCCGGAGGGGCGGACGATGTTTCCGCCGCCGGACTGTAATTGGTCTGCACGCTGCTTGTCATGTGGTCTGCTCCAGGGCGGCGAGGTTGGCCGGAACCCCCACCACCTCGTCGATGTAACGTTGCGGGAAGCCGTGGGTGTAAAGCGAGGCCACGATCCCCGCATTGATCAGGCTGCCGTCCGGCAGTTGCACCATCTGGTTCGGCTGGAGTTGCTGCACCGGGCTGCCGTCCGCCGTGAAATCGTTTTTCTCCACCACGGTTCCTCCCAGCATCGCGGCCACTTTGCCGGCCGTTTCGGGGGTGGCGAACCACCACGGGTTGCGATTGTAGAGTTGGCCGTCCGGCAGGCTCTCGACGGGGTTCTCCTCCCACGGGTTGGGGCCGAACAGCTCTTCGGCGCTCGGCGGCTTCACCGGCGGGGAATCGGCGGGAGGCGCGCCGGCCGTCGCAGCCTCCGCGGGCGCCCCCGCGGATACGGCGGCGTCCATGAAGCCGCGAAACAGATCGCGCAAAGCGGGCGCCGGGGACGCGGCGTCGGGGACGGCCGCGGCCGGCGCGTTTACCCCAGGGATGACATGAACCATGCAAAGCTCCTTTCTTCCTGATCTCGTGCGGGCGCGTGGTTTCCGTCCGCGGATTGCTCCGGCTGGCGGCTCCCGCGCCCTCCCCGCCCCTACTCGTCCGGGCGCCCGCCGGTCTGGGCGCCGGACGGGTCGAACTCGGGACGCCAGGTTTCGGCCCGGAAACCGCCATGTTCCAGGCGTTCGGTGAGCGCCGGCAGATCCCGCCGCAGATCGTCCGCCAGGGTGGCATCCGGGGTGCGGACGGCGAAATGGATCTCGCCGCGCCGTTCCACCAGGTGGATCGACACGCGCCGCTCGCCGCCGCCCACTTCCAGTTGGATGTCGCGCGCCGGGGGCCGGGCCGGCGGTTCCGGGACGTCGCGCGGCGCCTGGGGAGCGGCGCTTGCCGCGCCGCGCTGCGAGCCGCCCGCCGGTCCGGCCGGCGGCGCGCTCTCTGTGCGCGGCGCGGCCCCGGCCGGTGGCTCGCCGCCTCGTTCCACGCGCCCCGGCGATGAATCGGCCCCGGCGCCGCTTTCCTCCGGCCGCTCCCTGCGCTCCGGTTGCCGCAGCGCGGGACCCGCGGACGCCGGCCAGGGCCGCGGCGGAACCGCGTTGGCCTCCCCCGGACTCTCCGGGGCTGCGGGCGCGCCTTCCGCTGCCGCTCCACCGGATTCCGCATCCACCAGCCGGCCCTGGAACGCGAGTCCGGCCTGGCCGCCGGCGTGATGGTCCGGCGCGTCACCCGCTCGAGGCGCGGCATCCGCCGGATTCAACCGCCGCGCTTTTTCGCCCGGCGCCGGCGCCGGAGCCGCATCGGGCGCCCTCGTCCGCACGCCCCCCGGCCCGGAATCCGCGGGCGGCGGCGTGCGGCGCGCCCGGGCAGCAACTCCCTCGGGGATGCGCGCGACGGAACGCGCCGGGGGCGGAGCCGGCGCGGCCCCGGTCACGGCCGGCTTCGGTCCGGGCGGGCTCAACGCCACCGCCATTTCCGCGTAAGAGGGTTGGGGAGGGACTTCAGCCTGCTCGAAAGCCGGAGGTTCGGTATCGCGATCCCTTGCGGAGTCCGCCGGGGGCGGAGGGGTGGCTTCCGGGGCAGGCGCCTGCCCGGCGATGCACGGGGCGGGCTGGGGCGGAGCCGGCACGGCCGGCGTGGCGCGGGTTGAGTCCGGCTCGACCGGGGGCACGCCGAGAGGCGCTCTTGCAGCCGGTGCGGCGGCGACCTGCGTGGGCAGGCCGAACGCGGACCAGGCCCCGGCGTAGGAGGGGCGGGGCAACCGTTCAGGCTGCTCGAAAACCGGAGGTTCGCTTTGGTGGATCGAGCCAGAGCCCGCGAGTAGCGGAACGCCGGCCTCCGTATCCCCGGAGACGCGCGGAACCCGCCGGGGCGCGGCGTCGACGACGGGCATAGGCAGGCTGAGAACCTGCCCCGCGCCCGGGTCTCGAAGTGGATTTCGCCGCGGCCGGCCTTTCCATCCGGGAACGTCGGCAAACTGCTCGGGAGAGGCGTCTTCGACGGGCGAGCCATCGGAAGCCGCCGGTTCCCCCGCAACATCTCCCTCCACCAAAGGCGCCAGCACCGCCTCGAACAACGAGGCTGCGAGCGCGGTCATGGACGGCGGCAGCGCGGGAGGCGCAACATCCGGTAGAGGAACTGCAGCGGCAAGGCCGGTCACGGGGCGGAGTGTTGCAGATCGCCGGCCAAACCGGGAAACCCTGTTTTGCAGCGGTTAGCCCGCACGGCGCGGCAAAATTTCAGCGCTCGGCCGCGTGGCGCGCCAAGATTCTGCCGCCCCCTATCCTCCTTATCGGCTCAAAGCGGCGCATTTTGAGTGTTTCGGGGCGTTTACCCGTTGGACCCCCGCTTGCACCGGCTCTCGTCATGGACCCGATCACTGCCATCGCCGCCAGCGGGATGCGCGCCCGCATGGAGTCGCTCGATCTGCTGGCAAATAACCTGGCCAACGCCTCCACCAGCGGCTACAAAGCCGATCGCGAGTTCTACAGCCTGTACGTCGCGCCGGAGGCGCAGGAAGAGGATCCTTCCTCTACGATGCCCCTGATCGAGCGCCCCTGGACCGATCTCTCCGAAGGCGCGGCGCAGCCCACCGGAAATCCGCTGGACCTGGCGCTTTCGGGCCGCGGCTTCTTCGCCGTGGACACGCCCGGCGGGCCGCTCTACACGCGCAACGGCGGTCTTCACCTGGACGCCGCCGGGACGCTTGTCACCGTCGAAGGCCACCCCGTGCGGAGCGTGGCGGGCGCTCCCATAACGCTCGCTCCCTCCGCCCCCATCGAAATCTCGCCGGACGGGACGATCCGGCAGAACGGCGCGGCCGCCGGCCGGATCGCCGTGGCCGACTTTCCCTCCGGCGGGCTGGTTAAACAGGGGAACAACTATTTCCGCCCAACGGACCCGTCCGCCACGCCGGCGGCCGCCACGGGGGCGGTTGTGGCGCAAGGGCGGCTGGAAGCCTCCAATACCGGGAGCGCGGAGTCGGCCGTGCGCCTGATCCAGGTGATGCGCCAGTTCGAGATGCTGCAGAAAGCCGTGGGCCTGGCCGGCGAGATGGATGCCAAAGCGGTGCAGGAAGTGGCAAAAGTAGGGTGAAATCGCCAGTCGTTAGCCGCTGGCCGCAACCCTCCGCAGAGCGCGGTTGACTAACGACTAACGGCTAGCGACTAGCGACTAACAAAAGGAGACGCATGATTCGAGCGCTTTTCAGCGCCGCCAGCGGGATGACGGCGCAGCAGTTGAACGTGGACAACATCGCCCACAACCTGGCGAACGCCAATACCATCGGATACAAGTCGCGCCGCGCGCAGTATCAGGACCTGCGTTGGGCACGCGGGCTTCCTCCAATGAGATCGTTTTCTCGCAGGGAGCTTTTTCGCAAACCAACAATCCTTTGGACCTGGTGATTCAGGGCCGCGGCTTCTTCCAGGTGCGGCAGTCCTCGGGGGAGCTGGCCTACACCCGCGCGGGCTCGTTCCACCTCGACCGGGACGGCAACATCGTCACCGCCGATGGAGATCCCCTGGAGCCGCAGATCACCGTGCCGCCCGACGCGCAGCAGATCAGCATCGCCAAGGATGGCACGGTCAGCTATACCCAGCCCAACCAGACGGCGGCCCAACAGGCGGGACAGATCCAACTCGCCAATTTCCAGAATCCGGCGGGGCTGAACAGCCTGGGCGCGAACCTGTATGCTCCACGGACGCCTCGGGCGATCCCACGGTGGGGACTCCCGGCGGCCAGGAAGGCATCGGCACCGTGCTGCAAGGCT
>JAIQFU010000374.1 GCA_020073115.1 Terriglobia bacterium
AACCCGTTGGGCGTGCCTTCCCGTATGAACGTCGGGCAGATTCTGGAGACGCACCTCGGCTGGGCCGCCCGGGCAATGGGCCTGCACTTCGCCACCCCGGTATTCGACGGCGCCACCGAGCGCGAGATCAAGAAAGCGCTCGCGGATTCCAAGCAGGCCAATGAGAGCACGAGCTTCATGCAGAGCTCGGGAAAAACCATGCTCTTCGACGGGATGACGGGCACGGCTTTCGAACAGCCGGTGACCGTGGGCTACATCTACATGATGAAGCTCTCGCACCTGGTGGACGACAAGATCCACGCCCGGTCCATCGGCCCGTATTCGCTGATTACCCAGCAGCCGCTGGGCGGCAAGGCGCAGTTCGGCGGGCAGCGCTTCGGCGAGATGGAAGTCTGGGCGCTGGAAGCCTACGGCGCCGCATACATCCTGCAGGAGCTGCTGACGGCGAAATCGGACGATGTGTACGGGCGCGCCAAGATCTACGAAGCCATTGTGAAGGGCGAGGCCGCCATCGAGCCCGGCGTTCCGGAGTCGTTCAACGTGCTCATCCGCGAGCTGCAATCGTTGTGCCTCGACGTGGAGTTGATGAAGAAGCCGCAGGAAGCAGCGCCGGATACGGCGCTCGCGGCGGATTAATTCAAAGGAGTCAGGAGACAGGAGTGAGGAGTCAGGAGCCCCCCGGGTTCCCTCTAACTCGATCCTGGCTATGAATTGGGAAAAAAAAGAATTTACCAGTGAGCGGCGAACGGACATCAGGGCTCGGCATTCCGACTCCTGACTTCTGACTGCCGACTCCTGGTTTTGGAGGCTATTTTGAGATCCTCTCCGTACGATCGAGCGAACTTGATTGCGGATTTCGATTCGATCCGCATTTCTCTCGCGTCTCCGGAAAAAATCCGGAGCTGGTCCCACGGCGAAGTCACCAAGCCGGAGACCATCAATTACCGGACGTTCAAGCCGGAGCGCGACGGGCTGTTCTGCGCGCGTATTTTCGGTCCCACCCAGGATTGGGAGTGCTTGTGCGGCAAGTACAAGCGCATGAAGCACCGCGGAGTCATCTGCGACAAGTGCGGCGTGGAAGTGACGCTGGCCCGCGTCCGCCGCGAGCGCCTGGGCCATATCGAGCTGGCCAGCCCCTGTTCGCACGTCTGGTTCTTCAAGGGGCTGCCCAGCCGCATCGGCCACCTGCTGGACATTACCCTGCGGGAGTTGGAGCGGGTGCTCTACTTCGAGGCCTACGTGGTGGTGGACCCGGGCGACGTTCCGGGCCTCTCCGGGGCGGAGGTGATCACGGACGAGCGCAAGCGGCAGCTCGACCAGGAGTTTCCGGGCAAGTTCGTGGCCATGATGGGCGCCGAAGGCATCAAAGAGCTGCTCAAGAAGGTGGACGTCGAGCAGCTCAGCGAAGAGATTCGCGAGAAGATGAAGACCGAGGCGTCGCAGCAGAAGAAGCTGAAGTTCGCCAAGCGCCTGCGGGTGGTGGAATCGTTCCGGAAGTCCGGGAATAAGCCGGAGTGGATGATCCTGGACGTCATCCCGGTAATTCCGCCGGAACTGCGCCCGCTCGTTCCCTTGGATGGCGGGCGCTTCGCCACCTCCGACCTGAACGATCTGTACCGCCGCGTGATCAACCGCAACAACCGTCTGAAGAAGCTGATGGAGTTGCACGCGCCCGACGTCATCGTACGCAACGAGAAGCGCATGCTGCAGGAAGCGGTGGACGCGCTGTTCGATAACGGACGTCGCGGCCGCGTGCTGCGCGGCGCCAACAACCGCCCGCTGAAGTCGCTCTCCGATACGCTGAAAGGCAAGCAGGGCCGCTTCCGCCAGAACCTGCTGGGCAAGCGCGTGGACTATTCGGGGCGCTCTGTAATCGTGGTCGGCCCCGACCTGCGCCTGAACCAGTGCGGGCTGCCCAAGAAGATGGCCCTGGAACTGTTCAAGCCCTTTATTTATCACCGCCTGGAGCAGCGCGGACATTGCACCACCATCAAGCAGGCCAAGGAGCTGGTGGAGCAGCAAGACCCGGTGGTGTGGGACATCCTGGAAGAGGTCATTAAAGACCACCCCATCCTGCTGAACCGCGCTCCCACGCTGCACCGCCTGGGCATTCAGGCGTTCGAGCCGGTGCTGGTGGAAGGCAAGGCGATCAAGATTCACCCGCTGGTGTGCACGGCCTTCAACGCCGATTTTGACGGCGACCAGATGGCGGTTCACATCCCGCTTTCGCCCGAAGCGCAAATTGAGGCCTCGACCCTGATGCTCTCGGCGAACAATATTCTCTCGCCGGCGCACGGCGCCCCCATCGCCATTCCCACCCAGGACATGGTACTGGGCTGCTACTACCTGACCAAGGCCCGGCCCGGCGCGAAGGGCGAGGGCCGCACCTTCGCCTCCACCGACGACGTGCTGATTGCGCTGGAGATGGGCGAAGTCGAAACCCTCACCCCCATCAAGCTGCGCTACACCGGCCGCGTCATCGACCTGGTGCACGCGTTCGACAACCAGAACATCCTGCACACGGAGCCGATCGAGTTCAACAAGCAGTACATGGAAACCACAGTCGGCCGGGTGATCCTGAACGACCAATTGCCGCAGGACATGCCTTTCATCAACGGCCTTCTCAAAAAGAAGGGTCTGGCGCAACTGGTGCAGTACTGCTACCTGAAGTTCGGACTGCAGGTCACCGTGCAGATGCTCGACGAGGTGAAGGCGCTGGGCTTCCTTTACGCCACCCGGGCGGGCATTTCGATCGGCATCGACGACATGGTGGTGCCGGGCGAGAAGGCGGGCCTGGTGCGCGACGCCGAGAAGGAAGTAGTGGCCGTCGAGAGCCAGTACCAGGACGGCGCCATCACCCACGGCGAGCGCTACAACAAAATCATCGAAATCTGGAGCAAGGTCACCGAGCGCGTTTCGGACGAGATGTTCCAGGCCATGGAGGAGGACGACCGCACCGGCCGCTACCTCAACCCCATTTACATCATGGCCGATTCCGGCGCGCGCGGTTCCAAGCAGCAGATCCGGCAGCTTTCGGGCATGCGCGGCCTGATGGCCAAGCCCTCGGGCGAGATTATCGAGACCCCCATCACGGCCAACTTCCGCGAAGGCCTGAACGTGTTGCAGTACTTCATCTCCACGCACGGCGCCCGCAAGGGTCTGGCCGATACGGCCCTGAAGACGGCCGATTCGGGCTACCTGACGCGCCGCCTGGTGGACGTGGCGCAGGACGTGATCATCACCGAAAACGACTGCGGCACCACCGAAGGCATCTACGTGGAGCCGATCATCGAATCGGGCGAGATCATCGAACCGTTGCGCGACCGCATCGTGGGCCGCGTGGCGCTGGAAGATCAGAAAGACTACGAAGGCAACGTGATCGTTGCCGTGAACCAGGAGATCACCGAAGACCTGGCGGCGGAGATCCAGGACGCCGGCATCAAGGCAGTCAAGATCCGCTCCGTGCTGACCTGTGAATCCAAGCGCGGCGTTTGCGTCATGTGCTATGGCCGCAACCTCGCCACCGGGCGCATGGTGGAGCGCGGCGAGGCGGTGGGCGTTATCGCGGCGCAATCCATCGGCGAGCCTGGCACGCAGTTGACCATGCGTACCTTCCACATCGGCGGAACGGCCACGCGCGTCAGCGAGCAATCCACGCAGGATGCCAAGTACGACGGTTTCGCTCGCTATCTCGGCATCCAGACCGTGCGCAGCAAGACGAACGAGATCATCGCCATGAATCGCACGGGCAAATTACTGGTCATGGACGAGAAGGGCCGAGAGAAAGAGCGGTACGACGTGGTGTACGGCGCGCGCATCCTGCTGGAAGACGGCGCCCCGGTGAAGTCCAACCAGATCCTGCTGGAATGGGATCCGTATACGTTCTCCATCTTGACGGAAGTCAGCGGCGTGGTGCACTTCAAAGACCTGGTGGACGGCCTCACGGTCCAGGAGCAGGTGGACGAAGTCACCGGCATGAGCCAGCTGGTGGTGATGGATTCGCAGGAGGAAAAACGGCAGCCGCAGATCATCGTGCGCCCCGAGAGCGCGCAAGGATCGCGCTCGGAAGCCAAGAAGTACCTGATGCCGACCCACGCCCACCTGATGGTGCGTGACGGCGAAGAGGTCCACGCGGGCGACGTGGTGGCGAAGATCCCGCGCGAAACCACCAAGACCAAGGACATCACCGGCGGTCTGCCGCGCGTGGTGGAGCTGTTCGAAGCGCGCAAACCGCGCGAGACGGCCATCATCGCGGAGATCAACGGCGTGGTGAAATACGGCGAGGTCTCCAAGGGGCAGCGGAAGATCTTCGTGGTGGGCGACCAGGGCGAGCAGCGGGAGTACGCGCTGCCGCGCGGCGTGCACATCAACGTCCAGGAGACGGAGCGGGTGAAAGCCGGCGAGCCGCTCATGGACGGACCGCGCAACCCCCACGACATCCTGGACGTGCTCGGCGAAAAGGAACTGCAAAAGTACCTGGTCAACGAGATTCAGGAAGTCTACCGGCTGCAGGGCGTGAACATCAACGACAAGCATCTGGAGACGATCGTCCGCCAGATGATGCGGTGGGTGCGGGTCGAGGATATCGGCGACACCGAGTTCCTGCCGGAAGAGGTAGTGGACCGGTTCAAGTTCCGCGACGAGAACCAGAAGACGACCGAGGCGAACGGGCGTCCGGCGCAGGGCAAGGCCGTGCTGCTGGGCATCACCAAGGCATCGCTTTCGACCGACAGCTTCATCTCGGCCGCGAGTTTCCAGGAGACCACGCGCGTGCTCACCGAAGCCGCGATCAACGGCAAGGTGGACTACCTGCGGGGCCTGAAGGAGAACGTGATCATGGGCCGGCTGGTCCCCGCCGGCACGGGCATGGAGTACTACCGCAGGGTGAAGATCGCGGGCGAAGATGTCGTGGAAGAGCCCGTGGCCGAACCGACGCTGGAAGCCATTCCCGGCTACGACGAGGAGACGCGGCTGCAGTATGCGGGTGGGCTGCCGGAGGATACGGGGGAGGAGTCGCTGGCGGAATAGCGAAAAGCTATCAGCCATCAGCTATCAGCTTAAGGCCGCCGGCGCGGGCGTGAAGGCTCGCGCCGGCGGTTTTGTTTTATGACGGAACCGGGTGAACGAAGGTCACACGGCAGCCGGAGGCCAACTCCGCTCAAGAGGCGGAACGTTCCGCGCCCCCCTCAGACGTAGGCGGCTGCCCGGACATCCTGATACCACTCCGAAGCGCATGAGTAGCCGGTCTTCAGACGCATACCCAGCGCTTCTCCGATAACATAACGCCCCGGGACCGCGTCCAGGTGTGCAACCATTCGGCCGGTACAGGTTGGCCCCCTTTCACGGGCTCTCTGCGCGTAATAGTAGAGGAATGGCAGGAAGGTTCAGGGCGCTGCACGTTCTTTGGACCATCAGCGTCAAACCTGAACGAGCTTCGGCCGGAAAGGATTGCCGTGCGCACTAAGACTCTTGGAGTGACAATGGCCGCCCTGGTGTAAGCGTCAGGCCATCCGCAGGATTGACAGCAGCAGCGGGGTAGGCTACCGGTTCCGTGCAGCCCAAACCGCGGGCGTGAGCTCGGCTAATTTGTGAATGCTCACGTCGGCCAAGCCAGGCAGAACCGAGGCCAGGTATTCGCGGGCCGAGATGCGAAGCCGCCGGCAGGACTCCACAACGGATAGAATGGCCGCCACCCTCGGCCCGGCCTGCGGGCTGCCGATGTGAATCCAGTTCTTCCGTCCCAGTGCGATTCCACGCATCGAGTTCTCCGCCAGGTTATTGCTCAGCTCCAGTTCCGGGTAGTCCAGGAAGCGCTTGAGCTTCTCCCACAGGGATAGCGTGTATGAGATGGCGCCGCCCAGTTTGCTCGCCGGCAGGGCCTGCCCACGCGCCGCCTCGATCTGCTGCTTGATCGTGTCCAGCAGCGGCCGGGCTTGCTGCTGGCGCAAGATATCACGCGCGGCGAATTCCAAGTTCTGCGCGCGTGCCTCCGCATCGATCCCAAATAGTTGGTCGATGAGCAGCACAATGCCTTTGGCTACACCCTCGCCGGGAGACACTTGATGCGCCTCGAAAAACTTGCGGCGCGCATGCGCCCAACAAGCCGCATGCACCAACTTCGGTCCGCCTATCTTGTCATAGGCGGCATAGCCGTCAGTCTGCAAAACTCCGTTGAATCCTTCCAGAAATCTCTGCGGACCGTCGCGCCCGCGCCTCAGCCGGAAGTCGAACACCACGCTTGCTCCCGGCCGGCCATACTGCCATAAGTAAGCCTGATGATTCTTCCCCCGCCGATCGTGCATCTGCACATCCACCGGAGTCTCATCCGCTTGAATATAACTACCACAAACCAACTCTCGTCCGATCACGGCGGCCACCGGGATCAGCAGTCCCCCGACCGTCATCACCCAACCATCCAGCGTCGCCCGGCTGATCGCCAACCCCGTCTCCCGCTCCAGCATGACGCTCTGCCGATACAGCGGGAGATGGTCGCTGTACTTGGAAATCACCGTGTCGATCACCACCCGATCGCTCACCAAGCCCTTCTCGATGATCCGGGCCGGCGCCGACGCCGACGCCACCCCGCCCTGCTCACAGTGCTGGCAGGCGCGCTTCTCACGCTTGGTCACCACCACAAAATACTTGGCTGGCTCGACATCGAGCTGTTCGCCCGTCTCGTAGCCGATCACCGTCATCGCTTTACCGCAGCTCTGGCACTGGCACTGCTCCGGCGCGCAGGCGATCACTCGTTCGACGCGCGGCAAATCCGCCGGCAACTGCTGCCGCCCGGGATGACGCCGTGGCCGCTCCGTGCGTGGTGGCCGCTGCGGCAAAGGCCCGCGCGCGCTCTCCGCCTGCACTTCCAGATTGCTGACGCCCGGCTCCAACTCCAGCAACTCCAGTTGCCTATCGCTCAGCTTTTCGCTGCCCGGACCGTACTTCTGGATGCGCTGTAGCCGCAGCCGTTCTTCCAAAACCTGGATTTTGAGATGCGCCCAGTGCAGCTGCCGCTTCAGCTCGACCACTTCGGGTGAGTCGTTGGGGGCGGGGCTGGGAGGATCGGAAATCGCGACGGGCAAAAACAATTATAGGCAATTATGTTTTTTCAGTCACGAGAAATTTTTTCGATGCGGGACACTCCGATTCTTCGCCCACGACCTTCCGAAACCATGCCCGCCGCTTGCTGCCGGCCAGATCGATGCCGCCGATCAGCAACGCCAACTCCTCCGCGCTGAGCACCACTTGGTTCTGTCCCCTCTCCGCCGCCGGCCAGCGGAAGCGGCCTTTCTCCAAACGCTTCGCACAGACCCACAGTCCGCTGCCGTCCCAGAACAATAGCTTCAGACGATTCCGCTGCGCATTCGAGAAGATGAAAATGTGCCCGCTCAGCGGCTCCAACTGCAGTCGGTCGCGCACCAGACCATACAGGCCCTCGAAGCCCTTGCGCATGTCGGTGGCTCCCGCCGCCAAATAGATCCGTGTCGCCGGCCCCACCCCGAACATGCTCAGCGACGCTCCACCACGACGAGCAGCCGTTTCAGAGTGTCGGGGTCAAACCCGCGACCGATTTCGATTCGCCATCCGCCAGGCAGCGACACCGCCAAGCCGCTGGCATTTTCGCCGCCCGCCACTGCGGTGGCGCCGGAGATTTCCACTGCCAGCCAACGGTTCCCGTTGGCGCTCTCGCCGGTTGTCTGCTGCTGCCGTCTTCGGTAGCGAACCAGCGTCGATAAGCTCAGGCCTTTCTGCTGGCAGAACGCTGTTCGGTTCAGGCCGCTTGCTTCATACTCGGCCACCAACTGCTCGACTTCTGCCCGGCTCCGGCGTCGCCGGGTTTTCACTGGCTGGATCTGTTCGTCCACTCCTCCAGTTCATCACCGGTGGCGGCGCGGGAACAGGTGGGGTTGCTCAGACGCTTACACCCGAAACCCATATAAATACTCCGGTACCGGAACGGGATTCGCATATGCTCATAACGGAAGAACGGATAAGACACGCGCAAGAGAAACTGGCGGCGCATCGGCGCAATGGAAGCACCCCAGACGAACGAATCACCCGGCAGATTCTCGGACAGTTCGATGACATCGGGGCGTTCGATTCATGGATGAGTGGCCTATGGGCAAGCCTTCAGCCGTGGAGGATTCACAAGAGCGGCTACGGGCTGTACTTGACCAATGCGCGCAAGTGGACGATGGCCGGCTGCAATGCCGCGCAGCCGCAACCGCAGTCCACAGTGGAAGACACCATGGCCCCTGAGACACGGCGAAGACTGGAGGCGCGCAGGGCGGCAGCGCGAAAGTCGGAATACTTCGATGTGACAACCATTACCGGGCCGCAACCGGAACGCTTTGACCCGCGCACGATCACGGACAAGCCATTGCCGGAGTGAGGGGAGAACATGAAGACCACGGATGAAACCAAGCCGAAGACCTTGCTTGAACTTCAGATCGAGGCGCTATCCAAGCGGCGCGTGCGCCTGCCGCAATGGGCCAAGGATTATGCACGCGTTGCCCGTAAAAGGGTCCAGGGGAATTTTGCGGATAAATTTGTACTTTGCTGTGGCGGTCCCTTTCAGGGGAACTCCCTTGCAGTTTGGCGCGCAACTCCGCGAATCTTCCCGAAGAGCCATTACGTGAGTCGTCAATAAGATCTTCCGGGAGTGAAACGGGTTTGCGTTTATTGGCAACCCTGAACCAGAGCACCTCCGAGGCCCCGCCACGGTAGCAGAATGACGCATCGGGGAACCGCGCCAGAACCCAATCACACAAGCTCTTTTCTTCGGTTGATAAGGCGTCTTGTTTTCTCATACCCTTATATCGGTGCATCGCGCGAAAGTCTGCGGTGTTTTCGCGAGAGATATCCGGGCGGGCACTCGCTTGCGGTGGCCTTCCGTGCGGATAACCGAGAAGGTTCGGCCCTTCCTCCGGTTAGCGGCCGGAACTGCGGAAGGGCCTATCCCCGGGGTGCGGGCCGCTCCTGTGCGGAGCGGATTTGAGATACTACCCCCCAGGAAATCGAAGTCTACCACATTCAGACGATGAAACCCGAA
>JAIQFU010000375.1 GCA_020073115.1 Terriglobia bacterium
GTGGGAACGCCAGATGGAGTCGCCGCGCAGCGCCAGGTTGAGGGCGTCGAGTTCGCGCTGCGCCCGCACCGTGTCCTCGCGAAGTTTAGCCGGGGGCGCGGCCATCCCGTCGACGGCCCGCAGAATGCTGCTGAGCCGCGTCCCGGCATCCGCCGCGGACTGCTGGGTTGCGGTAACGGCCCGCTGCAGGTCGGCGAATTTCGTCTGGTAGGCGAACAGCGCGGCGCGGTCTTCGGCCTTGGCGGTCTGGGCTTCGGCTACGACCTCGAAGGAGGCGGAGCCGGGGAGCGGAGTGACCACGCCGTTGATCTTCTTGGCCAAAGCGATGCTGTACTTGCCGGGAACGACCATGGGGCCGCCGCCGGCCTGGAAGCGGGCGGGCATCTCTTCCCCGCCGCCGCCCGCGCCGCCGCGGCCGCCGCCGGCTCCGCCACGCCCGCCGCCCATGGCAATTCCCCCGCCCGCGCCGCCGCGTCCCCCGCCACCGCCGCCCGCTCCGCCACGGCCGCCCGCGCCGCCGCCGGTCGGCATCGCCGCCGCAAGCGACGAGCCTTGCGCGCGCAGATCCCAGCCAATACGGCGAATGCCCGCCTGGCCGGCCTCTTCCATGCGGCGCACCACCTTGCCCGAGCCGTCGCTGATGGTGACCACGACGGCCGGCGCTTCCTCCTCAGCCTCGGCGCGCAGTTGTTCGGGTGTTGGGTAGGGCGGCGTTTCGCCCCGCTGCACGGCCTGGCGCTCACGCTGCTGCCGCTCCATCCGCTTGGTGCGCGGCATTTCCTTGATGTTGTACGTGATCACCGCGCCCACCTGGGGGTTCTGCGCCGCGTAGAGCGTTTCGCCCTGGTCGCCGCCGCGGTTGTTGAACGGGAGATACGAGAGCGCGTTCTTCACCGGGAACAGGAAGCTGTCCTTGGTGAAGAGCGCCGGGTCCGCCGCCGCCGCCCGCAGCGGGCTGTAATCGTCCAGGACATAGATGCTGCGGCCGAAGGTGCCGATGACGAGATCGTCCATCTGCTTCTGGATGGCGAGGTCGCGCACCTGGATCGTGGGCAGCCCGCCGGTGAACTTGACCCACTTCTCGCCGCCGATGACGGTGTAATACAGTCCGAACTCGGTCCCGGCGAAGAGCAGCTTGGGATTGATGTGGTCCTCGGCGATGGCGAAGACGCCGCCGCGCTCGGGCAGGTTGCCGGCGATGTTGACCCACGTCTTGCCCTTATCGGAACTCTTGAGCAGGTACGGCTTGAAGTCGCCGTTCTGGTGGTTGTCGATGGCCGCGTAGACCACGCCGGCTTCGTGCTGCGAGGCGAAGATACGCTGCACGTACCCGTCTTCGGGCACGCCCGCGAGCTTTTCCACTTTGCGCCACGTCTTGCCGCCGTCCTCGGTGACCTGGATCAGGCCGTCGTCGGTGCCCACGTAAATCAGCCCTTGCTGCTTGGGCGATTCGGTGATGGCGGAGATGTTGTCGTAGAGCGCCGTGGAGACGTTCTTCTGGATGGCGTCGATGGGCCACACCCGGCCCATGAGCGGCAGTTTGTTGCGATCCAGTTGGCGGGTGAGGTCGCCGCTGATGGCGCGCCAGCTATCGCCGCGGTCGTCGCTCTGGTAGAGTTTCTGCGAGCCGGCGTAAATCCGCGTGTTGGAGTGCGGGCTGATGGCGATGGGCGCATCCCAGTTCCAGCGCAGCGCCGGATCCCCCTTGGCCGGTTGCGGCTGGATGCTCACGCGTTCGCCTGTGCGGCGGTCGAACCGCACCATCCCGCCGTTCTGCATCTCGGCGTAGATGGTGTTGGGGTCCTTGGGGTCCACGCGCGAATAGAACCCGTCGCCGCCGTTGGTCACGAAGCAGTCCGCGCTCACCAGCGCCTGGTTCCGCGTGCGCCCGGGGCAGCCGAAGCTGTTGTTGTCCTGGGTGCCGCCGTAGACGTAGTAAAAGGGCGCGTTCTCGTCGGCGATCGCGTCGTACATCTGGGCCGTGGGCAGGTTGGACTTGAAAATCCAGGTGGCGGCGCGGTCGAAGCTCTCGTAAACGCCGCCGTCGCAGCCCACCATATAGTGGTCGTTGTTCCTGGGGTCGATCCAGATATCGTGGTTGTCCACGTGCTTGTTGCGCGTGCCGAGGCTGGAGGTGGTCCGTCCCCCGTCGTCCGACACGTCGATTTCCACGCCCATGATGTACACGCGGTTGGCGTTGGCCGGGTCCACGACGACCTTGGCGTAGTACTGCGCCTGCTGGTCGGTGGAGTTGCGCCGCTCCCAGGTGACGCCGTTATCTTCGGAGCGATACAGGCCGCCGCGGCCTTCGGGCCCTTCCACCTGCGCATAGATGATGCCGGGGTTGGTGGGCGCGGAGGCGATGCCGATGCGCCCCAGGTCGCCCGTGGGGAACCCGCCCGCAACCTTGGCGAAGGTCTTGCCGCTGTCGGTGGAGCGCCACAGGGCGCTTTCCGGCCCGCCGTGGATGATGCCGAAGAACCGCCGCTGGCGCTGGTGCGTGACCACGAACAGGATGTCGGGGTTGCGCGGGTCCATGAGCATATCGGGGCAGCCGGTGTAGTCGCCCACTTTCAGGCTTTCCACGCGGTTCCACGTCTTGCCGCCGTCGGCGGTCTTATAAAGGCCGCGCTCGCCGCCGCCCTTCCACAGGGGGCCGGATACAGCCGCCCAGACTACGTTGGAATCGCGCGGGTCGATCACGATCTTGCCGATGTGCTCGGAGTTCCGCAGCCCCACGTTGCGCCAGGTGCGGCCGCCGTCCTCGCTCTTGTAGATGCCGTCGCCGTAAGAGACGCTGCGCTGGTTGTTGTTCTCGCCCGTGCCCGCCCACACGATGGAGGGGTTTTTCTGGTCGATGGCGACGTATCCCATGGAATAGGAGCCGGCGCTGTCGAACACGGGGGTGAAGGTGGTCCCGTTGTTGCGGGTCATCCACAGCCCGCCGGAGGCCTCCATGACGATGTAGTGGCTGGAATCATCCGGGAAAACCGCGATCTGGTTCACACGGCCCGAGATGAACGCCGGCCCGATATTGCGCACCCGCAAGCTCGCGAACGTGCGCGCGTTGATCGGGTCTTCCGAGCGCTGTGGCGGCCCCCCTTCTTCCTGCGCGAAGGCAGAAAGGGACAGGCACAAAAAGAGCGGAAATAGCCTCATGGGAGCGGATTATAACTTATGGCGGCGTGTCAATTCGGGGACAGGCTACGAAACCCCCAAACCGCGGGGGTTTCGTAGCCTGTCCCCGAATTGACACGAATTGACACGCCGTGCGCTTTCCGCTTCGGCCGCGGTTCAGCGAGGCGACTTAACCATTCACTTCGACAGAGGTCGTCAGCATCTCGCGGCTGAGCCGCAGGGAAGACTAAGCGAGTCGCCGCGCGGTTCTCAGTCGTACCGGTACAACTTCACCTTCTGTATCCCCACGCCTTGGCCGCGCATCTGCATGCGCGTTCCGCCGCCGTTTTCGTCGCCGTTGATGCGGCGGCCGGGGATCCACACGCCTTTTTCGTAGCGGCCCTCGTCGATGGTTCCGATGCCGGCGACCTTCGGGCCCGCAGTGTCCGGGGCGAAGGTCAGGCTGAAGCCCTGCCCCGCGATCACGAAGTCATCGGGCGCGGTGTTGACGATGAGCGCGAAGCCGCGGTTCTCCTGCGGCATCCCGCGTCCTCCCGCGGCCTGCGCTGCTTGCGCCTGGGCCTGCGGCAGTCCCCGCCCGCCGGCGGAGAACGCGAAGGAAAACTTGTACCCGCCGAACGAGATCTCCTGCGTCCGCTGGTCGGCCTGGTCCTGAACCACCGCGGTTACCTTCCCTTCGGCCTGATACTTCGCGATTACCGGAATCATACCGGCGAGCGTTTTGTACGCCGGGCCGAGCGGCGTGTCTTCGGGCAGGCTCTCAATGCCGAAGGGCGAATAACCCAGCGCCGCGTGCCGGCCGATGGCCCAGAAGAGGTTCGGCACGGAGGCCCGCGCTTCGGGGATGAACAGCGGGTTGCCGTTGCGCGTGAATTTAGCGCATACGCCTTTGAAATCGGGGAGGTGGATGTCCGGGGCCAGCAGGTCCAGTTGAGGGGCCGCGGCGCGCCAGATGTCGTGCACCTGCGGGTTGGGACCACCGCTGGGATACGCGCCCGGCGCCTGGTTTTCATTCTGTACCAGCCACGCATTGGCGTACATGGGGATGGGAAGCTCGGCTTTGCCGGCCTCGGTCACCTTGCCCACGTACCGCGCGATGTACCATGCCATGAAAACCTCGTCCGCGGCGGGGCCGGCGCCGAAGATCTCGGGCCACGTCCCCGATGTCTTGAAGCCGTTGGCGCTCCAGATCTTCGTCAGCTCGGGCGCCAGTTTCGCCTTGTTCTCCGCAAGAGAATTCATCAACTCGGCGGGGACCGGACGGTTCCAGGCTGCCTCGGCCAAAGACGAGCGATCGCGGCTGTCGTGCAGCTTGCCGGTCTCGTTCTGCACCTGCATCATGATCACCGTATGCTGCGGATCCGCCGCGCGGATGTGGCGCATCAGCGCGCGGTAGGCCTTCGCGTCGGCGCGGAGCGATTCCTCGCCCAGGGGCGTCAACTCCTCCTGGCCCACTCCGTCCTTCGATTGCACGCGCGGGAAGCGCTTCAGGTCCGTCTTGACCCACAGGGGAATATAGCTGGCTACGGCGTTCTTCCAGGTGGCGAACCAGATGAGGACCAGGCGCATGTTATGCGCCCGCGCCTGCCGGATCTGGTCGTCGACCAGGGTGAAATCGAACTTGCCTTCCAGCGGCTCGAGCAGTTCCCAGGAGACCGTGCCGATCACGGTGTTGAGATTCATGGCCTCCAGTTTCTTCCAGACGGGCTTCATATACTCGCTGCTGGAAGCGCTGGAGTTGTGCAGTTCGCCGGCGAGCATGAGGAAGGGCCTGCCGTCCACCATCATCTGCATCGTGGCCCCGTTTTTCCTGATCGCGGGCGTGGGTGCCGCAACGGGAGGCTTGGCCCCCGAAGGCGTGGCTGTCGCCGAGACGGGCGGGGTTTGCGCGAGGGCGAGAGTGGAACCGAACCAGAGGAGCGCAAGAATGTGTTTCATAGCGGCTCCATGGTATTGCGCCGCGTCCGGGAGCGCAACGGGTGGGGCTTTGTGCGGGTGGGGCTTTGCGCCAAGCTGATCTGAAAATGGCGGGTGTTTTCAAGACGCCGACGGCGGACGATCCGATTCTTGCATTGATCGTGCGCCGTCTCGTCGGGCGTGGCCCCGGGTGACGCAGGTCCCGACACAGCGATTACGATTTGCTCCTGATCGTCCCGGACGACGGTATTGTGCCAGTCGATAACTCTCTCTTGGCCTTGGCCTGTCACAATGGGATTCTCCAAGTGCTCCACCGGCTCCAAATCACCGGAGACGAGTTGCTGGAAAGCCGCT
>JAIQFU010000376.1 GCA_020073115.1 Terriglobia bacterium
CCGTATTGGAGGAGATACAATGACGCGTGGCGCATGTACTTTGCTTGTGGGAATGGCCTTGATGGCAGCCTGCTTCCCAGCCCGTGCGGGCGAACCATCCGCCAAGGCTGTGCCGCTGTTCAACGGTGTCAACCTCGATGGCTGGGACTATCACCTCGTCGATCCCAAGGTCAAGATGGGCGACGTTTGGAGAGTTGAAGACGGCGTGCTTATCTGCAAGGGCGAGCCGCTCGGCTATCTGGCGACCAAGGACTCGTTCATCCTGCTCGCGGCGGCGATGGAGCCGCTCACGGAAGCGAATCGCGAAGCTTCGAAGAACCGCGGCGGAGCGCAAGCACGGCTCATGCCGCGCTATATGGAGGCCTTACTGGCCAAAGCCGGAGGGTTGATGGCTCCGGACGCCAACGGCACGCTGCGGGTGACCTACGGCCAGGTGCAGGGGGTCGATGCGAAGGACGGTCTCCGTTACAAGCCGCAAACGACGCTTGCCGGTATCCTCGAGAAGAATACGGGCCAGGGGGATTTCGACGCCCCGAAAGTTCAGCTCGACGCCATCAATGCCCTCCACATGGGCAAGAAGACGCGATACATCGACCCCTCGCTCAAGGACGTTCCGGTTAACTTCCTGTCGACGGTGGACACAACGGGAGGCAATTCCGGCTCCCCGACTCTGAACGCCAAAGGCGAGTTTGTGGGCCTGCTGTTCGACGGCACATACGAGTCTGTCGCCTCCGATTATCTGTTCGACCCGGTAACCACCCGCTCGATACACGTGGACACCCGGTACATGCTGTGGAACATGGCGGAGGTGGACGGCGCCAGTCATCTGGTGAAGGAGATGGGGATCCTCGGACTCCCGACTGGAACACAGGCGCGCTCCAGCGCTCCATCCAAAACTGCGGGAGCGAAGTAACGCCGCTTTACCGGGGATTGGCGTTGCGCGGGCGCCGAGCCTGCAAAGTGAACGCGACGTAGATTCCTCCGGATGGCCCCCATTTGCCCGATTTGCCGCCCGTCGCGTAGATCACGACGAATTGGCGGCCGCCGATCGCATAGGTGACAGGCGTGGCGTTGCCGGACATCGGAAGCGTGGTTTCCCACAACAGCTTACCGGTAGCCTTGTCGAAAGCGCGGAATTTGCGGTCGTAGTTGGTGGCGGCGATGAACACCAAGCCGCCGGCGGTTACGATGGGGCCGCCGTAGTTCTCGCTTCCCGTATCCTTCGCGGAGAGTTCGGGATATTCGCCCAGCGGGATGCGCCAGGCGTATTCTCCCGTGCTGAGATTAATCGCATTCAGAGTTCCCCAAGGCGGGGCGATGGCCGGGTAGCCGTCCGGGTCCAGGAACTTATGGTATCCGCGGAAACGAAAGCGCGGCTCGTGATCGCCGGCCCCTGTACTCTCAAGCTCCTTGCTCTTCCCGGTGAGCAGGTACTCGCTCAGGGCGGACACGTCCGCGGCATTCAAGGCCGGGAAGCCTGGCATCCGGCCCCCGCCCTGCCGTATCACGGCCCCGATCGCCTGCGCGGTCCGCCTGCCCGCCAGATCGTTCAGCGCGGGAATCTGCGGCGGCGCGCCGCGGAGATCGTCTCCATGACAGGTCGCGCACTGCGCCAGGTAGAGCCGGCGCGCGGAGTTCTCGGTCCTGGACTCGGCAAGTCCGGCGGTCCAGGCCATTTCGTTGGAGTTGACGTATAGAAGGCCCGTAGTGGGGTCGAATGCCGGACCGCCCCACTCGGCCCCGCCGTCGAAACCGGGAAAGATCAGGGTATCGGCGCTCAGACTAAAGGGAAGAAACTGGCCGCCATGGCGCAGGTCGCGAAATTGGGCGAGCGCCCAGGCGTGGGTGGACTCGGTTCGCCCGGTGAGCATCTCCCCGCTCAGCGACTGCCGCGCGTAGGGGGCGGGGCGCGTGGGCAGGGGCTGCTCCGCAGCCGCGCGCTCGCCAGGCACGCTGCTGGGCGGGTAGGCGCGGTATTCGACGGGATACACGGGCTTGCCACTGACGCGATCGAACACATAGACCCAGCCTTGCTTGGTCGTCTGCGCCACCACGTCTATGGTTCGGCCGTCGCGCCTCACCGTGGCCAGGGCGGGGGGCGAAGGGAAATCGCGGTCCCAGAGGTCATGGCGCACAGCCTGGAAATGCCAGATGCGCTCCCCCGTGGCGGCGTTCAGGGCGAGCAGGCAGTTGGCGAAGAGGTTGTCTCCGAGCCGGTCGGCGCCGTAGAAATCGCTCGCGGCCGATCCGGTCGGCACGTAGACGATCCCCCGTTTCTCGTCAAGAGCCATGCCCGCCCAGTTGTTGGCCGCGCCCGAGTACGTCCAGGCATCCGGAGGCCATGTATCGTAGCCGAACTCGCCGGGATGGGGAATCGTGTGGAAGCTCCACCGGAGTTTGCCGGTGCGGACGTCATAGGCGCGAACGTCGCCTGGCGCGGCGGGCAAGGTCTCGGGGAGGCGGCCGCCCACGATAAGGAGATCGCGATACACGATGCCGGGACTGGTCAGAACATACGACTGCTTCCCGGGTTCGCGGCCGAGATTCTCACGAAGATCGATGCGGCCGTCGGCGCCAAAGTCCGGAATCGGCTTCCCGGTGGCCGGGTCGAGGGCGTACACAAAGCTCTGTATGGCAAAAAAGAGCCGCCGCTCACGGCCGGACGACCACCACACCACCGAGCGATTCGGTCCCCGCCCGCGCATGCCCGGGTCAAAAGTCCACAACAGCTTTCCCGTGGCGGCGTTGAGCGCAACGGCTTTGTGCGTAGGAGTTATGCCATAGAGAACGCGTCCCACGACGATCGGTTGGGTTTGCGGGTCGCCGGGCCCGTCGTGGGTATCGTAGGTCCAGGCGACGCGCAGGTGGGACACGTTCGCCCGGGTGATTTGCCTGAGCGGCGAGTACCGAATCCCGGCGGGTCCTCCCCCGTAGACCGGCCAGTCGCCGGCGGCCCCGCGGAGCAGGAAACCGGCTGCCAGGGCCAGCAGTATGGATCGTGCCATTCAATGAAGGATATCGCAGCCGTGGCGGTCGCCCTCCGCGGGCCGGTTGCGGCGTAGCGGGAGGCTCGTCGGGGCTTCGCAGGACGCGGCCCCATACTTACCGATGGGCACGTCGGATAATTGTAGCTGAGCGACGCTGCGCGATGCGATTAGACCTGAAGAAGATCAACGACGAACTGGCGAAGCGCGGGATCACGGCGCGGCTGGAGAAGGGCGACGGCTATTTCTATTTCCATTTCGGGGAAGCCGCCGACTGGCTCGACCGCACGGTCCGAGTGCGGACGATCAACAGCCTGACGCTGAAGGAGTGGATCCAGGAGTTCCACCGGCTGAAAGCGTTGAACCAGCAAATCATGCGGACGGTGAAGCCGGGACGGGAAGGCGTGAGGGATGTGCGCGCGACCACGCGCCCATCCGGGAGGCCGAAGCGGATCTGATGCCGCACGCAGCCCTATGAGGCCGGAGGCATTCCTGACGTGTCGGCGTCACCGAAAATTCTCTACCAGCATCAGGTCCTGAGTCTCCCGGTCCAACTGGGGCCACAAGAGGTAAGCGCCGTCCGGGGACACCGCCAAGCGATACGCGGGGCTGTCCAGGGTGGCGATCGTACTCACCTTGCCCGTGGCGGCGTCGAGGAACTCAATTCGTTTTTGCCCCGGCGCCAAGAAGTAGAGACCTCCGGCGGTCACGCCAAACTGCCAAAAGACGCCTGCAGGCAAAACCTGCGCCTCCTCGCCCCCCTCGACCCGCATTCGGAATACGGGCCCCCGTGCCGGTCTCACGTAATAAAGGTACTTGCCATCGGGCGATTCGAGAGCCCAATCACCGCCCGAACGTGTGACCTGAATCGGCTCGCCGCCGCCGCTCGGCATTTTCCAGATGTCGTTCTTGCCGCCGCGGTCGGACGTGAAGTAGATCCAACGCCCATCTCTCGACCAACCCGGCAACATATCGTTAGCCGGTTGGTTCGTCATGCGGCGCGGCGTGCCGCCGTCCGCCGCCATCACGTAGATTTCGGACTGCCCCTCCACCCGGGAATCCAGGACCAGGAAGCGGCCGTCAGGAGACCAGGATGGCGAGCCGCACTGAGGCCCGCCGAAGGAGGTAAGCTGCACGCAGTTCGCCCCGTCCGCGTCGCAGGTCCAGACTTCAACGGTCCCGCTTCGGTTCGATTGAAAAGCGATCTTGCGGCCATCCGGCGAGTACTGCGGCGCGTCGCTCACATACGTCGATCCGATCAGCATCCTGCGCTCTCCCGAGCGGGCGTCCAGGCGCCAGATGTTCGCGTTTCGGACGAACCAGGTGTAGGCAAGGCGGGGCGGAGTGCGTGCGATCGCCGGGAAGGTGGCCGCCGGCGATACGAAAGGCAGCCGTTCCGGCGGCCGCCGGCCGGAAGCCGCGACCCGCCAGAGAAGGTCATAGCCGTAGACGATTTGCCGGCCATCGGACGTCCATGCGGCGCCGGCGAGAAACGCGTAGCGCCGATCGGTGATTCGCACCGGCTCCGCGGCCGGTTTGAAATCCCGCGTCAGCCGCAGCAGGTAGAGGTCGAAGACGTAACTCGCCATCTGCCGGGAGAAGGCCAGGGCGCGTCCATCCGGCGAGAACGCCGGGTAGTAGTCCCCCAAAGGCAGATTCCCTTCGACCGCGGATTTCGTCGCGAACGTGGTCAGGCGGCGAACCTCGCCGGTCTCGACGGAGACAGCCCGAATGCTAAGGGGGTCCTTCGCTGAGTCCTGCGTGCAGAAGGCAACCCACTTTCCGTCCGGAGTCCACGCCAGGCCGCTGGAAGGCGGGCTCGTCGTCTCGGTGAGCGTGCGCTCCGTCCCGCCAAGGGGCGAGATCAACATCACAGCCATCTTGCCCTGGCCCAGGCCGCGCGTGAACGCGATCCAATGGTCGTCCGGGGACCAGGCCGGGCTGTACTCGGCCGCGGGGTGCACGGTCAGCCGCAGCGGGGGGCCCGCCGCTCCGATCTGCTTCACGTAGATGTCGAAGTTGTCTTCTTTTTCCCCGTTCCAGATGAAGACCACCTTCCGGCCATCCGGCGAAAACGATGGCTCGCTCTCGAACCCGGGATACGAGGTCAGCACGACCGACTTCAGGTCGCCGGCGGGCGCCTGCTCCCGCAGCCACAGCGGAACCGAGGCCAACAGCAGCGCGCCGACGGCGGCGGCCACCCAAAGCCAGCGGCGGGGATGCTTCCTTCCGCCAGCCGTAACCCCGGCCGGCTTGAGCGATTCGGAATCTTCCTTCAACTCTTCCAGCGCGAGCTTCACGTCCGCCATGTGCTGGTAGCGCCGGCCGGGATCTTTGCGAAGGCAGCGGCTAATCACCTTTTTGAGCTCGTCCGGGACATCGGGCCCCAGTTGCTCAGGCTCCCTTTCGAGGATTGCC
>JAIQFU010000377.1 GCA_020073115.1 Terriglobia bacterium
GATTATTCCGCCGCTTTCAAAGGAGCTTCCAACTCCCCTTCGGGCCCGGGCTGCGGCTCTCCCCTGGAGTACATCGCGGTCCTGTTCCGGCCGTCCGTCGCGCTGGGCGTGGCGCTGCTGGTGCTCTGGCTGCTCTCGCGCATGGCGCTGCTGAGCTGGGCCGATTTGAGCTACGTCCTGCCGGTGACCTCCATCGGCTACGCCCTGGTGGCGCTGACCGGCCGCGTGCTGCTGCACGAAACGATCAGCGCCACGCGCCGGTGCGGCATCGGCCTGATTGTGGCCGGCCTGGCGCTGGTGAGGGCCGGCGAAATGGGCCATCACTCCGCGCCGCCCAGCGTCCGGAAAGCGGAGGCCGGCGAATGAAGTGGCTGCTCATCGGCGTGATCGTGGCCGCGACCACCGTGGGAGAAGTGCTGCAGGCCAAGGGCATGCGGCATCACGGCGAGATCCGCGATTTCCGCCCCGGCGCGCTCGGCCGCGCCGCCGCCGCGCTGGCGCGCAACCGCTTCGTCATCGGGTCGGTACTCGCCATGGCGGTTTCCTTCTTCGCCTACATGGGTCTGCTGACCGTCTCCGAGCTGAGCTTCGCCGTTCCTGCCACGGCCATCACCTACGTCCTGGAGACCGCGCTCGCCAAATACGTCCTCAAAGAGCGCGTCACCTGGCGCCGCTGGCTGGGCGCCTCGCTGGTCATCTGCGGCGTGGCCCTGGTTTCGCAGTGATCTGGCTGGCGGTTCCGGGCTTGGCAGCGGGGGCGTATTATGTTCTGACGGTGATCGCGACAATTCGATGGGGGGCCCGGCGGGGCGCCCCCGGCTCTCGGGGGTCGGGGACAGGGACCGGGGCATTCACCCCGATCTCCCTCCTGAAGCCCGTCCACGGCCGCGACCCTCGCTTTTTCGACGCCATCCGCTCCCATGCCCTGCAGGACTACCCGGAGTTCGAAATTCTCTTCGGCGTCAGCGATCCACGCGACTCCGCGCTGGAGGACATCGCGCGGCTCCAGCGCGAGTTCCCCTCTCTGCGGATCGAATCCGTGGTGGTCTCCACCACGGCGCCCAACGCCAAGGCCGGGGTTCTGGCGGAACTGGCGAGGCGGGCGCGCTACCCGCTCCTGGTGGTGAACGATAGCGATATCGTGGTGGAGCCCGGCTACCTGCGCGCGGTCGCGGCGCCTCTCGCCAATCCCGGAACGGGCCTTGTGACGTGCCTCTATCGCGCCGCAGCCGCATCCTGGGCCTCGCGCGCGGAAGCGCTGGGCATCGCCACCGAGTTCGTCCCCAGCGTGCTGGTGGCGCGCCTGCTGGGCCAGGGCGAGTTCGCCCTCGGCTCCACCATGGCGCTGCGCGCGGATACCCTGCGCGCCGCCGGCGGCTTTGAAGCGATCGCCCAATACCTGGCGGACGATTATCAACTCGGCAGGCGCGTCCATGCCCTGGGCGGGCGCATCGAGTTCGCGCCCGTGGTGGTGACAACGGATCTGGGAGCCGAATCCTGGGCCGGCGCCTGGGGCCACCAGTTGCGCTGGGCCCGCACCATCCGTATTTCGCGCCCCGGAGGGTACTACGGCTACGCCATAACCCACGCCACCGTCTGGGCTCTCGTAGCCTTGGCCGCCGGCGAATGGCGGATTGCGGCGGCGGTGTTGGGAGTGCGGCTTATCGCCGGCGCGCTAACCGCCCTGGTGATTGGCGATTGCCGCTCGGCCGCCGCCTTCTGGGCCGTGCCCCTGCGCGACCTCTTCGGCTTCGCCGTCTGGCTGGGCGGCGCCTTCGGCCGGACCGTCCACTGGCGCGGCCGCCAACTGCGGCTCTCGGACGGCGGCGTCATCTCGGAGAAATCGGCCGCGGCTCTGAACTAGACCCCTTGTGTAGCGCGGCGAAAATATGGTCGTGCATCGGCCCAGGCTGCAAAGCGGGGACTGGCTCGAGTTTCGCCGTCTTTGCGAAACTTCGTGCCTGTACCCGGTTTGCCGTTTCACGGATCGTACTGCGTGGTTCGCCGTCCGGGACCACAGCGAAATGGCTCCCGCCTTCCAGCGCATCGCCGAGGACCTGTCTCACGGCCATCTCCTGGCATTCCGCCCGGCGGAGGATCCGGCTGACGGCTGGCACAGCACCCACGTGAGCGTGCGCGGCAGGAGCCGGAGCGTCCGCGCCCGCGAAGGGTATTCCCCGGACTGATGATCTTGACCTGCCTTGCGCCGCGGGTTAGCCTGCATATTTCGGATAAGGAGATTCCATTTGATCATTTTGCTTTTCGGACCGCCGGGATGCGGCAAGGGTACGCAGGCTGCTTTCCTTGTGGACCGTTTTCAAATTCCCGCCATTTCCACGGGAGAGATGTTTCGCGCCGAATGCAAGGCCGGGACGGAACTCGGCAAGATGGCGTCCGCGATTATGGCCGCCGGCGGCCTGGTCACGGACGACATCACCAACGGCATCGTGGCGAACCGCATCTCCCAGGCGGATTGCGCCCGCGGTTTCCTCCTGGATGGCTATCCCCGCACCGTCCCCCAGGCCCGGAACTTTGCGAACCTCGCGCGGGACAAGGGCCTGTCCGCGCCCATCGTGATCCACATCGACGTTCCCGAGGAGCCTCTGGTGGCGCGGCTCACCGCTCGCCGGCAATGCCCCCAGTGCCTGCGGATTTACAACCTGCTCTCGCAGCCGCCGCGCGTGCCCGGGGTGTGTGACGGCGACGGCGCCGCATTAATCGCCCGCGCCGACGACCAGGAAGCCGTGATCCGCCAGCGGCTCGCGGCCTATGAGAATCTTACCGGGCCGGTGCTGAAGTGGTACGGCGAAGCGGCGGTCCGCAAGGTGGACGGCGGCATGACGCCGGCAGCGGTATCGCGGGCGATCGAGCAGGCGGTCCTGGCGGCCACGAACGCGGCGGCGGTCTAAGGCCGGGCGGCGCCCGGTCCTACCCCAGCGCGAACGTCGTCTTGGGGTGCGCCACAATCCTGGCGAAATCCACTTCCACGTCGTGGGCGAACCCGCAAAGCCAGTCGCCTTCCGCTGCCGCCCGCAGCCACTCCGTCTTGGTTTCGATCGCCTGCAGTGGATAGAGATCGAACGCCGCCACCCATGAGGGCTGCAGGTGCGCGGACGTGGGCACGAGGTCGGAGAGGAAACAGAACGTCCGGCCTGCGCTTTCGGCCGTGACTACGGTCATGTCGCGGTTATGCCCCGGCGCGCGGCGCATCCGGACGCCGGGCGCGATTTCGCAATCGCCGTCCACCAGCGTCATGCGGCCGGATTCCACCAGGGGGTCGTAATTCGCATCGATATAGCTCACGCTGTCGCGGATCAGCCGTTCGTGCGCGTGCTCCCACTCGCCGCGCGGGGCGAAATAACGGGCGCGCGGGAACGCCGGGCGAGCCGTTTCGCCGGTGAGGATGGTGTTCCCGCCGCAGTGGTCCCAGTGCAAATGACTGTTGATGACGATGTCGATGGCCTCCGGGTCGAAGCCGTGGCGCGCGATCGCGGCGGGCAGCGGCTCGGGCTCGGGCGGGAGTTTCATGCGCTCACGGGCCCGCGCGTCCATCTTGTCGCCCCCGCCGGTCTCGATGAGGATCTGGTGCTCGCCGGTGCGGATCAGGTAGCTGTTAAACGCCGCGGGAATGCGGTTCAGCTCGTCCGCCGGGATCTTGCGGCTCCACAGCGTTTTGGGCACGACGCCGAAAAAGGCCCCGCCATCCCACCAGTAGATGGAATCCCGAATCAGGGAGATTTCGAAACTGCCCAGGACGGCGCCGGACATTTCGCGCCGTCTCAGCCCCGGACCAGCCGCCGCCCGCGATCGAAAAGGTCGGCCGCGTCTTCCACCAGTTGGCGGCCCCGCTCGAACATGTCACGCCCCGCGTCTACGATGTCCTTGCTCGTCCCGGTCACGGCCTCCTTGCCGCGCTGCGTCGTGTCCGCCAGAATGCGGCGCGTCTCTTTGCCGCTCTTCGGCGCATAGAGCAGAGCCACCGTGGCGCCGATTACGGCCCCCGTGACAAACCACGCCAGCCTGCTCGCTAACTCGTCTTGTCCTACTGCCGGCTGAATTTCCTGCGACATTTTGCTGCCTCCGCGTACCTTCCACATTCTGCGATATCCTTGAGGCATGGCGCAAGATGCCGATCGGGACGACGACCGGGAAGTAGGGGACGTCGATCCATCGTCCGCACTCGATATGGTGACGTTGTTCAGTTCCTCCGCCGTGGACGCGGAAATGGAGGCCAACAACATTCACAGTATGCTTCAGGCCAACGGGATCGCGTCCGTGGTGGTGGGGGCCAGCGTCATTCCATCGCTGGAGTTCCAGGTTCGGGTTCCCCGGGCCAGCGCCGCCGAGGCGGAGCGCCTGCTGGAAGAAGCCCGGGCGGCCGGACCGGAGGCCGCGTCGGAGGCGGAAGCGGCGTCGGAAGAGGGAAGCCATTAGCCGTTAGCCGTCAGGCATTCGCGAGGGGCGCGCGGTTCATGTTCTCCCGGAGAGTCCGGTGGATAATCGGGGCCGGCCTGACCTTGGCCGCGGCCCTGTGCGCTCAGAAACCATTTCGCGTCTATTTCAGTATGGAACGCTACGATGACGTCGCGCTCCCACCGGACTACCAGGAGAAGACCGAATGGGTCTTCGGCCGGCTGATGTATCCCGAGCATCCCGAGGCTTTGTTCGGCTTCGGCCGGCGCTTCGGCTACCGCAACGGGATGGACTGGCGCGACGGCGGCACAAGCTGGACCCAGGACTACCCGCGGGCGGACCGCCATTTCGCCGCCGCCATCCGCCGCCTCACGCGTGTTCAGGCCCGCTCCGTCGAGCAACCCGTCAATCCCGACGACACCGGTGATTTCTTCAACTGGCCCTGGCTGTGCGCCGGGGAGATGGGCGACTGGAAACTCACGGACGCGCAGGCCAGGATGCTCCGCGAGTTTCTGCTCCGCGGCGGCTTTCTCATGCTGGACGATTTCTGGGGTGCGGAGGAGTTCGGCAGGTTCAACGAAAGTATGAAACGCGTCTTCCCCGACCGGCCCATCGTCGACATCGAATCGGCGGATCCCATCTTCCATACCGTTTACGATCTCGATGAGCGCTACCAGATTCTGGGCCAATGGTCGCTCGGCGGCCGTGGCGGCTATGGCATGGCCCGCAGGGCGGAAGGGACCGTAGCCCACTGGATGGGCATCTACGACGACCGCGCCCGTGTGATGGTGGCTATCTGCTTCAACTCCGACGTGGGCGATTCCTGGGAATGGGCGGACGAACCGCGCTACCCCGAGAAGTATTCCGCCCTAGGCATCCGTCTGGGCGTCAACTATGTCGTCTATTCCATGACGCACTAGTGGTCTTCGGCGCAAGTACCGCAGTACGATCCGTGAAAGGGCAAACCGGGTACAGGCA
>JAIQFU010000378.1 GCA_020073115.1 Terriglobia bacterium
GACGCCGTCCACGCACCGCGCCACGTCTTCGCCGAACTCTTTGCGGACCTGCTCGGCGGTCACGCTGGTGTCCTCCACCACGTCGTGCAACAGCCCGGTCTGCATGGCGACCATATCCATCCGCATGCCGGCCAGGATGAGGGCCACCATGGCGGGGTGGGCCATGTACGGCTCGCCCGAATCCCGCCACTGGCCTTCGTGACACTGGCGGGCGAAACGGAAAGCCTTCTCCAGCCCGGTGAGGTCATCTTTAGGCCGGTATTCGCGGATTTTGGCTTCCAACTCGCGGTACAGGAGGTCCACAGGGTCGTCGGAGGACGGCGCGGGTACAGCAGGTTCCGAGAGGCCGGCGGATTCGGAGGGCACGTTAATTTCATTGTAAGACAAGTCGTTAGGCGTCGTGGCCCGCCGGCGCGCGGCCGCTGATGCGTGCGCCACAAGGAGACCGCGTTACATTGCTAAAATCAGAATCAGGTCGCCCATGGAACGTCCCGCCGCCACGCATCCCGCCACCGCGCGGGAGATCATTCTCGAAATCGTGCGCAATATGCGCGAGGGCGTCGAGCCGCTGCACTATTCGACGCTTGCGCCGTCGGTGTACCACGTCTACCTGCACCCCGGCGATTACGACCGCCTGCGCGCTATCGTCCCTCGCATCGTCGACGAGGCCCGGCGCGCTCTCGACGAGGAAGTGGCCTCGCTCAACCGCGCGTCGATTGCGGAACGCCTGAAACTGGCGAAATTCGCCAGGCGCGGGGACCCGAAGATCGCGCCGCCCGATGCCGGGTGGCAGATCCGCATCCTGGAAAACACCGATGACGACGTGGAGCCGGGCGATATCGTGATCTATTCCGAGTTGGCGCTGCCGGCCAAGCCCGAGTTCGGTTCGGGCGCGATGACCAAGCGCATCGCCACGCGGCGCATGGGCGGCGCGCCGGCCGCGGCCGAGCAGAGGTACGAGACGGCGCCGCCCGCGCCGGAGGGCCCCGCGGAAGGGGTCTACGCCATCATCGAGTACGAAGACAACAGCGGCCGCAAGCAGTACCGCATGACCAAGAACGAAATCGTCGCCGGGCGGGGCGGGCGCGATTACTGGACCGACCTCAAATTCGACACCCTGCCCGACGTTTCGCGCGAGCACTTCCGCCTTCGCCGCGATCCAGCCACGGGAAAATTCTTCCTGAAGGACCTGAGCCGGCTGGGCACCACGATCGACGGCGAGAAGGCGCCGTCGAGCATCGAATTCGTGGACGGGGAGAAGCGCGACCGCAACCTGGAGGCGCCGGTCCCCGACGCGGCGCGGATCGGCCTGGCGGACGTCCTGTTTCTGGAGTTCCGAAGCGCATCGAATGGTTAAGACAAAGCTCAGGTGCGCGGGCGCGAGCGATCCCGGCCGGGTGCGCCAGAACAACGAAGACGCGTTCCACGCCGATCAGGAGCGCGGCATTTTTCTGGTGATCGACGGCATCGGCGGGCAGGCCGCCGGAGAGAAGGCGGCGGCTATCGCCAAGGAGCGCATACGCGCCCGCCTGGAGCGCCAGACCGGGAGCGTGGAGCAGCGCGTCCGCGAAGCCATCACGGTAGCGAACAACGAGATCCTGCGCGCCTCCCATTCCAATCCCGAGTGGGAGGGCATGGCCTGCGTGCTCACCGTCGCCGTCCTGGACGACGGCGCGGCCGTGGTGGGGCACGTGGGCGATTCGCGCCTGTACAAGATCCGCGGCGGCGAGATCCAAAAGATCACTCACGACCACTCGCCCGTGGGGCAGCGCGAGGACGCCGGCGAATTGACGGAAGCCGAAGCCATGCGCCACCCGCGGCGGAACGAGGTGTTCCGCGACGTCGGCTCGGAGGAGCACGAACCCGGCGACCCCGATTTCATCGAGATCCTGCGCATCCCCTTCGAGCCCGACAGCGCCCTTTTGCTGTGCAGCGACGGGTTGAGCGATCAGGTCCCCTCGGTGGAGATTCGGCGCATTGTCGAAAGGCGCGCCGGCGACCCCGAAACCGCGGCGCGTGAACTCATTGAGGCCGCCAACCGCGCCGGGGGCAAGGACAACGTGACCGTCCTGGTGGTAGAGGGCGGACAGTTCACCGCTCCGGCGGCGCCCGTCGGCGCGGGCCGGGGGAGCATCTTCGCCAGCCGCCCCGCGGTATTCGCCTACGGACTGGCGGTGGCGCTGGCGGCCGCATGGTTTTCGCGCGGCGCGTGGGCGCCCGGGCCCCCCGTGGTTCCGCCGCCGCGCGTACTGACCGCCGGGTCGGGCGCGGCCTTCGCCACCATCTCGGCCGCACTGGCCGAAGCGCGCCCGGGAGACACGGTGGAAGCCTACAGCGGCGAGTATCGGGAGCAGGTGCGATTGAATAGCGGGGTGGACCTGCGCACGCACAACGCCATCCTGCGCGCGGCCCCGATGAGCCAAGGTCCGGCGATTCTCGCCGAGAACGTCAACCAGGCGCGGATCATCGGTTTTCGGATCGAAGCCGCGCCCGGCATGCCGCTGGCGATCGGAATCGGGCTCACGGGTTCGGACGTGGAACTCGACGACCTGACGGTGGCGGGCGCGGAAACCGGGATCGAAATCCGCGGTCCGGTGAACCCCGTGCTGCGCGGCAACACGGTCCGCGACTGCCCCGGGACGGGAGTCCTCATCTCCGGGCTGGCTCAGCCGTGGATGTCGCACAACGTGTTCGCCGGGAACAAGGTGGATCTGGCGGCGCGCGACGGCGCGCGGCCCTGGCTGGTGGGCAACGTGTTCGAGAAGAACCGGGTGGATCTGCCCGCCGAAATTTCCATGGACGACGTGCGCGCGAACAACCTGTTCATGGAGGCGCCGCGTGCGACAGGTCCCCGGCCGGTCCATCCCGCAGGCAGGCCCGCGCCGGCGCATGTCCCCGAGGCGAAGAAATGATCGTCCCCGCCAGCCGCAATCTCGGCAAATACGAAATCCGCCAGAAGCTCGGCCGGGGCGGGATGGCGGACGTCTACCTGGCGCAGGATACCGAACTCGGAGCGGAGGTGGCCCTCAAGCTCATCGAGCACGCCCCCGACCAGGATACGCGGGACTTCATCGAGGCCGAGCGCCGCGGGGCGGAGTTGCAGGCCCACCTGGCGGCGGTGGATCCGCGCGTCGCACGGGTGTATGACGCCGGCGATCTCGACGCGTTCTTCTTCGTCGCCATGGAATACGTGGAGGGCCAGGATCTTTCCGAACTGATGCGCCGCGGGCCGCTGGCGGTAGAGTTCGCCGCGGACGTGGCCATCGCGGTGGCCCAGACGCTGGAAAACGCGCATAACCTGCAGGTAGCCATCGACGGCAAGGATTTCCAGGGCATCGTCCACGGCGATATCAAGCCCAAGAACATCCGCATCGACCCGCGGGGCGAGGTGCGGGTGCTGGATTTCGGGATCGCCAAGGCGCTCTCGCTTTCGCGCCGCCTGACGCGCAACGAGTTCGGGAGCGTGCCGTACGCCTCGCCCGAGCGGCTGGATTCGGGGGACGTGGACGCTTCCAGCGACCTCTGGTCGCTGGGGGTGATGCTGTATGAAATGGCGACGGGGCTGCAGCCGTACCAGGGCGGAAGCACGGAACTGCTGGAACGCAAGATCCGCTCGGGAATCGCGCCGCCTCCGGCCCCCGACCCGTGTCCCGAGCCGTTGCGGCGCGTCCTCATGAAGGCGCTCTCGCCCGACCCCGCGGTGCGGTACCGCACGGCCCGCGAGTTCTCCGCCGACCTGGCGGCGTTCCGCCGCGGTGAACCGGTGCTCGCCGCCGCAGAGGACCTGGACGCCACCCGCCGTACCGCCCGGCGCACGGAACCGGATGACGCCACCCGGCGCACCGTCAAAACCAACGGCGGGCCCGGCGACGAGACCCGGCCGACCGGCGGGGGAGTCAGGTTTGGCGGCCGCCCCGCTCCACCCGCCGCCGAATGGCCGAACGTCCACCGCGTCAAACCGAGACGAAGCCTCGCCGGCAGCGTAGTGCGCGGCATCGGGCTGCTGTTCCTCGCGACCATCGTTTACATCACGTGGTCGCTGGTTTCCGACTATCGGCTCTACCAGCGCGGCCAGGAACTCCAGCGCCAGGTGGACACGGAGCAGATCACCGATCTCAACACCCTCTGGAGCAAGTGGACGGAACTTTCGAGGGGGCGCGCCTCGTCATGGCTATTGAGAGGCCCGCGAAAGGCAGTGAAGCAAAAGCTTGTGGACGCGGCCGACCGCGTGATCGTCTCCTACCGCAACGACGTGAAGCAGTCCCGCGAAGGCGACTGGAGCCGCGCCAGGGGCTGGCTGTCACACGCCCTGGAAATGGAGCCGGACAAGGAGATACGCGGCAAACTGCGGCTGTGCGAGGGGCATCTGGAACGGATCGACGGGACTACGCATGAAGACGTGAACCGCCTGAACGCGGCGGCGCAGGACTTCCTGGAAGCACAGAAGCTGTTGCCCAATGCGCCCGATCCCGAACTGGGGCTGGCCCGGCTTTACGTCTACGGATTCAAAGACATCGACAAGGCCAGGGACGCTCTCGAAGAGGCCAGGAAACGCGGCTATGAACCGGGCAACCGCGATAAAGCGCAACTGGCCGACGGCTATCGCGAACGCGCCGACCGCCTGTGGTGGGACTCGCGCAACGTGCGCGGTCTGCCGCAGGAGAAGGACCAGATCTCCCGCGCCGAGCAGGATTACCAGAGCGCCCTGGATTTGTATCAGAGCATCGCGCCCTACGGCAGCTCGATCCTGCAGATCGTGCGCATACAGTTCGACCTGGCGAGCGTGCGCGAGCGGCTGCAGCAGTTGGACCAGAACCCGGGCGGAGCTCAACAGTGAAAGGTCGTCGGGTGGAGTGGGGCTCCGGCCTGCCCTGCCCGCTTTCCTGCGGGCATGATGCCGGCAGGAAAGCGGCAGGCCGGAGACCCACTCCACGTTCTATATGGCTGTAACCCGCAGTAAAACATCGGAGCGCGCCGGGATCCGGCGCGCGCGAGGCGCCGGTTTCACCTGGCGGCGCAACGAACTCCTCTGGACGCTCGCCGCCGCGCTGTTGGTCGCTGCCGGGCTGTACCTGGTCTACCAGGCCAAGACGCGCCCCCTGGCCGATGTGGAACAGGGACTCGCCGCCAAGAGCATCCTCAACCTGAACGGCCTCGGGGCGCGGGAAGACCTGTATCCCACGCTGGCCCTGTTTCCCGATCCCGCGGAGCGCGAACTCGTGGCGCGCAAGATCTACTACGTCTCCGGCGGGCTTTCCAACGTCGGCGCCCTGTCGCGCATCCGCGTCACGGGGGAGGAAATCCGTGGCCGCGGGCTGAAGGCCTACCGGGATCGGCTCGGCGGCCGCGAGTCCATGCCGTTGTTCACGGCGGAGCAGGTGTTCGGCGGAGACCAGGCATTCCTGCCGGCCGTCCTGGCGCTCAGCGGGGTCGGATTGATCCTGATGATCAGCCTGCGCGATCCCCTACGGGACAACCTGCTGTTCGTGGATTTCGCGCAGGGCGTGGCGGCCGGCGCGGTAATCCTGGCCATCGCCGCCAGCGTGGATTACGAGCGCGCCTTCGGCAAGCTCAGCTTCGTGCCGCTACTGGCAAGCTTCGGCCTCTCCGCGCTCCTGATCCTGTTCGGTTCCGGCCCGGGGACAAGCGACGCGAAAGTGAATCTCTTCGGCTTCCAGCCGGTGGAGATCATCCGTCTCCTGCTGATCTTCTTCCTGGCCGGCTATTTCGCCAGCCGCTGGGACGTGCTGCGGCACGCGCGGGAAACGCGCGCTTCGGTTTCCGCCCTCACCCGGCGCTTCGATATCCCGCCGCTCGAATACACGCTGCCCGTGCTGGCCTGCGTGGCCCTTTCGCTGGTCTTCTTTTTCCTGCAAAAGGACATGGGACCGGCGCTGGTGTTCGCCTGCCTCTTCCTGGCGCTGTACGGCATCGCGCGCGGCAGCGCCCTCGTGCCCGCGGTAGGGTTGGCGGTATTGGCCGCCGGCTTCGCCTTCGGTTCGCTCATCGGCTTTCCGCACACGGTGAGCGAGCGCGTCTCCATGTGGCTCTCGCCCTGGGACAACTCGGTGCGCGGCGGCGACCAGGTGGCGGATTCGCTCTGGGCCTTTGCCACGGGCGGCGTGGCGGGCACGGGCATCGGGTTGGGCGATCCGGAGACGGTTCCCGCGGCGCATACCGACCTGATCCTCTCCGCGCTGGGAGAAGAATGGGGCTTCCTGGGCGTGGCGGCGGTGTTTGCGCTGTACATCCTGATCGTCTACCGCGGCTTTCGCATCGCCTTGCGCGCGCGCACGGACTACGAGTTTTTCCTGGGCGCCGGGTTGGCGGCGGCCACCGCGTTTCAGGTTCTGCTGATCGCGGGCGGCGCCCTGGGGGTTTTCCCGCTGACGGGCGTGGTGACGCCGTTCCTGAGTTATGGGCGCTCGGCGATGCTGGCGAACTTCGTGGTGATCGGGATTCTGCTTTCCATCTCCGCGCGCGGCGAGCCGCGGCCCGCCAGGCCCGCGTCGCCTTTCCGCTCGCAGATGGTTGCGGCGGGAGTCCTTTTGGGCGTCCTCGGCGGGGCCGTGCTGGCGAAAGCCGCCTACGTCCAGGTGGCGCGCAGCGCGGCTGTCATGGGACAGGGCACGCTGGTGGTGCAGGCGGACGGCGCGCGGCGCTACCAGTACAACCCGCGGTTCCAGGCCGTAATGCGCGAGATCCCCATGGGGTCGATCTACGACCGCAACGGCCTGCCCTTGGCCACCAGCGATTGGAGTCAGCTTGAGAAACACCGCGCCGAATACCAGCAATTGGGCGTCAACATCGATCAGGCATGTTCACGAACCGAGAGCCGCCATTACCCGCTCGGCGCGCTGATGTTCGACCTGCTGGGCGATTTGCGCACGCGCGAGCGCTGGGGCGCCAGCAACACGTCCTTCGTGGAGCGCGACTCGGCGCGGCGGTTGCGCGGGTACGACGACCGTCCCACGCTGGTTGAGGTCAAAAATCCGAAGACCGGCGCCAGGGAGCGCGTACTCCGCTACGATTACCGCGAACTGGTCCCGCTCCTGCGCCACCGCTACGAGCCCGACAACCCCGAGGTCCGGCGCATTCTGGACCGCAAGCGCGACGTCCACGTGGCGCTCGACGCGCGCCTGCAGGTAAGGGTTGGCGAGATCCTCGGCAAGCAGTTGCAGGCCGATGGGAAAGACAAAGGGGCGGCGGTAGTGCTGGATCCCATCTCCGGGGACCTGCTGGCCTCCGTAAGCTATCCGCTGCCGTCCGTGGGGCTGGTCCCCGACCTACCCGTCCGCGGGCAGCCGGGAGACCTGCCCCACTCCCTCGACCGCGCCCGCTACGGTCTCTATCCGCCCGGCTCCACCTTCAAGGTAGTGACCGCCATGGCGGCGCTGCGCAAAGACCTCGGCCTCACGAAAAAGACCTACGAGTGCATCCGCCTGCCGGACGGCCGGGTGGGCAACTACATCAAAGGCTCCAGGCGCCCCATCCGGGACGACGTGGAAGACAAAAACCCACACGGAACGGTCGATATGGAGCGGGGCATCGTCGTATCGTGCAACGCCTATTTCGCGCAGTTGGGGACGTACGACGTCGGCGCCGAGACGCTGCTCGAAACGGCCAACCTGTTGGGGATTGCGGTGGCGGCGCCCGACACGGCCGCCGAACTGCGTAAATCGCTGCCGCAATCTTCCTACGGGCAGGGCGAGGTGCTGGCCTCCCCATTCCAGATGGCGCGCGTGGCGGCTACCGTGGCCAACGGCGGGAACATGCCGCAGGGCCGCTGGATCACGGACGAAACCAACGCCCGCACGTCCGGGCCGCAACCCATCCTGCCGCCCGGGGCCGCGCAGACCCTGGCGCGGTTCCTGCGCGAGGTGGTGACCGCGGGCACCGGCCGCCGCGCGGCGAGCGCCGTGCCCATCGCCGGCAAAACGGGCACGGCGGAGCTGGAGAATGCGCCCTCGCACGCCTGGTTCATCGGCTACGCCCCTTACGGCGCCGCGGCGCGCAAGATCGCCTTTTCCATCCTGGTGGAGAATGGGGTGTACGGCGGAACCGCCGCCGCCCCGGCCGGAGCCGAAATCGCCAATGCGGCGGTAAAACTGGGGATCATCCAGCCATGAGCCTGTTTTCCGATATCGAGAAGACCATCGAACGCGGCTTCCGGCGCTGGACCGAGCGCGTCTTCGGCCCCGCCGATTCCGACCAGTTGCTTCTGGTCTACCGCGCCATCCTGGAGGAAATCGAGGGCAAGGTCCAGACGGTGGCGCGCGGGCGGCGCGTATTCCCCTACCCGCGGGTGACCGTCACACTGGTTTCTCCCGACCCCGACCGGCGCGCCGTGTACCAGACCGCTTTTGGCGAAGGCGGCCGGCTGGAGAGCGGCATTCGCGAACCGCTGGAGGGCGCCGGGTGCGAGCTTCCCCGCGGCTTCGGCGTGGAGGTGAGAACGGCGGAAGCGGGACCGCAGGCTTTCGAAATAGCGTATAGCATGGAAAGGGCGGAGCAGGAAGATGTGGGGCGGGGCTTCGTCCCCGCAGCCGGGCTTCTGCCCGGCGGAGCGTATCCGCCGG
>JAIQFU010000379.1 GCA_020073115.1 Terriglobia bacterium
GCACCGGCCGCTGCGGCTTGGACGCCGCCGCTTTCAGCGGCCCGGTCGCCGACGGATTCAAAGTCCTCGATTTTTTCTGTTTTCGCCGTCTGGCTGACATGCGCTAACTCCAAACCCTCTATCCCCACACCGGGCGGGTCTACTTTACGGACCGCCAGGTGGATCCCAAAACCGGCTCCATCCGGATCGTCGCCACCTTCCCCAACCCCGGCAACATCCTGCGCCCCGGCCAATTCGGGCGCGTGCAAGCCGTCAAGGAGACCACGCGCGCCGTGCTCGTTCCGCAGCGCGCCGTGGCGGAGGTCCAGGGACGTTATCAGGTGGCCGTCGTGGGCGAAGGCAACCGCGTGTCGCTGCGCAATGTGCAGGTGGGTCCGCGCATCGAGACCATGTGGGTCATCGAGAGCGGCGTCGCCGCCGGCGAACGCGTCGTTACCGAAGGGTTGACCCGGATCGCCCCCGGGGCGGCGGTCACCCCCAGGTCCGGGCCGGTCTCAGGCGCTCCCGCTCCGGGGAAGGGAATCTGAGATGGCGCGATTCTTCATTAACCGGCCCATCGTGGCGATGGTGATCGCCATCCTTACCGTGGTCGTCGGCATCGTCACCCTGGTCCAGCTTCCTATCGCCCAATTCCCGGAGATCGTACCTCCCGAGGTGAACATCCGGGCCGCGTTCCCCGGCGCGGACTCGCGCACGTTGGAGCAATCGGTGGCCACCCCGATCGAGCAGCAGGTGATCGGCGTGGACAACATGAATTACATGTACTCCATCAACTCCAACGCCGGCAGTTCCACCATCACCGTCAACTTCGACGTCAACACCAATCCCAATATCGACCAGGTGCTGACCCAGTTGCGCACCTCGCTGGCGCAGCCGCAGTTGCCGGCGGAGGTGCTGGCATCAGGCGTCGTCGTGCAGAAGTCTCTTTCCTCCGCTTTAATGATGATCGCCCTCTACTCGCCCAAGGGGACGTACGATACCTCCTTCCTCTCCAACTACGCCTACATCAACCTTGCGGACGAAATCTCCCGTCTTTCCGGGATCGGGCGCGTGCAGGTGTTCGGCGCGGGCCAGTACGCCATGCGCATCTGGGCCAAGCCGGACAGGCTGGCGAAGCTGGGCGTGACCGTCCCGCAGATCATTTCGGCGGTGCAGGAGCAGAACACCGTCAATCCCGCCGGACAGGTCGGCGGCGAACCGATTCCGCCGGGGCAGGAGTTCACTTACACGGTGAGGGCCAAGGGCCGTCTCTCCACGCCCGAGGAGTTCGGCGATATCGTGCTTCGCGCGCAGCCCGATGGTTCCGTGCTGCGTCTCAAAGACGTGGCGCGCACTGAATTGGGCGCGCAATCCTACGGCGTGGCGAGCCGGTTCAACGGGGGCCCCTCGACCGTGATGGCCGTCTACCAGTTGCCCGGATCGAATGCAGTGGACGCCGCGGACGGCGTCCGAAAGCGGCTGAGTGAACTGAGAAAGCGGTTCCCGTCCGACCTCGAATACCAGATCGGGATCGATACCACCAGGGCGGTCCGTTCCGGCATCAGCGAAATCGAGTGGACCTTGGGCGAAGCGATGCTGCTGGTCATTCTGGTGGTCTACGTCTTCCTCCAGAACTGGCGGGCCACGCTGATTCCTCTGCTGGCCGTCCCGGTTTCCCTCATCGGCGCTTTCATTCTGTTCCCCATGCTGGGATTCTCCATCAACACCCTGTCCCTATTTGGGCTCGTGCTCGCGATCGGTCTCGTGGTGGACGACGCCATCGTGGTGGTGGAGTGCGTGGAGCGCCACATGGAAGAAGGGATGACCCCCCACGATGCGGCGATACAGGCCATGCGCGAGGTCTCCGGGCCGGTGGTGGCGATCGCCATCATCCTCGCCGCCGTGTTCGTCCCTACCGTTTTCATCCCCGGAATTACCGGCAGGCTCTACCAGCAATTCGCCATCACCATTGCGGTCTCGGTGCTGTTCTCCGCGTTCAACGCGCTTTCCCTCAGCCCGGCGCTCTTCCGGTGGTTCAATCGGACCTTCCAGCGCGGCTCCAATACCTACGTCCACATTTCAGGCGTCCTTGTCCACAAGGCCGCCTTCAGCCTGCTGTTCCTGGCTCTGGTTGCGCTGGGAGCGATGACGTTCGGGAAGCGCTTGCCGTCGGCTTTTCTGCCCGAAGAAGACCAGGGATACGTGTTGGCCGCCCTGCAACTGCCGGACGCCTCCTCCCTCCAGCGCACCAACGCCGCCGCCGCCAAGATCGAAAAGATGATCATGGCCACGCCGGGCGTCGAAGGCTGCATGGCGGTGCTCGGTTACAACCTGCTCAGCGGCGTCCCCAACAGCTACAGCGCCTTCTTCTTCGTCCCGCTGAAGCCCTGGGAGGAACGCACCGGCCCCGGCGAGCAGTACAATGCCATTCGGCAGCGCATCATGGGCGGCCTGGGGAGGGTGCAGGAAGGCCGCGCCTTCTCCTTTCGCTTTTGTCGGCGCCGCCTCCAAGCGGCCCGAGCTCGCCAGCGTCACCACCACCTACCTGCCTACGGTTCCCCAGCTTTATGCGGATGTGGACCGGGAGAAGGTGATGCGCCAGGGGGTCCGCATTCGGGACGTGTATTACACCATGCAGGCGTTCATGGGCGGGGCGATGGTGAACTACTTCAACCGCTTCGGGCGGCAGTGGCAGGTCTATGTGGCCGCCGAAGGCGAGTACCGCCGCACCCCGGACGACATCGGCCAGTTCTATGTGACCGGGTCCGACGGCGGCATGGTCCCACTCAATACTCTGGTGAACACGCGGACCATCGCCGCGCCGGAATTCTCGCTGCGCTATAACGAGTACCAGTCCGCCCAGATCAATGCCACCGCGGCCCCCGGGTTCAGCTCCGGGCAGGCGAGAAAGGCTCTGGAAGACGTTTTCGACAAAACCATGCCGGCCGGCATGGGCTACGACTACATGGGCATGTCCTTCCAGGAGCAGAAGGCCGAGCAGGGCATCTCGGCGGGCGCGATTTTCGGTCTCTCCTTCCTGTTCGTCTTCCTGATCCTGGCGGCCCTTTACGAAAGTTGGACGCTGCCCCTCAGCGTGCTCCTCGGCGTTCCCATCGCCGTCTTCGGCGGGTTCATGACCCTCTATCTGCGGAACTACGAGAATGACGTGTACACGCAGATCGGCATGATCATGCTGATCGGCCTTTCCGCCAAGAACGCCATCCTGATTGTGGAGTTCGCCAAGACGGAATTCGAGAAAGGCGGGAAGACGGTGGCCCAGGCGGCGTTGGCCGGGGCCCGCATCCGCCTGCGCCCCATCCTGATGACGGCCTTCGCGTTCATCTTCGGCTGCATCCCGTTGTGGGCGGCCGGCGGGGCGGGCGCGGCTTCGCGCCGCATCCTCGGGACGGTGGTGATCGGCGGCATGCTGGCGGCCACCCTGATCGCGGTGTTCCTGATCCCCGTGACCTTCGATGTCATCGAGACGCTCTCGCTCAAGTTCCGCGGGAAACACGCGATACCGGCTCGTGAGCCGGCCGTGTCGGAGGGGAACGACTGATGGCGGCATCTCCCACCCTTGCGCTCGTCCTCCTTTCCGCCCTCGCCCTCACCGGCTGCATCAAAGGCCCGAACTACACACGCCCGCCCGTAAATGTTCCTCAGGCCTACCACGGGCCCGACAACACGGCCGCCGCCGACGATCTCCAATCGCTGGGCAACGCGGCGTGGTGGACCGTTTTCCAGGACACCGAACTGCAAGACCTGATCCGCCTCGCCCTTCAGCAGAATTTCGACGTCCGGATGGCGGCGAGCCGCGTCGAACAGGCGCAGCAGTACGTCACCATGGCTCGCGCAGACCAGTACCCGAATCTGGCCGCGGGCCTCCAGATCGTCGGCATCCGCTCGCCGGGATCGTCGTACACCATGCCTCAGCCCGGTTTCTTCGGTTCCTGGAGCATCGATTTCTGGGGCCGTTACCGCCGGTTAACCGAAGCCGCGCGGGCCGGGTTCGTCGCAGCCGGGTGGGGGCGCCGGGCTGTGGTCAGCGACCTGGTCTCGACCATCGCCGCCGCCTACTTCAACTTGCGCACGCTCGACCGGCAGCTTGCGATTTCGCAGCGCACGCTAGCGTCCCGGCAGGACTCCGTTCGTCTGACCGAAACCCTGGTAAACGGCGGCGCCGCTCCGCTTACCGATCAAAGGCAGGCCGAGCAACTCGTGGAAAGCGCCGCCGCGGCGATTCCGAATCTCGAGCGTCAGATTCAGCAGCAGGAGAATGCCATCAACCTCCTCCTGGGCCGGAATCCAGGCGCGCCCATCAACCGCGGGCTGGACGTAGCCGATCAGCCCATCCCCGGCGCGCCGCCCGTGGGGATTCCGTCCGCGCTGCTGGAGCGCAGGCCCGACATTGCGGAAGCCGAACAGGCCCTGGTGGCGGCCAACGCGCAGATCGGCGCCGCGCGCGCTCTGCTCTACCCCAATATCGAGCTGACGGGCATCGGGGGCCTGGCCAGCACCGCGCTGACCACTCTCTTCCGGGGCGCCTCGCGCGCCTGGTCATACACCGGCGCGGCCCAGCAGCCCATCTTCAACGCCGGGCGGCTGGATGCCAATGTCAAGCTGGCCGAAGCCCAGCATAACGAGGCTCTGCTTCGCTACCAGCAGGCCATTCAGCAGGCATTCCGGGATGTGTCGGACTCTCTCATCGGGTACCAGAAATTCCGCGAGTACCGGGTGCATGAGGAAAAGCTGCTCGCCGCGGCGAGGGACTCCGCCGCCCTGGCGCGCATGCGCTACGAGGGCGGCGCCACCAGCTATTTGGAAGTTCTGACCAACGAAACCAACGCCTACGCCGCCGAGATCGGCCTTTCCGCCGCCACCCTCAACGAGCGGCTGGCGGTGGTCCAACTCTACAACGCCCTCGGCGGCGGCTGGAACCCGTGAGCACCGCCTACTCCCGCCGCAGAGCCAGCACCGGGTCCACCCGCGTGGCGCGGCGCGCTGGGATGTAGCAGGCGATGGCCGCGACGGCCGAAAGCACTGCGGCCACGCCGGCGAAGCTGGCGAGATCGGTGGCCTTGACGCCATAGAGCAGGCTGGACATGAGGCGCGTCAAACCGAACGATGCCGCCAGCCCGATGGCCACGCCGATTCCGGCGAGCGCCAGCCCGTGCCCCACCACCAGGCGCAGCAACTGTCCCGCGCCCGCGCCGAGCGCCATCCGGATGCCGAATTCGTTGGTCCGTTGTTCGACCGTATAGGACATGACGCCGTAAATCCCGATGGCCGCGAGCAGCAGGGCGACCCCGCCGAACACGCTCAGCAGGATCATGTTGAAATCCTGGCGCGCCATGGATTGGGCGAGGACGCGGTCCATGGTCATGATGCGGGCCATGGGGAGGTCGGGATCCACCCGCAGCGCCGCCTGCTGTACCGCGCGCGCCTGGGTGGCCGGATCGCCGGCCGCGCGCACCGCCCAGGAAGACGGCAGCACGCGGTTTGCGAGCGCCACGAACCCGTCCGGCTCCTGGCCCACCGGTATGTACATCACCGGCGGCGGGTTCCGGTCGATGCCGTATTCGTGCACGTCCGCGACCACCCCGACCACTTCCCGGGGACGGTCGTTGAATTCCGGTCCGAGCCCTCTCCCGATAGTCACTACCGCACCCACCGCGTTTTCCTTGGGCCAGTACTTCTTCGCCAGCGCTTCATTGACGACCAGCGTCCAGGGGCCGGAACTGCTGTCGCGCTCGTCGAACAGGCGGCCGCGGCGGAGTGGAATCCCGAGCGTCTGGAAGTAGTGCGCGCCCACCGGGCGATACTGTTCGTCGCCGTTGAACGGGCTTCCGTCGGCCGGAGGTTTCCCGGAAATGGAAAATGGCAGGTCGGGGCCGATCTGCAGCGGCAACACAAGCGCGTACGTAGCGGCCTGCACTCCCGGAAGCGCCTCCAGCCGGCGCGTGTATTCCGTGGCGAGGAGCTCGACTCCGGCCGCGGTCTCGTATTTCTTCCCGGCCAGGGAACTGCTCATCGTAAGGACGGAGGACGTTTGGAAGCCGGGTTGCACGCCGCGCAAAGCGAGAAACGTGCGGGCCATCAGGGCCGCGCCCGCCAGAAGCACCAGCGAGAGCGCAATCTCCGCCACCACCAGGGCGCTGCGGGTGCGTTGGCGGAGCGATCCGGCCGTGGTGCGCGCGCCGCCCTCCCGCAGCGAGGCATTCAGGTTGGGCCGGGAAATCTGCAGCGCCGGCGCCAGCCCGAATAGGACGCCGGTGAGAATCGCCAGGCCCAACGCGAAAGCCAGGATGCGTCCGTCCAGCAGGGAGAAGACGCTGAGCTGCGCTGCCGCCGGGAGGCGGGGCAACTCGGCCGGCGCAACGGCCAGCAGGGCGCGGAGCCCGAAGGCGCCGAGGAACAGCCCGATGGCGCCGCCGGCCAGGGCCAGCAGGAGGCTCTCCGTGAGCAGTTGCCGCACGATAGCGCCGCGCCCCGCGCCGATAGCCATCCGGATGGCGATTTCCTTGCTGCGACCGGCCGCGCGCGCCAGCAGAAGGTTGGCCACGTTGGCGCAGGCGATCAGCAGGACGAAGGCCACCGCGCCCATCAGCACGAGCAGGGGCGTCCGCAGATCGGTGTCGAATACCGAAACTGGCGTCATGGGTTGGGCGGCGAAAACCTCCTGCGGAGAGATGACCCCGGGGTACGTTTGACGGAAGCGGTCGGCCACGGCGCGCAGTTCCGCGTTGGCTTGCGCCAGGGTGACGCCGGGCTTGAGCCGCCCGCTGAGAGACAGGAAGTGGCCCTGGTTCGCGCTGTTGAGGTCCGCCTGTGCGGGCAGAAAGAGATCCGTTTCGGGCTCTCCGGCGAATTCCGGACCCATCACGCCGACCACGGTGAACGGCTCGGAATTGAGCCGGACGGCCCGGCCGACCATCCCCGCATCGCCGCCGAAGCGCCGTTTCCAAAGTCCGTTGGAGAGAACCGCCACGCGCGGCCCGGCGGGGCGGTCTTCCTCGGGCGTGAAGGTGCGGCCCAGGGCGGGCGCCACGCCGAAAAGCCGGAAGTATTCCGCCGAGACATGCACTCCGCGAACCTGCTCGGGCGCTCCGCCGCCGCCCAGGTTCATGCCCGGCCCCATGAAATCGTAGATCGAAACGGCCTCGAGCAGGCGCGTTTTCCGGATGGCGGCGAATTTCGGAATGGACATGGACCCGCTGCTGCCGTTCTGGAACTTCCGCACGATGTTGACCAGGCGGTCCGCGCCCCTGTAAGGCAAAGGCCGCAGAAGCACCCGGTCGGCCACGGTGAAAATCGCCGTGTTGGCCCCGATGCCTAACGCCAGGGCAAAGACCGCGATGAGGGTGAAGGCGGGATTTTTCAGAAGCGTGCGGATGGCGTAACGGTAGTCCTGACTCATATGGGCAAGTACGAAATACCCGCCGCGAAGTTCCGGAAAATGCTCTCTTTCCCGGCCGGATTCGGGTATCGGCACAGCCTGCAAAGCGGGGACTGGCTCGAATTTCGCCGTCTTTGCGAAACTTCGTGCCTGTACCCGGTTTGCCCTTTCGCGGATCGTGCTGCGTGCTACCTGCGCCGCCATCTCCCGCAACCGATCATCCGCAGCGGGCGATTGTGATAAATTCGAAGAAGCGCGCCAAACCACCGAGCGGGAGTAACTCAGTGGTAGAGTCACAGCCTTCCAAGCTGTTGGTCGCGGGTTCGATCCCCGTCTCCCGCATCCAGGCTGGCTAACCTTCCGCCAGCAGCCGCACCTGCTACGTAGACCACCTGATTTGTTTCCAACCGCTCGGACCGGGCATGCGGGCTCCCCTACAAGCCGGTCGCAACGACGATCAGGGCCAGGCCTGGCCCCGTCTTCATCGCCGCTAATCCGCTCCTGTCAGCTTCAGCCACTTCCCGCCGTGGAAGTACCACGTGACGGAAGCCTTCCCGACAAACGCGTCATCGATCCCCTGGTGCTCGATCGGTGGCGGCTTCGGCCCGCCATAGGCGTCGTAGTGGCGCATGATGAAATCCCTCCCGGCGGCGCCGAGCGCCCTGGAATAGCCGATCTGGCCGGCCGTCACCCCTTGCAGAAATATCCGGTCTTCCATCGGGGCGATCTCGGCGGGGCTCTTTTCCGAACCACTCCAAAACACCAGAATGGACGAGAGACCCTGGACCGAGCACAGCACGGCCCAGTCGGCCTGGCCCGGCCTGGCAAACTCGCCCCTGATTGCGTTTTCCGCCTTCTTGGCGTACGCAGTCTGGGGAATCGTGCATCCGCGGCGCTGCAGCTCCCGGACAATGTTGCCGGGAAGCCCGGGAACCGATGCTGGTGAGAGCCGCACAATCCTCCGCTCCGCTTCATCGAACTGTTGCTTCCGGGCTGTGGGGAGTTGGGCGAAGGATGCGGCGGCGGCAAAGGCCAGTAAGGCGCTGATGCGCCCGCCGCGCGTGACCCGGTTTCCTTTAGTTTCCAAATCGGTTACGGGCACGCCATCATTGTAGTGGAAAACGCCATGCGCTCCGCGGCGTTCACTACGCGGCGAATACAGGAATTCTTGAACCGTCAAACGCCGTTTGCGTATCTATAGGCGCAGAGCGCATGTCTTTATACGAACGCAACCGCTTCCCCGCCCGGGTGAAACATGTGCAGGCCGGTTCGGCTATCGACCGCATCGTGGCCCAGATAGGGGAGTTTGAAATCGAGAGCCTCATGATCCATCAGGACGCCGAAAAACTGCATCTGCGGCCCGGCGATTCGGTGATGGTCGTAATCAAGCCGACGGAAGTAGTGGTCCAACGCCCCCGGCACAAGGCCGCCGGCCATGGTTCTGCCGGGACCGGCGACTGAAAGCGCGCGCAAAGGGGGCAGGCCCCTGCCGGCTCGTCCGTGTTCCTCAAAAACGGAAGAGATAGCTGACCTTGGCGAAGACTTGCCGTCCCGTTGTCGTGGAAGGGAAGGGAATCCTCCCCACCATGGGCGGAGCGCCGGGGAATATGGCCAGGTTCTCCAGGTGGTCGGTGTATCCCAGATATACCGCGGCGCCGGGGTGGACGAGATACGTGAGAAGAACGTCGCCGGTCACGCGCTTCTGCCTTTCGAGATCGATCAGCGCTGGGTTTTCGAGCACCCCGCTGTAATCCAGGATGAGGCGAAGAGAAAGCTCGCGGGTGAACTGATAGTTCAGCCGCGACCGCACCAGGTGATTCACGAACACGGTGCGCGGCTGGGCGCCCGGAAAGGAATCCGCCCGCGTACCCAGGCGCGTGTAGTAGTAAATTTCATCCAGCTTCAGGCGTGAGATGGGGCGGAACGTGAACTGCGTATTCACCTCGGCTCCCTCGCCTCGAAACGCCGCCATCCCGTTCGGCGCGCTGTAATTGATGCGCGTCCCGTGAGAATAGCTGATGTCCACGGTGGCGCGCTTGAAATACTCCGAGTGGGCGCCCAACCCCGTGTCGCTGCGCCGGAAATTGAGGTTGTCGAAGCGCTCGAACGTCTGGCTGTGGCCGAACCCCAGAAAGTTCTGCCGGGCGAACTCGATGTTGAAGCCGGGCCCCACGCGCCAGTCCTGCTGCACATTGCCGTGGTCGAAATCGCCCATCAGGTTGAGGTTCGGCCCCCACGAGAGCACCACCTTGCTCTTGGGATGGAACCGGCGCTGCGCGTACTGCTCCACGCGGCGGATATTTACCCGCGGCACGAACCCCAGGTCTGTGCGGAACCCCTCGCCGCGGTCGGTATAGCGCAGGTCGTACTGGTAATTCCGGTTGCCGAAGTAGAGGTCGGCGGCGAAAGCGTCGCCGCCGGAGCGCGTTCCGTCCAGGTCCCTGGTCTGGCTCGCCATCGCCTGGCCCGAGAGCACCCAGTTCTCCGCGAGTTTGAGGCGCGCGTCCGCGGATTCCACGCGGTTGTAGCTCCCCGCGAACTCGCGGTCGGTGGCGAGGATTCCGATATTGTTCTGTTTCCCGAACTCGCGCTGCGCGCGCACCACGCCGATTACGGCGTGCTCGCCATAGTAGGGGGCCGCCGGGTCGGAAGTCTCTCCCTGGGCCCGGTCGTCCATCGCCAGCGCGCCGAGGGCCCAGCGGCCGGCCTTCCCGGTCAATCGCGCGCCGAACTCCGGGTCGATGATGCGCCGCGAGAAGAACAGCGTTTCCGGCGTGTTGAAATACGAGCTGTTCTCCAGGAAAAAGGGCCGCTTCTCGGAAAACTGGACTTCGTAGCGCTGGTTGACGGTCACCTGCGGATCGTCCGATTCCACCTGGCTGAAATCCGGGTTGAGCGTCAGGTCCAGGGTGAGCGAATCGTGCAGCACGGCCTTGGCGTCGAGGCCGGGGCGAAACGTGGTCTTCCCCTTGAAAGAGGGCGCGGCGGAATCCGGATTGTCCAGGAAGTGCGAGGAAGCGAATGCCCCGTACGGAATGAGTTGCAGGTTGCGCCCCGGTGAAATGCTCTCCAGCCCGCTCATGTTCCCCATCTGTTGCCCGAAGCCCTGCACCTTCAGGGTCATATACGGCCAGAACGAGCTCTCGTTGTTCTCGGGGATCGAGCGGAAGAGCGCCATGCCCCAGGTTTGCATGTCCTCGGACTTGAAACGCAGGCTCTTGAACGGGATCGTCATCATGGCCGCGAATCCTTCCGGCGTGAGCCGGCCCGCGGAGTACCACAGCGTATCGAAACTGAAGTCGTCGTTCGTCCCTTCGGTTGCGGTGGCGTCGCCCTGAATCCCGAGCGGGTTCACGAAAAACTCGTAGACGCGCTGGCGGTCGTGATAAGTGTCGAGAACGATCCCCACCACATCGTCGGCGAAGATGTCCTCGCGCTTTCCCATGCGGGCGCGCGTCCTGCCGGCGGGCGATTCGCAAAGAAACACGGCGTACAGGTTCCGCTGGTCGTACCCGATCCAGGCGGAAGTCCGGCGGCTGGCCGGAACGCCGTCCCCGGGGTTGCGCTGGCGGAACTCGTCCACCCGCTTCATATCCGCGCGGGACTGGCCCGCGAGGAACTCCTCCAGTTGCGGCGGTTTCTGGATGCGCGGAATGCGTATATCTTTGATCTGCGCCCTCGGCGCGGCGGACGGGCCGGGAGCGGACTGAGCATCGAGCGCGGCGGCTGCGAGCAGATACAGGATGAGGGCGCTTCGCCTCCCGGCCATTCGCTTATATTACGTGCGGCGCCCCGCTTCCGTTCCTAAAAGGGATCCGAAAAATATCGAAAGAGTCCCGGAACTCTTATTTTGCCAAGACCGGGCGGTGGCCTCCCCGGCGGCGAGCGCGCACCGCCCTTGCCGGGGACGGCTGGATTGCTATAGTGGTGTTATCCCATGCGAGGCGCGCGGTGGCTCCTGCTGGTGATGATTGCCGCCATCCTGGGCGGCGTCGGGATCACCTACAGGGCTCGGAAACAGGTACTGCGGGAACAGGCTCCTCCCAAACCTCAGCCGCTGCCGCCGGAACTGAGTTCCGCCGCCGGCCAGTATCACGTGGAACATTCCGTGGAAGGGCGCAAGGTCTGGGAGATCGACGCCGACGACGAACGTCAGTTGAAGGATGCGTCCCGCGTAGACCTCAAGGGCGTGACGCTGAAGCTGTACGGCAAAGACACCAACGAATACGACCTGGTGAAGAGCGCCACGGCCACGCTGACCACCGCCGACAACCGGTTCTATTCGGATGGCGATGTAGAGATCACGCTGGGCGTGCCGGCGGACGGGCAGCCCAAACACACCCTCATTTCCATCAAATCTTCCGGAATCAGCCTGGACCGCAACAGCGGCCGGGCCGAGACCGACCGCCTGGCGACCTTCGTTTTCCAGAACGGGGAAGGCAAAGCGACGGGAGCGTATTACGACCCGACGACCCGCGACCTGGTGATGAAGAAGGACGTGGAACTGCACTGGATGCCGCCGGGGCCGAATGCCAAAGCGATGAAAGTGGAAGCTTCCAGCGCCACTTACAAGGAGTCGCTTTCGGAGATCTGGCTGAAGCCGTGGGGGCGGCTCACGCGCGGCGACATGGTGGTGGAAGGCAATGACGACGTCATCCGGCTGGACAAGCCCGACGGCGACGGGAAGCGGCGCATCCGGCAGGTGGAGGCGAATCTCGCGCACGGTACGGACGCCTTCCCCAACCGCAAGCTGCACTATGCGGCCGATTCCCTCCTGATGGATTTCAACGACGGTGGCGAAATCCAGAAGATCACGGGAAGCGGCAGAGCGCAGCTTGTCTCCACCTCCGCCACGTCGGAGACCACGGTCAAAGCGGGCCGGGTGGAACTGAATTTCGAGGCCAGGGGCAGCGAGAACCTGCTGGCGCTGGTGAACGCGAGCGCCGGCAGCGAGGTGCAATCCAGGCCGTTGCCCGCGGCGGGGCGGCCACTGAGCGAGAGCCACATTCTGCGGGCCGACGCCTTCGACCTCAAGATGCGGCCGGATGGGCGGGAGATCGAAACCGTGGTTACGCGCTCTCCGGGAACGCTGGAGTTTCTGCCGAACCAGCCGGCGCAGCACCACCGGACGCTGGAAGGGCAGCAGATGACGATCGCATACGGGCCGGAGAACCGTGTGGAATCGTTCCGCGCCACAAACGCCAAGACCCAGACCGAGCCCACGGCGGAGGAGCGGAAGCGCGGCCGCGCGGTTTTCCATACATCCAGCCGGGATCTGCTGGCGCGCTTCGACTCGAAGACCAGCCGCCTGGCGTCCATGGAGCAGTCCGGCGATTTCTCGTACGACGAAGGGGAGCGCCACGCCCGCGCCTCCAAGGCCACGCTCGATTCCGACAATATTATCCTTCTCGACGCTCCCGCGCGTGTCTGGGACGCCACCAGCTCCACCGCGGCCGACCACATCCGCCTGGACCAGCGCACCGGCGATTTCACCGGCGAGGGCAGCGTCAGATCCAGCCGGCTCCCCGACCAGGACCAGA